>CP112999.1:1553472-1864167 GCA_026625165.1 Methanoregula sp. | reverse complement strand
CGATTCGAAGAAGTGTCCGCCCTCCGGTCAGAAACTAAAAGCAAACAACACGTGGTGATAGCGGCCATAGCTGTCGGGAAACACCTGGTCTCATTCCGAACCCAGCAGTTAAGCCGGCAAACGTATCATGTTGTACTGAGGTACGCGAGTCCCCGGGAAGCATGGTGAGCTGCTATCACCTTCCTTCTTACACGGTCACTGTTTTTATGAAAATTTACTGACGAGCGGAAGCGCTCTTCATGTCATTGTATCATTTACACTGATATCGGCAGGTACTCCGCCTCGCGAGACATATCAGTTACCCATTTTCACCCTGCACGACAAGCCCTTTTAAACAAATCAGCAGAATGTAACCGCAAGGAGTCTTTCAATGCTTCCAAAAGTAATCCTCCACATCGCAACAAGCCTCGACGGCCGGATCACGAACTTCCCCGCTGACCTCGAATTGTACTACTCACTCGCTGCCAGGTGGAACCCGGACACAATCCTTTTCGGGAGCGAGACCGTCCTTGCAGCGGTCCGCGAGAATCCGGCGCTGGAAGTCCCCCCGGAACACGAGGATATGTTCAGGCCGCCGGCAGGCGCTCCCGATCCCCGCCCCCTGCTTGTCATCGCCGATAGCCGGGGGAGGGTGCGCTGCTGGGACGCCATCCGGAAGTGGCCCTACATGCGAGATGTCCTTGCCCTCTGCTCCTCCGCAACCCCGCAGGAGTACCTCCGGTACCTTGCTGACAGGAAGATAGGATCAATTATCGCAGGTGCCGATCGCATTGATATACGTACAGCCCTTGCAGAACTGAACCGCCAGCACGGTACTAAGACCGTGCGGGTCGACAGCGGCGGGACGCTCAACAGTGTCCTACTGCATGCGGGAGTGGTAGATGAGGTGAGCGTTCTCATCCACCCGTTCCTCGCTGGCGGGCAGCCAGGTCCGACCATGTTCGATCCGGAAAAGGCCGGTCTTCCTAACCTGCAGGTCCCTCTCACACACTGGTCCACGGAAGTTATGGGGGATGGCATCATTTGGGCACGGTACTCGGTTGCAGGAACATGAACATATCGGGCTGCAGGTCGCTTCGCCGGGGAGTGGCACGGCAAGGATTAAAACGGGCGATTTTTTGTCATTCACGAGGTGTGAAAGCCGGTGGCGCGAATTCATTACCGCGACTTCACACCAGCTGCCTTGAAAAACGTATAGCAGAACATCCCGCCCGGTTCCGTAGTCCGGTATAGGTCCCTGATTCCCTTGTCCCATGTCTCCGGATCCGAAAGGCCTCCCTCAACCGCCTGTTTTTTAACCCCCTCGATCATTGCGATGAAAATTTTTTTCACAGCTTCAGATGAATGGGGGATGCCCGGCGAGGCATACGTCTGTCGGGGAGAAACCTTTACATCCACAAACCCCGCGTCCGCCAGCAGGTGTTCCAGTTCCCTGCCGATGAAGGCGTTTCCTCCTGCCTGCCGCTGGAGCGTGACGAGGCAGTCAATGACGTGATGAGCTGCCTGGGAGTCGGGGTAAAAAACCGCTGTCCCGTGATCGCCTTCGATGGCTGTTATGGTGCCCCCGGGCCGGAGGACGTTTTTAAGATTACCGAGCGCAAGGAGCGGATTTGGGATGTGCTCTAAAGTAAAACAGACGAATACGTGGTCGAATGTTCCAGCCGAAAAAGGCAGGTCACAGATATCTGCCTGCCGGAAGATAACATTGGTAAATCCCTCCCCTGAAACACGCTTCTGCGCCTGTGCCAGCGATTCAGGCGAGATATCGACTGAAACAAACTGTGCACGAGGACTGTTGCCTGCGAGGAGCAGGGTCTGGGCGCCGACGCCGCACCCCGCTTCGAGAACCGTGCTGCCGGGCGGGTATCGGGTGCCTTCATGCAGTAAAAAATCAAGCCCCGATGCCTGATCATGCAGCCGCTTGGATTCGCGGTCAGACCGCCCGTGGACATAGATATAAGGACTTCCCATCATGGTCCCCCCTCACGATCACTCTGATCTCCCTTCCAGCCTTTTGATCATCCCACGGGTTGTACTCTTCGACACACGATCACTATAATATTGTACTGAGCTGCGTGAGTTCAAAAGGAAGCACTGCGGGCTGCTATCTCCTGACCGGCTTATACAAATAACTGTTTAACGCGTTTTTGTAATATAACAGGGGATGATCCATTCTTCAAGGATGAGCTATTTTTATATTGCATCAGCCAATGGATTCATTTTTTATACATTACATTGACAGTCATATTTCAATGAGAACCAAAACCGACATCGTGATAATTGGGGGCGGTCCCGCAGGCCTGACATTGGCAAAATTTCTTGCGGAAGAGAGTGTAGACTTCATCCTCCTGGAAGAAGACAAAACTTTTTACAAAAAACCCTGTGGCGAGGGAATAACTGCCGGGCTATGCGGTTATGATTTTTTTGATCTTTACGAGAGCAGAACGGGCATTGAAAGAATAACAGAGACATTCATCATTAAAATGACCCCCGGGGAGATCGAACTCCCGTTTACGAATATACAGGTAAACAAAGGGGAAGTTGAAGCGGATCTTGCCCGGCAGGCGCAGAGCCACGGTGCAGAAATCCGCATGGGCGAAAAAGTGAAAGATCTTGTCCGGAAAGAGAATTCTTTACTGGTGCTGCCTCAGAATATCGAAGCAAAGATTGCCGTAGGTGCCGACGGCTTCAATTCAATTGTCAGGAGATCGATGGGAATTAAAAAACCCGGCTATTTCGGGGTGGCTAGTACAGGTTACTGGACAGGAGAACCTCCCGGTGACGCATGTATTTTCGAATTTAAAAAGTCGGTTGCAAAGCACGGGTATGCATGGTGGTTTCCGCGAAAAAACGACTGGAATATCGGTATTGGTACAGTAAGGCCCCGGTCATTCAGGCAACAGCTTGACAATTTTAAGAAAAGGTATCCGGAAATTAAAGACTGGCGGACCAGCACCGTTCCGTTAAGCAGACCCCTGAGATCGCATGGAAAGAATTCGATACTGGTGGGAGACTCAGCTTCACAGGTTGTTTCTGTATTTGCAGATGGCATCCTGCCCAGTATGATATGTGCCAGAAAAGCCGCTGAAGTACTTGTAAAATTCTCAGGCAATGGCTTTAAAAATGCGGATTTATCGCAGTATGAAAAGGCCTGGAGAAGTGTACTGGGCAAGACGTTTAACGACGGGTACTACCTGCATCGCATCATGATGGGATTGTATTTTTCAGAGACTTTGCTGTATAAATTCCTGCAATTCACAGGAAGACATTATCAATACACATGAAGTACATAGCAGGTCTGCGTTGCCACACGTAAATGGGCGTACTCCGGTGAAATGGAACGATCCCTCTCCTCTCTCCACACCCATGCAACGAACAGGAGCTGGAAAAGCACGATCACGACATTAATGCCGACAACGTACCCGGGGAAAAGATCATCCCTCCAGCGAGCGTCCCTTTGGCTGAGGATGCAGCCTATGCAACCGGCCATAATGAGAGGTTGTTGTCGGCCAGCCGGAAGATTGCCCCAAAGACCATTCCGTAGATGATCAGGACGGCAACCCCCGGAAGGTGATAGGTGCTGAGAGTGGAAGTTCCAAAGCAGACGCCGGCAAGGACGATTCCCGGGATGATGCCGAATGAACAGGAAAACTGCAGCTCCAGCCAGCAGTCCACGAAGAACGGCTCCCAGAGCACAAGGACATTTGCGAGAAAGTGCGGGATGAGCAAATTGCCGTACAAGGCGCCATACTGGGTGACAACGAGCCAGAGGAACGGTATTGCTATTATCACGCTTATGAGCAGGCGCTCCTTCCAGCGCTGTGATGTTATGCCGATCTCGGCAAGGGGCAAGCTGCGGTGCCGGCATAGCCGCCAGAACGGGAACAGGACGGAAAAAAGGAGGGCGTCGAAGTAGTAAATCGTCCTGACAGGGGGGTCGTTCAGGTTGGTGAGGAAATGATATGCGTCAATGCATACGATTGCGGTTAGGAATGCAACTCAGGTATCGATGGTCGGTTATCAAGCAATCCATGTCAGGTTTCTAAATCCGGTCAAATTTGTTCACGCTCATAAAAAGGGATTTTTTCGGGGATATGAACAGATCAGATCCCCATTGTAAAAAAAAAACAATTACTGCCCGTGCAAATACCGGGTCGTTCAGGGCCGCTCGTTCCGGAATTCAAAATAGGAATAGGCTACGGTATAGGCTGAAACTAAAATGACGGGGACAAGGATGAACATGATCGCATACTCCCTGAACAGGACGCCGGAGCAGCTGACTACTCCCGCGATCCTGAAGAGCAGGCTCCCCCGTGCATGTGTCTTTTTCCAGACCGTTTCACTGCTGAGCGTCCATGGCGTCCGTATCCCGATAAACCAGTTCGGTTCCGCATGTTCAATTAAAAAACCGGTGTAGATGAAGAGAGCCCCCATCAGGATGGGAATGGTCAGGTTAGGGCTGAGCTGTATCCCTATCCCCCAGAGGATAATCTGGAGCTGGATTGCAAAAAAGAAGAGCATAAGGATGAGAATGAAACCCTCGTAATATCTCTGGAATTTTTTGTAATTGATACGAAGTGGATCGATCCTGGGAAAGAGGAAGAAGAGCCCGCACAATCCGACCATGAGGAACGGGATGAGGGATACGCCCCAGAACTTCGGCATCGCCCCGTCGGCATCTCCGGCTGCATTCCAGTGTGAAACGACAGTACCGGGCAGCAGAGGGTAACTGGCAACCGTTACTGCCGCTGTTGCAAGAAGGACAAGGACGATTGCAAAACGGAGAACATTCATGGAAAAAGGTAGTCCGGCATTCGATATCAAGATCGGTACTGACGGGTCGCACTGCCGGTAATACAACAAGGAATGATCAGTACTGAATATGGCCTGCCTGAACCAGCAGGTTACGGGAAGTGGCCTGTTACCCTCGTGGATACATGGCCCGACATGTGCAACGATGAATCCCTGAGGATGGAACTGTTGCTGGACTGCCTATCCTATCTCCATCAGGACAGCCCGGCTCCGGTAATACTGGAACAGCCGCTCTGCCCATTCCCGTGCCCGCGGGTCACTGCTGTGCATATCTGCAGAGCTGTCATAAACGGCATTGACCTTTTTATTGAGCCCCAATGAAAGGTTCTTGTCGGTGACCGTGATGCCTAGATGGAGAGGTTCATCGACAACCCAGATTTTGAAATTTTCATACGGTATGAGGTGTTGGATTTTGTCAAGGAACGGTTCCTGCATCAGGCCCTCTGCGATGCTGCGGTTCACAACGAGTTCAACCGGGACACCAGCAATGATCCGCTCGGAGAGCACATCCGCGATCTGCGGATTCATGACCGAGGAGATGCCGTGAATATATCCTGCCTGCTGGAGGATGGAGACAAAATGAGTATAGACATGAAACATGTTGTCTGTGGTGTCAAATTTTACATCAGAGCTTATGAGATCCCCGACCTGAGAGAGAAACGGTTGGGGGATCCCTTCGATATCGTGGGTTGCCCAGAATTCCCGGTGCTGCATAAGCTCCCCCATTGTCACGACCAGGTCTCCGATCTTGGTGACAAGGACCTTGCCCAATGGCGTGATGCCATACCCATGGTCACACGGTTCAAGGAGCGACATGCGTTCGAGGCTTCGGATCTTGGGGATAATCGCCTGGGATGTGCTCCCGGTCACATCCCGGAGTTCTGAAAGGTTCTTTGGCCCCCCTGCTGCAGAAAGCAGGATCTGGATCTTCAGGCGCGAAGAGAAGATGGACTGGATCTGCTTGTAGGTGTTGTTATAAACTTCAAGGGGCTCCATTGTAATACGGTTGGATGAACAGTATATATATATTGACGTTCCTTTTTTATCCCGGTTATCCCGATAAATCATGGAATTATGTTTCTATTCTCAAAATACGAAAAGAATTGGGATTTTTTATAAACCTGGCCAAAGTGTTGTGATGACGAAAAGTGCCAAAGCGAAACAGATGTACTGCCCATCTGAAATGGCATCGGCAACAAAATCCCTGATCCGGGTCCTGCCCAACAGGTGAACGCAGCCATGGGAATACAGGTTTGCGGCCAGGAGGAGGATGGTTGTGAATGGTGGCAGGAAGAGCAGGCTGAAGAGGACTAATGGCACGCCAAGGAGCAGAAGTACATTGGAGAGGAGGGTCTTTGCCCGCTCTTCCCCGAAGATCACCGGGATGGTTCTCACGCCGGCACTGGCATCTCCGGCCCTGTCCCGGATATCAGGGATCAGGGAGGCCATGAAGCCCCACATAAAAAACAGCAGGAATATAATTGCCGTCCTGGAATCCGGAGTACCATGATTGAGAAAGACCGGAAGTAATGAGAGTATGATCGCCCAGGCGAACCCGACAATGATATTTTTCACCGCAGGAATCTCTTTTAACCGGCGGTAGCCGATCCGTCTGGGGAGCCAGCGGAAACTGTACAGGAAGCCGCAGATAAATGGCGCTGCGGTGGCCAGCAATGATGGGATACCATAAGTAGCAGAGAGAGCCAGAGCTATTGCAAGGGAGATAATCGCCCCGTAATAGAGGTGTGTCTCATATCGTTTTGTAAATGCAAACCGGTCCTGCCGGTTGATCGCATCCTCTTCCTCGTCAGTCTTCCGGTTGAGGTTATAGATTGAGAAGGCAACTAGGAAGGGGATGATCGCACACAAGGAGTTCCATGGTACCTGCTGGATGAAGCAGGAGATGTACGCCATCGAAATGCATTCTAATGACAGCAGCAGGGAACTGAACACGAGAAGATCATACAGGTTTGTAATCCTGTTCCATGCCCTCCCAATGAGCCAGAAGAATTCGTTGTCTTCCGGTACAACAACAACTGATGCAGGTAATGCCATACAGAAAGAATCGCAAATTGAGCTAACATTCATTATGTTGAAGAAAGTTAATCGCAGCGATGAATCTGAAAACCCGTGATAAATATGTAAGAACGAAATGAAATGTTCGATACGAGAAGAAGCTTCGTCACACCACGATTTCGGTACGCAAGTTCTGTACCCTGCAAAAGTACTGAAAATGAACCGTAAGGACAATCGTGGGGGGGTTCTGAACAGGGCAGCTTATTAAAACCGAGGTGTTTCATGATTCCGGAAAAAGAGGAGATGATAAGAAAAGAAGTATTCTCTCAGATTCTGCTGATTGGAGAGCTGTTTACCCCTTCAGGATTAGAGGATGAAAAAAAATGTTGCTCGGATATTCTCCAGAAATGCGGTATTACATTGAACAGATCAGATTTTATGATCCTTGAACACAGCTGCGTCGGGAATTCCACGGTTACTATTGCCAAATATAATCTGGATTACCAACAGGGCCAGGATTCGACCGGGAAAAGGATCTGTGTGGAGGGTACTGCTGCGATACAAACTGATGCGTTTGGTACCATGTATATCAGAATATCTTCAAAACTGAACCCGTTTGCACCGGGTATCGGCACGACACACAGCGAAGGGTCCGTGATCAGCGGTAATATATGAACCTGTCAGATAGAACCACTGCAAGTATCGTCGAAATGTGAATGGTGCAGAGGCTTATGAAAGCCGGGCAAACTCCCAATTCCGGATTTTTTACAGGAATCTATATCTTCTGACTGATTGAATTCAGGGTATGAAATACCCCGCTCCTGCAATTGCTTTTCTGCTGATTGCTGTAGTCGTATCTGCCGGTTGCATAGAACTTGAATGGATACTTGGCATGGGCGAAGAGGCGGCCTGTGGTGGGACAGCAGCAAAAGTGGCTGATATCGATCCCGATCACTGCTACCAGGATGCGGCGATACGAAAAGGGGATACCGAGCTCTGCAACAAAATTGAAAGCGCCCCTCCCCGCACCAAATGCATCATGCTGATTGCCGAGAAGAACGGTGACAAATCGATCTGCGCTCAGATGGAAAATCATCCCGGTTCAGGTGAGTATTCCCGGATCGAATGTCTCCAGCGCGTCGCAGTAAAGACCGGAGATTCATCGATCTGTGATGAGATCGGGACCGATTCGGTCAGTTACATGTTTTCTGGTATGATAAGCAAGGAGACCTGTTATGAGAAGACGGGAACAGGAACTGCAAAGTCCCTCAACACGATGTACCAGCAGAACAAGGATAACTTTGTCTTCTGTCAGGACATCGCATATGCCCAGATCTATGGCAAACCCTCGACTTCAACAAGCGGGTCGCAGAAGTCGGATGTCGGTTCACACCTGACCAACCAGAATGAATATACCGTTGTTGCTTCCGGCAGGGTTGAACCGGGATCGGCTCCATCGGTTGATTTAAAGAGTGGTGATATCATCGTCTTCGGGTTTGATGCGGCGCCGGATCCCCGCAATGCCCCGCACTATGCTGTAGCGCAGGGTGACAAGGTGGCACAGATCCTATCGTGGAGGAACCCGTCAACCGGCCAACAGGCTGGCGCCTATGATACCAAAGACTTCTCATGGTTCTTCTCCCAGCGGACCGTGACGAATCCCTACACAAAAGAAGCGCAGACATCCCCGCAGATATACAAGTATTATATCGTGTACCGGAAGAAGTGACAGGTGCATCAATTTTTTTAAAAAGAAAATTATTTTGTGATTATCCCCAGCCGTTCAGTTCCATAACGCTCGTTCCCTGGCCAGTACCGCCTTCCATCTTGAGCAGAGGCTTGCCGGAGGCAATCCAGTATGTTGACGTCATGCCCTGATATGAGGCAGTATATTTATCGGCAATAAATGTTCCTGCCGGAACAGTTACGGATTCAGTGCTGACTTTGACGAACTTGACATCGGGACTGACCGTGTTAGGATTGTCTGCGGATTTTCCTGTTGTGCCCGTTGAACTGCAGTCCATCTCCGTTGGCATTCCAGCCATCGCTGCGCCGCCTTCGAACCGCATACTGCATTTCCCGTTCTTGTCATACTTGAAGTAAATCGTCATCTTCTCGGCACCGGAACCGCTTACCATCTTGTACTCGACCCAGTTGTAGGAAAGGTCGCCGAATAACGAGGCTCCGGATACCGGCCCTGTGGCAGCACTGCCACCGGGGGAAGCCCCGCCTGCCGGCGCTCCGCCGGCAGCCGGTCCACCCGTCGTGGCTGGTGGTGTCGATGTTCCCGAGCAGCCGGCCAATGCCACAGCGGCCACCAGCAGAACGATCAATCCTAGACTCCTCTTTGAAACACTCATGAACATACCTCCTGATACCCGTAGTTCCGCAGCAGATGCCCGGATCATAAGGGGCAGATCGTTACGATCTGTGTGATATTCTCTCATTGGATCGTTTAAATATTACGGGTTTGATCTGATTGATCCTGCGTATGCCGGCATCTGTTCAATTTGGTGTCAGATACAAAGGGATGCGATGCTCAAGTATCCAAAATATTTATCTGACCTGCCCCCCTTTTTCATCGTATGCGATGGTTAACCTTTTTCATTGTTCTGTTAACAACAGTTCTTCTTCTTTCCTGCGGTTGTACGCAGTCCCCACCTGCACCCCCAACACCTGCGCCTGCCGCAGATTCTACAGCTCCCGCAGCCACGGCGGTTGAGGCAGGACCAAAACAGATCAATTTCACTGTCTGGAAGGCAGAACACGATGTAGTAATGCGGTATGATGGCGGGAGGGATGCTGCAGAGCTTTCTATGTTAAAAGTCCAGATTGACAACCGTGACGGGAAGATCGTAAAAACGCCGATCTATTCCCCGGAGATCGGGAAGGAGTACCTGTTCCCCTATGTCGGGATTGTAAATCCCAATACGATCAACATCATCGGTGTCTTTAAAGACGGAACGGAACAGACGGTCCTGCTCTATTACTTCTGATCCTAATTTTTCTATGGCAAAAAAGGAAGCCCTTCGCCGGGAACTCGGGCTCGTTGCCGTCACCCTATCCGGTGTCGGGATCATTCTCGGGGCCGGGGTATATGCCCTGATCGGGCAGGCGGCGGGACTCTCGGGCAACGCGGTCTGGCTGGCGTTTGCGCTCGCCGCCCTGCTTGCCGCATTCACCGGGTTGTCGTATGCCGAGCTCTCCTCCATGTTTCCCCGCTCCGGGGCGGAGTACGAGTATGTCTCATCCGCATTCGGGAACCGTCTTGCGTTTGCGGTCAGCTGGCTGATCATCCTGTCAGGGGCGCTTTCCGCTGCAACGGTCGCGCTCGGGTTTGCCGGCTATTTCTCCAGCCTGACTGGATCCTCCCTGCTTCCTGCAGCGGCCGGGCTTATCCTCCTCCTGACCGCAATCCTGCTGTACGGGGTGAAAGAGACCGCGTATGTTGCGATCGGGGCGACATTGATCGAAGCATTTGGACTTTGCATAATCATAGCGATTGGCATCCCCCGGCTGGGCAGTGTTGATTACCTTGAGATGCCGGCCGGATTGTTTGGCCTTTTTGCAGCTTCCGCCCTTATCTTCTTTGCGTACCAGGGGTTTGAGGCAATGGTTAAATTCTCTGACGAAACCCGGAATCCCGAACGGACTGTTCCGCAGGCGCTCCTGTTCGCACTTGCCATCAGCACGGTTCTTTATATTCTGGTTGCCTTGTGTGCCGTTTCTGTTGTCCCATGGCAGCAGATAGCCGCATCAAAGGCACCGTTTACCGAGATCGTGGCAGTTTCCCTTGGCGGGAATGCGGTTATTGTCATCTCGTTAATAGCGCTCTTTGCAACAGCCAACACGGCGCTGATGTCGGTGTATGCTTCTTCCCGGATCCTGCATGGTATGGGAGGATCATCGTATGTTCCTGCGTTATTTGCCAGAGTGCTCAGGGAACGCAGGACCCCGCATATTGCAATCCTTGCATCATCCCTTCTCTCCCTGATCTTCCTCTTTTCCGGAGATATTGCATTTGTTGCCAACCTGACAAACTTCACGCTCTTTGTCACCTTTGTCATAATCAATGCGGCAGTCATCGTGCTCCGTATCCATGCACCTGATGCCAGCCGGCCGTTCAGGATCCCCGGAACAATCGGAACCATCCCCATCATCCCGGTTGCCGGCATGGTTTTCTCATTTTTTTTACTCGCCCAGCTCAGCGTGCAGGTCCTTATGGCCGGGCTCATCCTTGCTGTGGCGGGCATAGCATTTACGATTCTAAAAAAAAAGGCGTAAATAGCGGAGCCGGTGGATGAGGAATAACCTTTATTATTGTGTACGGCAACGAACGAATCAGGCAACCTGATCCTTCTTCAGGCCCGGTGATACTTATGAGGTCTTCTTCAATGGCACGTCATTTCCCGTCATCAAGGTATATCCGGATACCGGCAGCTCTTATGTTGCTCGTTATCCTCATGCTTCCGGTTATGGCGGCAGAAACGCTCACGGCAGGACTGCAGTTACAGCCATCAGCATCCTGCCCGCAGGGATGCAGCTGCATGCCGCCGGGACAGGCGGCAAACATGCAGTATGTACGGTGTTCAGATACCACCAACCCATGTGGATACGATTCGGCAAAACAACCGCTTTACTGCTACAAGCCCCCGGCAACTGCCTGCCCGTCAGGCTGTGAGTGCCTGAGTGATACAGATGCCAAGGCAAAGTATGGCAGCTACGCGCGATGTTCGGAGATCTCGTGCGCCATCAGTTCAGCAACGACCGCTGCCGTGATCCCGAAGTACTGCGTGAAACCGGCGCCGGCCGTGACCTTAACGGTCCGAACTCTTACGCTGGTTCCAACCCCGGTCTGTCCATCCGGGTGCGAGTGCATGCCGGAGTCTTTGGCCATGCAGCAACCCAACATGTACGTGCGGTGTTCGGACACTGCCTGCTCCCAGGTGGTCACCGGGTCAGCCGTGATTAATAGCTACTGTTATCGCAAAGCAGTAACCGCCTCCCCGGCAGCCTGTCCGTCCGGTTGCTCCTGCATGCCGGAGGCAAAGGCAAAGGAAGCGTTCGGCAGTTATGAGAGGTGCTCGGAAACTCCATGCAGTGCCGGCTCTGCAAACACGGCTACTGCGGCAGCGGCACCTGATTACTGCTTCCGCGCAAAAACGACCCCGTCAGTCTGTACGGATGGCTGCGACTGCATCACGCCCGATGATGCAAAGCTCAAGTTCGGCTTTTTACCGGACCGGTGCAGTTCCGAGATCTGCGGCTACTACCAGCCGGTGACAACCGCGGCTTCCCCTGTAGAAAAGTACTGCTTCAAACGACCGGCAGCCACTCCGACCGTGACGTCATCGCCGGCATGTCCCGAGGGTTGCACCTGCCTTTCGAAGGATGAAGGGATAAAATACGGGTTCCCGGTATGCAAAGGCGTGACAACAATCTGCGGTTATGACAATAACAAGAACCCCCTGTACTGCTTTGAGAAAGTTCCCAACACCAAATGTTACTATGATTACCAGAAGAATGCCTGCACCGGCACCTGCGGGCAACCGGGATATGACTGCACCATTGTCTACAGCAGGAAGGATGACAGCGGGAAAGTGACGGCGGCAGTCTGCGACTGCATTCCTCCCGCAACAACCTCCTGCACCTATGACAAGGACAAGAACGCGTGCACCGGCACCTGCTCATCCGGCGGGCAGTGCATACAGGTAGGTCTTTCCCAGACAAATGTTGCAGCTCCCGCCCCTATGTGCGGGTGCGAAGTGACTACATGTTATTTTGATTATGCAAAGGACAGCTGTGCCGGCTCCTGCAATGCCGCTGATGAGACCTGCCAGCTGAACACGATGTACCGTGATCCGGTAACCGGTAAGACCGCATATGCCGAGTGCCACTGCAAGGCAAAAGGAGAGGTTCCACCCCTGACCGGCGTAACGCCGTTTGTGATAACCCCGGCAATACCGTCCGGCCAGCCGTGCGGGTGTTCCGCAGCGACAAGTGACTGCTCTGGAGACTGTGCAGCAGGGCAGACCTGCTTCATGACGGGGACGACAACCGATGCGTCCGGCAAGAACATCTGCTCTGCCTGCGAGTGCAAGGCAGTCTGCCAGCTTGACACAACCGGAAGCCAATGCTCAGGTTACTGCCCGCAGAATGGTGGATGCCAGATGTTTACAGACCAGGATCCAACCACCGGAGTAAAAAAAGTGAGCTGCGGGTGCGGTGGCACCGGTGCAGCCCCTTCCCAGCCGGCAAAGGCAGCTAATGTAATCACATCGATCGGAAACTTCTTCAAATCGCTCTTTGGCATGAAATAGGCCCGGCCTGTCCACCTATAACCTTTTTTGCTGCCGCAAAACCACATAAGTACCAATCAGTCGTACCTGTTTGGATTTCCATCGATGATCCCATTCTCCGTCCGCCAGCCCGGGTGAATCTCGTGTCCCGCAACAAAGCGAAAAAACACCGTAAAGCTAGCCGTTCCCCCGGCACTCTCGTGCCGCCGGCAGGTACCCTGAATGGGGAGCCATCGGTTATCACCATCATCGATTACGACCAGACCAAATATCAGGAAAAAACGGTCGCGTCCATCGACGAATGTCTTGCTTTCAAGAGTACCGACACGGTTACATGGATCAATGTGGACGGGCTCTCTGATACGGCTCTTGTAGAGCGCATCGGCAAGAGTTTTGACATCCACCCTCTTATCCTTGAGAGCATCATCAATACCGAACAGCGGCCCAAGATGGAAGATCTTGGCACCTATATCTACGTGAACTTAAAGATGCTCCAGTATCTTGACGCTGTCCATAAAGTGAAGATCGAGCATGTAAGTCTTATCATCGGAAAAAATTTCATCATCTCGTTCCAGGAGGATGTAGGCGATGTATTTGACCCGGTGCGGGACCGGATCCGGAAGGACGGGCGGATCCGAAAATTCGGCACGGACTATCTCGCATACGCGCTTATTGACGTGATCGTTGACAATTACTTTACTGTCATGGAATCGCTTGGGGAGCAGGTGGAATTTCTGGAGGAAGCGCTCGTGACCAATACCTCAAACGAGATGCTCATGCAGATCCATACGCTCAAAAAAGATATGATCTACCTCCGCAAGTCCGTCTGGCCTCTCCGCGAAGTGATCTCCGGCCTTGAGAGGTCAGACAGCGCCCTGATCCAGGACCCGACGCGTATCTATCTGCGGGACGTATACGACCACACTATCCAGGTGATCGATACGATCGAGACCTTCCGGGATATGGTCTCGGGCATGATCGATATCTACCTCTCCGGGATGAGCATGCGTTTAAACGAGGTGATGAAAGTGCTCACCCTCATTGCCACCATCTTTATCCCGCTAACGTTTATAGTCGGTATCTACGGAATGAACTTTGAATATATGCCGGAACTTGGGTGGGAGTACGGGTATTATTCGGTCTGGGCGGTAATGCTCTCCGTCATTGCAATCATGCTCTTTTATTTCCATAAGCGAGGGTGGGTATGAGCAGCTCGAGGCAGAAAACGATTATTTGCACACGTAATTATATTAAAAAAACACTCCGCAAAGATTTTCTTTCAAATGATCCGTCACTTTATTTTAACCCGGTTTTTTATATTTTAGTAACCGACAATCATGGCCAAAAAGAGTAATGTTTTTATCCGGGAGTCCGTGATTGGCCTGGGTTTTCTCTCCGGCATCTTCACGGCAATAGGAATCGACCCGCAGCAGTTAATTATCAGCGGGATAGGAAATGCGGTGGGATCAATCTACCCTGACCCGGAAATCTCCTCCCTGTTCATTATCCTGCCAACAATCCTTCTCGTCATCTCCCTTGTTACCGCATATCTGAAGGGCAGGATCATGGGACTTGTATCGGTACTGATCGCGTACTGCTCCGGGATCATCATCCTTTTTTCGATAGTACCAGCACTCATCCTCCTTGCCGGTGCAATCGTGATCGGATACTTTGCTACAAACCGGAGGTTATTGAAAAAAGTCATCCCCCTGTGATCAGCCTTTTGGGATGAAAGAATTGGGTAACATTATAAATTCCCTGATGTCAAAAGTTTGAGAACATGAGCTTCTTCCCGAAAAAAAATCTTATCTGCATGTGCGATACCCTTGCTCCCAGCAAATACCTGTTGAAGCTCAGGAAGCTCCTGATCTTTGAACCGTTCATCGGGTATGATATCGCGACACGGGGAAGGATCTCCCATTACGGTTGCGCTGACCGCAAAGATTTCTCGCGAGCGCTTAACAAAATCCGGTCAGAGACTGAACTCCTGCTCGAAGATATCGAAGCGTATTATATCTACATGACGGTCAAAAGGACAGAGAAAGTGCCCGGCGACATCGCAGAAGTCGGGGTGTACCGCGGCGGTTCTGCAAAGATCATCTGTTCTGCAAAAGGGGACCGGGCGCTGCACCTCTTTGACACGTTCGAAGGGTTGCCCAAGGTGGATGAAGTTGACCTTGTATGGCCGTTCTACGAGGGCAAATTCTCCGCCTCGTATGAAGGGGTGAAGGACTACCTTGACTCTGAGAAAAACGTCTTTTTCTATAAGGGGATATTCCCTGATACCTCCGGGCCGATAAAAGATACGGCGTTTTCCCTTGTGAACCTCGATGTCGATACATATGAAAGCACGAAAAAGTGTCTTGAGTTCTTCTATTCGCGGATGAGCCCGGGGGGCATCATCATCTCCCACGATTATATTACTGCGCCGGGCGTCCAGAAAGCTTTCGATGAATTTTTTTCAGACAAGGTGGAGCCGGTGATCGAAACTGCGGGCTCCCAATGCCTTGTTGTCAAGGTCTAAAACAAAATTTTTCCTTTTTTTAGTGTTGAACACAACAATTATGATTAATCGTAGCCTCAAAGGAGGCGGAGATTGATCTATTTAGAAATTGGCTGTGTTAACACTATTTGAGAAAACCCAACTTGTATTAAAAGTAGGGTTTTTAACTATAGGCTATTCTTTGATGATCAGGATGCCGAAGACGACAAGCACCAGTCCGATAAGAACGCCGGCGATGCCGATAAGACCTTTAACAACCGCGATTGTGTCGGGGAGGAACACCCAGATTGCATAAATCCCGAGGACACAAAGTAAAAGGCCGAGGATGGCCGCTCCAATTCCTGTCCTATCCATAATAAAACCCCGATCATTTTCTTCCGGTTGCGCAGTAATAAGCGTATTGTTCAATTGTGACGCGTTTTCCCGCAAAAATACCGTTTTAACGATTTCCACGGGTACGGTACCAGTGCCATTAGGATCACTGCCCCGGCAATGGGAATTGGGATGGTGCCGAGCGCAGCAGCAAGCGAATAGTGGTCAGCGATCACCCCGTTGACCGCAACCCCCAGCCCACCAAAACCGATTGCGAGCCCGAGCATTATCCCTGATGCAAGGCCTACGTTGCCCGGCATAAGTTCGTGGCCCATCGCCACGGCAACGGCGAAGGTGGACCAGAGTGCGAACCCAAAAATGAGGATTGCAATGATCGCGAGAACTCCCGTGCTTACAAAGAAGAGATAGAACGCCGGGATCGAGCACGCGAGCCCGACAACCATGAACTCCTTTCTCCCATACCGGTCCGAGATATATCCTCCCACGACCTGCCCCGCGACTCCCGAAAGGAGCATTAGGGTCACGATCGTGCTTGCTGCAACAAGGTCATACCCTAGAGTGACAAGATACGTGGGGAGGAATGTGATTGCGGCAAAGATCGCCCATGCACGGAGGATTGAGGCAACCATCAGGATCATGAATGGCTTTTTTGATTGCACGTCGTCCTGCCGATTACCATAAGTATGTGTTGCAGATGCCCCGGCAATGCCTCCGGGCAGGATGTACCTGAGGGCTAACGCCATAAGGATCGCGGGGAAGATCAGGAGCAGCAGCCCGGGCAGTCCCAACCACCAGACAAGCACACCGGCAAGTACAGGCCCGATTGCGTAACCCAGATTTCCCCCGACCACAAAGTACGAAGTGATCCTCCCCCGGTTCTCGCTGGTGCAGATCCGGCTGACAAAGCTCAGGGCAGCAGGATGAAAACAGGCGTGGCCCAGCGCGGCGAGAACGGCAAAGAGCATGATGATGGAGTAATCATGCGCAAGGCCCATGAGCGAGACAAAGATGGCGGATATAAGGAGGCTGATGCTTACGTGCACGGTCAGCCCTTTTGTATCCGAGAGCCAGCCAAGCACCGGCTGCGTACAGGAAGAAGTAACATTATAGGCAGTGACGAGCAATCCGGCTGCAAGGTAGGAGTAGCCATTGGTGGCAATAAGGAGCGGGAGGATTGCAGGAAGCACCGGCATGTAGATATCGGTCACAAGATGGGCAGCCGCAAGTCCGGTGATGGTCTTTTTTATGCCCGGTGGGTTACCTGTTGTCTGGATATCAACCGTAGGATCTCGACCTCGATCTCCTGTATCTCTTTTGTGTGGAAGGAAAACGTGCGTTTTATCGGAAAAACCCCGCCGACCCGCTCGGCGATCTCCGCTCTTCCCTCTGTATATGTCCTAATGAATTGGGTGGATCCTGCATTAAAGATGCCGTAGGTTACCGGTGCAGTCAACAGGGCGAGGTCGATGAACGGGCGGTCAGCGTGTGCCTCCTGCGCTCCGAACGGGGGGTTCATGATAACCGTGTCACAGTTACCGATTCTGCCTGCAAGTGAGGCATCCCGCACGTCCACGACAAGGAATTCCACATCGACTCCCATCAGGGTGGCATTCTCTTTTGCCACCACGGTTGCACTGTGATCGATATCGATGCCCCTGACATTTTCAGCACCGAGGAGGGCAGCCCCGATCGCAAGGACCCCGGTGCCGGTCCCGAGATCGCACACCGATTTCTTTTCGATATCCCCTTTCATGAGGGCGTGGTAGAGGAGCCGGGCAGCAAGTGGCGCCGGGGTCTGGTACTGTTCGAGCGCCGCACGGGGGCGGGGAAAGCCGGCGAGGCGCTGGAGTGCCATCTCGAGTTTCTTGAGTTTCATGCAATCTCATCAATCGCATAGTCATCCCATGCCCGGGCACCGCACAGGATCTCAAACTCCTGCGGGGAGAGGACAGGAACGGGGAAACGCGCCTGGTCGTCATATACGAGCCGGGGGCAGGCAGTATTAACATACGCGGCAAAACCAAGGTTTAACAGTTCGTCCGGGATGACCTCCCTCATCATGATGATGGCAGCGTTATTGGAGAGTGCTACGAGCCGCTCTGCAAGGGCGAGGCGCTGCTGCCCGCTCTTGGTGGAAACGATGATGCCGAAGTTCTTTGCACCCCGTGCCCGCTCCATTACTGCAAAACGCCGGCGAATGAGAGGCTCCCCGTCGACTATTTGTGCAGTTCCGGTAAGCGGGTCGAGCGCAACCACCCGTGCGCTGGTGGAAATGGAAATCCCGATCGGGTGGAAGACTCCTGTGCCGACGAAGAGTATTTCACCTGCACATGTTTCCTTTGCCAAAGCAAAGCTGCACCCGAGCACCTGTCCCCGGTGAGGGGTCCGGCGGGATCCCTCCGCAACCCGCACATCAATCCCTTTTGACTGGAGAAATGCCTCTATTGCAGGGATGAGGTGGACGTGCTGGACGGTGGTGACCAGCCCCACGTTTTTTCCTTCCAGCAGCGGGAGAGCATTCTCAAGAATCGCGACATCAAAATCCGTCTGACACAATTCGAATATCACATTGTCACGGGAGTCGACCGGAGAATGTCCGAAATGGACCAGCACGTCAGCATAGGAGAGTGTATCGAGAGCAAGGTCGCAGGCGCCATAGCAGGGATCGCCGCTCACGATCACCTCAAACCCCGCATCTGCTATTTCAGCAGCAACCGCTGCTGACTTCCGCTTCAGACCTTCCGGAAACTGGAGAGCGATCTTATGCACCCCCCGTTCTTTTAATGCTGCGATCAGGTCAGAGGTAACGCTCAACAACATGCACCTTTTCGGCGACCTCGATTTTTACAAGCGACTTGTACGGCCGTCCTATTGACGGGTTCCCCCGCTGGATAGCAAAACAGACATCGGTTACTTCAGCACCGGCAATTGAAAGCGCCTGCAGGAGCGCCCGCATCGTCCCCCCGGTACTCACGACATCATCAACAATAACCACCCGGTCACCTTTTGAGATCCCGTTGAGATAGAGTTCTCCCTTGGAGTAGCCGGTCGCCTGGTGGACAGCGATCTCTCCCGGCAGTTTGTACTCCCGCTTGCGCATGATCGTCATCGGGATGTCGGTCATGGTCGAGAGCACTGAGCCGATATGGATGCCCATCGCTTCCACCACAACAATCTTGTCCACACCGTTCAGGTCAAGCACCCTGAGCATCCCGGTGCAGACCTCGCGCAGAAGCGCTGGCTCAACAACCGGGACGCCGTCTGTTATCGGGTGGATGAAGTAGTTATATTCACCCCTCTTTACCATGGGGCAGGTCTCAAGGGATTTTACCAGTCTGTCAAGCATACAACTCACCAATATCGTTAAGGAACGCCTCGATCCGGTCGCGGTGGACATGGGGCATGCAGACAATCCGCAGGTGCCCCCGGCGGGTCCATGACACCATCCACCGGTCTGGTACATCCTTGCAGACGAACGTCGCGACATTCAATTCAGGAGTCACCGCCCGCTGGATCCCGTACGTCTCCATGCCATCGATAAGCCGCGACGTATTTTTCATGCACCCCGCGACGACTGCCCGCATCCCTTCAACGCCAAGATAATCCAGCACCGCGAGCGCCCCCGCAACCGGAGCGCCCGGGCGTGTCCCTGCAAGTGTAAACTCCTGTTTGACCGAGAGGTAAGGCGTGTCGATGTTTAAAATATTGAGCATATCCGGCTGCCGTGTCAGGAGACACCCGCATGGGATCGTACCCATCCCCATCTTGTGGGGATCGACAGCAATACTGGTGACGCCGGGCAGTGAGAAATCAAATGGGATTGCATGGTCAAGGAACGGGATCACCATGCCGCCGAATGCTGCATCGACATGGAAGAAAATATCCTGCTCGGATGCGATAGCGGCAAGGTTTGCAATGGGGTCGATGAGGCCGTACTCGGTCGTGCCTGCAACCCCGACGAGGCATATAGTGTTCCTGTCGATGATTTCTGCTGCCTGTGCAGCGTCCATCTTCATGGTGCGGTCCAGCGGGACGGTGCGCATTTCGAGACTGAGGATGTCGCAGGCTTTTTTAAACGAAAAATGTGCGGATTCCGGGACCACAACGTTTGGGGACCTGGTCTCTTTTCTCAGTTCCTTTGCAAGGCGGAGTGCCTGGATGTTGGACTCCGTTCCCCCTGAAGTCGAGTACCCGCCTGCCTCCGGGTTGTGGAACAGGGTTCCCAGGCGTTCTATGAGCAGTTTCTCCAGTGATACAGTCCCCAAAAAGAGCCCCGGGTCACCAAGGTTGGTCTCTATGAACATGCAGTGTGCTTTTACCGCAACCGGATGCGGGGGAGTGCACATGGAGCTTAAGATAAAGTCGTGGTCAAGATCCTCCCCTTTTTTTTGGGCAAAAAATGAGAAGAGTCCGGCTTCCGGCAGTCCCTTATTCAGCATTACCGGTTCTCGCTGCTTCCAGGATGATGCGTTTTTCCGTTCGGGCGACTGTCTCGCGGATCTTTGCAATTGCATCGATGTTTGCCGAGACACTCGCAATACCATGTTCGACAAGCCACTCCACCATCTTGGGGTCAGAACCTGCCTGACCGCAGATAGAGCACTCAACACCATACTCGCGGCAGGTCTGGATCGCGTTGTGGATCAGATGGAGCACCGCCGGGTGCTTTGGCTGGTACATGTTGGCAACATTTTCGTTGTTCCGGTCGATGGCAAGGGTGTACTGGATCAGGTCGTTTGTCCCAAACGACGCAAATTTGATCCCGCATTCCAAGAAGTCCTCAATCAGGATCGCGCTTGACGGGATCTCGATCATAATCCCGAGCGTCACGTTCTCCACGTCCACGTCCCACCCGCGCATCATCTCCTTTGCCTGCACGAACTGGTCGGGGTGTGAGACCATGGGGAACATCACGCCGAGGTTCTCATACCCCTCTTTCCAGAGTTGTTTGAATGCTTCGACCTGAAGCCGGAACTGGTCAGGGCTCTGGAGGTCGCGACGGATCCCGCGCCACCCGAGCATCGGGTTGTGCTCGTGCGGCTCGTTCTCCCCCCCCATCATGTTCCGGAACTCGTCTGTCGGTGCATCAAGGGTCCGCACCCAGACGGATTTGCCCGGGAATGCATCGAGCACGATCTTGATGCCGTCATGAAGTTCCCGGACAAACTCCTCCTCGCGGCGGTTGGTGATGTACCAGCCCGGTGTCTTGTTAAGTCCGAGTATCAGGTGTTCGATCCGAAGCAGCCCGACGCCATCTGCACCTGTTGCGGCTGCGCGTGCCGCCGCTTCCGGGATTGAAACGTTCACCTTCACGCTTGTCGCCGTGATGATTGGTGCTGTACCTGTCCCAACCTGTTGCACCACCTGCTGTTTCTGTACCGGCTGCTCGATTGCCCCTTCATAGATGAGCCCACGCTCGCCGTCAACCGTGACCTGTTGCCCGGGCTGCAGCAACGACGTGGCATTCTTCGTCCCCACGACTGCCGGAGTACCCAGTTCCCTGCTCACGATTGCAGCATGGCAGGTCATCCCGCCCTCGTCAGTCACAATGGCAGCGACCTTCTTCATCGCCGGCACCATGTCCGGGTTTGTCATGCGGGTGACAAGTATGTCCCCTTCTTTGACGCCACCGGTGTCCTTGACATCCCTGATGAGTGCCACCCTGCCGACAGCAATCCCGGGAGACGCACCCTGTCCCTGCACGAGGATTTTATGGCTCTCCTTTGCACCGGGCTTTGCCGCAGGTGCACCCTGCCCGCCTTTTTTAGCACCGATGGTTGTGATCGGGCGGGACTGGAGGATGTATATGGTTTCGCCCACGATACCCCATTCAACATCCTGCGGGATTCCGTAATGGTTCTCGGCGATCTTCCCGTACATCCCGAGTTTTGCGACCTCTGCATCAGAAAGGACCTGCGCATCCTGGCGGCCTGCTGCAACTTCGACGACTTTTGTCCCGTGTTCCCCGTCGGCAATGATCTCAACTTTCTTGTTGGCAATGAACCGGTCCTCGATCTTCTCCGTCCGCTGGTCAAAGACATATTTGTCCGGGGAAACGGTCCCGGAGACAACTGACTCCCCCAATCCCCATGACCCTTCGATTATGGTAGACGGGTCCCCTGTGATGGGATGGGACGTGAACATGACACCGGCTTTATCTGCATTTACCAGCTGCTGGACGACCACGGCTATATTGACCGTATGGTCATCAAACCCCTGTTTGGCCCGGTAGTAGATCGCCCGTGCACCGTACAGGGACGCCCAGCACTTCTGCACTGCGGTAAGGAGTGCTGCTTCCCCTTTGATATTGAGATAGGTCTCCTGCTGCCCGGCAAAACTTGCATCAGGAAGGTCTTCGGCTGTTGCGCTTGACCGGACTGCGACAACAAGGTCATTTGCGGACATCTTCCGGTACGCTTTTTTAATCTCATCGCGGAGAGCAGCAGGCATCTTTGCTTTCAGCACCAGCCCTTTTGCGGTATCAGCCGCTTTCTCCAGCGCCGCGTTGTTCTCTACATCGAGGCGTTCGATTGACTTGTAGATCTTCGGTTCAAGACCGGTCTCGACAAGGAAACGGCGGAACGCCTGGGCGGTTACGACAAACGCCCTGGGGACAGGAAGCCCGATGGACGCCATCTCGCCCAGCGATGCTCCTTTTCCTCCTACCGATATGATATCTTCCTTCCTGATCTCCTCAAGCCACAGGATATTGGGGACAGTGTTCATGCTCGCACCACTTATGATCTCACCTCATGTCTGTTTAATAATTATCATGCCGGTTTTACAGGCGGATATTCCAGCGAACAAAATATTTTGGGATCAAACAACTTATATGCGGGAGCATGTTTCCTTTCCAACCTGTTGGTGTGTTTTTTCCTGTTTTAAAAAAAGAACAAATCTGATTAGGTATGGTGCAGATACTGTATGGGTTTTATGGCAAATTTCAGAGTGCTTGTCAGCGATCCGCTGGCAGAAGAAGGGCTCGAGATCCTCCGTGCGGCCTGCGATGTCGATGTCAGAACCGATTTAAAAGAGGATGAACTTTGTAAGATCCTCGGGGATTACGACGCCCTGCTTGTGCGCAGCGGCACCGAAGTGACCGCAAAGGTGATCGATGCGGGCAAACGGCTCCGGTTTATCGGGCGTGCCGGGGTCGGGGTGGACAATGTCGATGTGGATGCGGCGACCCGGCGCGGGATTATCGTGGCAAACGCTCCCGAAGGCAATACGCTCGCCGCCACCGAGCATACGATGGCGATGATGCAGGCGCTCGCCCGTAATATTCCTCAGGCAAATGCAAGCCTGAAAAAAAAGGAGTGGAAGCGATCAAAGTTCATGGGCGTGGAACTCAATGAGAAGACGTTGGGTATCGTCGGGTTCGGGCGAATCGGCAGGGAAGTGGCAAAGCGGGCAAATGCAATGGATATGAAATGCGTCGCCTATGACCCCTTCATAACCAAGGAGCGGGCAGCCCAACTCGGTGTAGAGATGATGTCCTTGGCCGATCTTTTCAAGGTCGCGGATGTCATCACCGTCCATACCCCTCTGATCGCTGAGACGAAGCATGTCATCAATGCAAAAAGTATCGCGACTATGAAAGACGGGGTGCGGATCATCAACTGCGCCCGCGGTGGCATCATCGACGAAAAGGCGCTCTACGATGCAATCAAGAGCGGTAAGGTGGCAGGGGCCGCCCTCGATGTTTTTGAAGAAGAGCCCCCGAACGAGTCCCCGCTCCTGACCCTCGACCAGGTGATCGTGACCCCGCACCTCGGGGCAAGTACGGTCGAGGCACAGCTGAATGTGGCAGTCTCCGTCGCAAAGCAGTGCGTGGAAGTCTTAAAAGGCGGGTCTGCGAAATACGTGGTCAACGCCCCCATGGTCCCTCCCGAGCATGCCGAAGTGCTCCAGCCCTTTGCCCAACTTGCCGAGAAGATGGGACGGTTCGTCACCCAGATCGCGGGCGGCAGGCTCTCATCAGTTGAGCTTATCTACGGCGGAGAACTCTCTGCGTATGCCGGCAGCATGAAGTATGTCACCCGTCTTGCCCTCAAGGGGCTTCTCGACCCGGTTCTCCAGCAGCCGGTCAATATCGTGAACGCGGATTTCATTGCAAGGGAACGCGGGATTGCGGTCAGCGAGACAGTCACGCAGGAATCCAGCGGATTCAAAAACCTCATCACTATCAGGATCAAGACTGACAAGGGAGAAGAGACAGTCAGCGGTACGGTGTTTTTCAAGGGCCGCAGCCGCATTGTCGCCGTTGGCGGTTATACAATGGACATGATTCCCGAAGGCTACGTGATCGTTTCACGGCACCTTGACAAGCCCGGCGTTATCGGGCGTGCATCCACCATCCTCGGGAAATGCAATATCAATATTGCCGGTATGCAGGTGGGAAGGATCAACCCCGGCGAGCAGGCGATCATGATCCTGAACGTGGACAGCGATGTCCCCGAGAGCGTGATGGAAGAGATACGCGGCATGCCCGGGATCTTCACCGCAACGTTTGCAAAGATCTCCGGCAAACTGATCTGATATACTTTCTCTCAATTTTTTTTATAGATACACTTATCGTTAAAATTGTTCATGTAATATTAATGTAAATTTTTTTAGGAGGTACTGGATGGCGAGATTCTGTACTAACTGCGGGAAGCCTGTGACTGATGGTATTACGACTGTGTGTTCGAATTGCGGAGCTGACCTAACGGCAAAATCATCCGAAAACGCTGGTCAGAAATCAACAACTATGGATCAGAAAGAACTGTTTGGACGCGCAATTCCATTTTTTACAGCAAAAGGCTACGCAGTCCAAACCCAAACAGATTTTTTAATTGCATTTCAATCGCAAGATCGTGATGTAAATTGGTTTATTTTTGTGATTTTATGTTGTTTAGGACTTATTGGGGCCGCAATTTATTACTATTGGTTCACTCATCAACATCAGGTGACGATATCCATTAGCGGAGTCACTGATGTTAAGGTCATAGCGATTGGGAATACTGAACAGGCGAAAAAAGATGCAGCAGAGTTTATGCTTGGTATAAGATAATTAATCTTTTTTTCAAAATGGTTATTGGCAAAATTTAATTTCATATTTATTGCTTTAACATCTTCCTGCTCGGAAATTTTGGCTCTGTAGAAAACCTGATCTAAAACAGAGTTGTACCGACGACCGAAAGAGCTAAGGTACGGTGTCTCCTTACCTTGTTATGCAATCAACCTGTAAGGAGACGATATAGTGTCAGCAAACCGGTATATCAGGTTTGTTGAAATATCATCCGGATTGATCAAAGATTCAAGAATTCCTCTTTTCTCTTCCAAGTTCTCAAGAAAAACCTATACCCAACACCAGTTACTCATTCTCCTTCTCCTGAAAGAATATCTGTCTGAAGATTACCGGGACACGATCGAACTAACTGAGATCATGGATTCTCTCAGAGAGAAGATTCACCTCGATGAAGTACCTCATTTCACGACTATCCAGAAGTTCTGTCAACGGATCCGATCATTCACTTTCACCCGGTTACTTAACCGGCTCATGAAAATGTTCTACGACTGGGGCGAGAGGATCCCTTGTACTGCTATCGATTCATCCGGGTTCACCAGCTCCTATGCCAGCCATTATTATTCGTGGAGAACCGGTAAGACCAGAAAACGGTTCCTGAAAACCTCGATCTCCGTTGATACTGATCGTCAGATTATCACCGGTCTGAAGATCTCCCAGCACCCGGTCCATGATATCCCTCACGCTGAAAAACTCCTGAAACAAACTCACAGAACCAGACAATCCGACCTCTATGTCATGGACAAAGGATACGACTCTGAAGAGATCCATGAATTGATCCGGGACTCCCTCAACTCCTGTTCCCTTATCCCGGTCAGAAACAGAAAACGGAAACGAATCTCCGGGTATTACCGAAGACGAATCGCTCAGTCATTCGATGAAGATAAGTATCATCAGAGAAATAAGGTCGAAACGGTATTCTCCGTCCTGAAAAGAAAGTTCGGAGAAGCCCTCAAGGCTCGAAAATACAGACTCCAGATCAAGGAGATCAAAATTAAAGTGATCCTCTATAACCTCTCAAGAATGATGTTAACAATTTCAGTTCTTATTCGTATTGAGGAATTCTCCAGAGCCGAAATTTTTACAATTCAATAGTTTGTTCCTAATCGAATAGGCTTTTAAGAGGGTGTAACCCGCTGTACCCAATATCAATAAAAAAATCTCCAACCATTGACTATTCATAAAGGCCCAATAACCCCCACCGATTCCAAAACCCAGAGCGATGCCAGCAATAATCCTGCATAAATTTTGTAAAATTTTACTTTTTGACAGCCTTCGTATTTGAGAAAATACTGCGAATGCCAATGCAAGGTAAATGCTCCCAATCCCGGATGGGTGAAACAAATATAATGTCAGGAAAGCTGTTGGATATGCAAACAGGCATCCCGCACAAATCCGTGTATTAAACAAAACAATAATATCATCATCAAAGCAGGGTCGATTCGGGTGATGAGAGAGTAATAATTCTTTAAATTCCTGTGGCCCCAAAGAAACTCGTATATTCCATTTATGAAAAAAATGAACAATGGAATTCATAGGCGTATCAAAGATTATGGGGAATCCTCTCGCTTTTTCTGATCCAATCTGAATACCTGTTGGATTATTCCTCATAAATCCTGACACCGACCGGCATGATATCCGGGCGTTTATCAGTCATGATGTACACGTAGCCCATCACATGCACCATATATTCAAGATAGCCCTTTGCAACATTGGACAGCGCATCATTCCGGCTTCCAAGGATCAGGATGTGGAACCACTGGATGATCAGGCAGATGCCGGCGACGATCCCGTACACCCACATCACAATCCCGATCAGGATCCAGTACAGGATCCGCACGAGCAGTTCGAACCTGCCCGCATCGTGTTCGTACACAAATAACTGCTTTTTTGCGTCATTACACATACGCATCAACTCCGGAGAGTACTGTAAATCCCCCGGTGCATGAATCTGCTGGTGGAGAACAGCAGCCTGTTTACAATATTCATATGAGGAACAGAATTCTTTTATACTGCGTTCACCCACCTTTAAAGCGCATTCTTTTAAAGGTGCGGGCCCGTGGTCTAGCTGGCTATGACGTCGCCTTGACATGGCGGAGGTCAGGAGTTCGAATCTCCTCGAGCCCATCGTTTAATCTTTTTCTGGTGCTATTGTTGTTGTGCTTATCTGTTGAGGCAGTCTGCAATTCATACCCGATCAATAAAAGCGTAAAGCACTATAGCCTGAAGAATCCCAATTATTTCATACAACACCGGTGATGCAGTTCCAGACCATGAACCGTTAGGATCAGGATGTTTCCATCTTTTGTGGATGTTTTATGAAATTTCTTTTTGTCGTATGCGGCGAAGGGCTCGGGCACGCGTCCCGCTGTGTCCATCTCGGGCACTATTTCCAGCAGCAGGGACATTCCGTCCATTTTGCCGCGTACGGGAAGGCGTATGTTTTCATCGACCAGCACGGGTGCTCCAACCTTCACCGCACGCACCGGGAAGTCTCTTTGGAAGGAGAGGATGGATTTTTCTCGTTGAAAAAGACGCTCTGGTGCTCCAAATGGATCGTATTTGACATGATCAGATCCGCATTCCGGGTGCGGGAGCTGATACGGGAGTACGGCATTGAGTGCGTCATCTGCGACACCATGTACGGCGGGGTCATTGCCGGGCGGTTGTGTCATGTGCCGGTTGTTTTTATAACCAACCAGAACCATTTCAACGGCTTGAACAACACGACAAATCCTGTCTGGAAAGCCCTCAATTTTTTGATCCGGCGGTACATCAGGCTCGCCACCCACATCATTGTCCCTGATTATCCACATCCGGACACGGTGAGTGAATACAACATTGTTGTCCCGTGCGGTGAAGAAGACCGGTACAGCTTTACCGGTCCATTCCTTGATGTGAACCCGGACGGTTTTACCTACTGCCATGAATGCGTTTTCGCCAGTTTTGGGGGCGAACCCTACAAGCTGCCCATGTACCAGATGCTGCGATCTATCGCAGACAATAGAAAGGACCTGACGTTTGATGTGTTTTATACCGGGGAGGTTCTCCCGGAATCTTCAGATAATTTCATCTCTCATGGCTACGTGCCCAACCTGTATGAACATCTGGCAAGGGCGCGGGTGGCGATTGTGCACGGCGGGCTCACAACCCTGCACGAAGCGCTCCTTTTTGAAAAGCCGGTGCTGATCATCATGGATCCAAACCACCCCGAACAGCAGAACAATGCAAAAAAGATCGTGGATATGGGCGCGGGAACCTCGGTTGACGGAAGAGGGGTGACCGAAGACGTGCTCGAACAGAAGCTTTCTGAAACGATGGAGATCGTCCCCAAACCCTTCCGGAAGGAACATGCTGCAATCAACGGACGGAAGAATGCCTACGTGATAATCACCCGGCTTGTCGGGAACAGCTGCTCTTAATGCAAATCAGACAGGTAATCATATATCAAACGGTGGTCCGGTATGCCAGAACCAAAAGAGATAAGGAAGCTTCCTGCTGGAAATGGGTTGCATACGTGCCCTTTATGCGGGTACCAGTTGGGGTTCCACATATCTTTTATTAAAACTGATAGAAACGATGCGTCAACACCTGTCGGATTGACGGGGGGATGTACCATATTATTCTTATCTGCCCGGAGTGCGGTGCCAGGTACGATGTTGGCTTGAAGGCGACCCTGAGCACATGAACCCCCCTGCCCCCCGCATCGGATTACCATATCCCCTCTCTGAGGGTGAATCCCTGCAGATAAAACAGGACAGGGTCAGCCCATGACAGCTCAGCCGGTAATGGTCGTCCATGGCCCGGAGATCTTTGATTGCGGGGAAGTCGGGTGGCTTATCGATACGATCAGCCCAATGCGTACCATTGTCGCCGGCGTGATGGCAAGGACTGCTGCTGAGGAGTCCGGTCTTCCCGTCGAATTCCAGGGCGATCCCCCGAGTCTTATAATCAACAGGCTCCCCGATCCAGTCTTTCTTGCAAACCACGGGAAGACAGCGGAGTCCGGGCAGATCTTCGGGGACATCATCGCATCCCGGCTCCCGGGCAGGGGGCTCGTTCACGTCGAATGTTCAAGCCGGACGGTCTATATATGGGATGCCGGGGATAAGGCGCTCGCATCAGCACTTTCACACCTCACGGGCTTTACCTTTAAAGAAGCGGCGAGTACGTATTGCATGGTTCCAGGGGAGCGGGTGATCCGCGGCTGTATCCCGGGCGAGCCGGTTTATATCAATGGCATTATTATCGGGCGTGCGACATTGGGTACGGTTATCCTGCGCAATTCGGATAATTTTGGGATTGAACCGGTAATCGGCCTCGCTCCAAAGGTTCATGGCATCAGGAAGGTTGTGCGACAGGGCAGGGTGGATCTTGCCGCCGCATGGTGCAAGAGCGGATCTATCCGGACAGCACTACCCCATGAAGGGGCGCGGGCGGTACGGGCCGGCAGGGTGGTTGTGATCGATCACTGCGGTCACCAGATCTACCAGAAGATCGGCACGGACTGCTGCGGCGTACTTTCAATCGGCGACGATACCACAGCAGTCTGCGGGCACATCTGTGCCCACCGGGGTATCCCGGTCCTTGGGATTGTGGACGGGGACCGCGACACGATTGTGACCGAGGCCTTTCCTCGCGGGTCTGTCGTAGTGCATGCCGTGAGCGAAAGGGATGATGATATCGGATCAGAACTCGTACCGATGGCCGAAAAACACCCGGTCGTGTGGGACGAATGGGTGGATCTGGTTTTAGAGATGCTTGGAGACCGGGTACGTGTAGTGGTCGATACACGGGTGAAGCGGAATGCGGTGCGCTGAGTGCAAGGGCAAAGGGATGTGCGGGCTGCCCCGCTGCCCTGTCACCAGCCGGTTCTATGCCCAGCTTGCAGTCAAACCGGCGAGCAGTTACCAGGGGAGTTCGCCGTCAGTCTTTATCGGGAGTTACGGGTATCCCGAAGTACGGGGCGGACCGCTGCTCATCGATGACACCGACAACCCCCCGGATTGGCTCGCCCGGGGACTTGGCATTGATGACATCGTGGGCATCCGCGCCCGCACGATACGTGGGAGCTCGGGCATCCACCATTTCAGCGACAACCTGCAGGAGATTGCGATCTCAAGCAACCCTGTCGATGTTGATGTCTCGTTTGAGAAGCCGGTCGCATTCTCCCTCGCGTTCGATGGGACCGTCGCGCCGGTGGGGTTGTCAGGTCCCATAAAAAACATGGAGGTGACCGGCAGTGCCCGGGTTGAACGTGCGGTTGACCGGGTAACCTCTGACTCGGATCTTGGGGCAACCGATGCCTGTGTCACACTCATGGAGTCGGATATTGATGTTTACCAGATCGCCAGGCTGATGACCGCAGGACTGCTCGGGAAACGACGGCATTTTGTCCCGACGCGGTGGGCGATCACCGCGGTGGACGATACTCTTTCCATACGGTTAAAGAAACAGATTGCGTCATTTCCCCCGCTTGAAGAGATCCGTGTTTTTTCCGGGGAAATTTTTGGCAACAGGATTGTGGCCATCCTCGTGCCCGGGGACTGGAAGTACGAGATGATCGAGATTTGGGGTCGACATACGCTCTGGGGCGGGGAACAGGAGATCATTGTGGAGGACCGGGAGGGAATGACGAAACGCGGATATTCACCCATCTCCGGTGCATATTATTCGGCGCGCCTTGCAGTATGCGAATACCTGGTAAAAATACGCCGCAATGCCCGTGTGATTGCGATACGGAGTATCTCATCGGATTACTGGGCGCCGCTGGGCACATGGGTAATCCGTGAAGCTGCTCGCCATGCAATGGCAAACCCCCCGGGCACCTGTTCATCTCTAGATGCTGCTGTGCAGGAAGCGTCCGCCCTGCTGGGGTTTGACCGTTGGGTTCGTCACAGCACTCTCCTTCCTGAAATTCGGACGCAGAAAACGCTGTTCTCTTTCTACTGAACCTTCAGGGAATTCGACTGCCGTTGGTACCGTTCCCGTATCATGTCGAGCGTCTCGACCTCTAAAATATCCTTATCATCCCGGATCCGCACAAACCTCGGGAACCGGAGCGCAAACCCCCCGGTGTACGTGGGGCTGACCTGCAGTTCCGAATAACCCACCTCAAAAACAAGGACCGGTTCGAAGGTCACTTCTTTGCCGGACTTTGAGATCACGGAATCCTTGAGAAGTTCATACACCTCGGCCAGCTGCTCTTCTGAGAACCCTGTTGCGACCCGGCTCAATGGCACAAGCCGTCCCTGGTCCTGGCATGCGACAAGGAAGGAACCAAAGACATGCGCTCGCTTCCCCTCCCCCCACTCAGCGCCGACTACAGCGAGGTCAAGGGTATCGACTTCAGGCTTGATCTTGATCCAGTTTTTGCCCCGTTGTCCTGGAGAATAGGGTGAAGAGAGCACCTTGAGCATTATTCCTTCATGGCCGGCATCGAGTGCTGCCTGGTACGTTTTTTCGATGATTATTGGATCATCGCTCACCACCTGCGGTGCGATAAAAAATTTTAATGTGCTCTCAAGGCTCTTCCGTCGTTCGGACAAGGGGAGGCCGATCATCGTTTCCCCGTTTAAAAAGAGGATATCAAACACGTTGGGGACCAGTTTAATCTCGGCTGTCGCTTCTGCCACGTCATGCCGCCTGCGGAACCTGCGGAGCACGGACTGGAATGGCATCGGCCGGCCGTCTTTGATTGCAATAACCTCCCCGTCAAGAATGACGTCATGGTCGGTCGCGCTGAGTAGCTGCTGAATTACATCAGGGAGTGCACCGGTCACGTCCTCAAGCCTGCGGGAGTACATCCGGCACCAGTTGCCTTTTTTATGGAACTGGAACCGGGAACCGTCATACTTGTACTCTGCCGCAACCGCCCCGTGCCCTGCGACCATGTCTGCAATCGATCCCGACTGTGCAAGCATCATGCGGACAGGGTGAAAGAGCGTGATGCGCACATCACTGAGTGCACCAGGCCCGAGTTTTGCAAGCCGTGCCACTTCACCGAGATCGTTTAATGCCTGCATCGCATGCTCAACCAGCACAGAATCAACACCAAATGCCTTTGCAATTGCCTCACGTACGCTGCCCTCCCCGACACCGATCCTGAGTTCTTCAAGCATGATCCGGGCCAGATACCTGCCCTCCAGGGGGTGTGCGTTTGCCAGCAGCCGGCGTACCGAAAGCAGTTTCTCCCGCTGGGATTTTTTGCCCTCCTGCGACGCAAGAGCTGTCAGTTCGTCATAGACCCGTATGAGGTCAAGATCCTCATGGAAAAATGTCATCTGGGATTTTGCCGCAAGGAGGTCTTCGGCAGTCTTCCCGACATCACCACTTCGATTGATCTTTTCTACTACCTCCTCCTTTTTTACCCCGGCAACATACCCGATCGCCTCATAGAGTAGGTTGGGGCCGATCCCCAGTCTTTTCTGGCTCCAGTCAGGAAAGATCCTGCCCATGACAAACCTGACAAATACCGGGAGTTCATCGGGCGAAAGGCCCGGAAGCTCGCGGCTGATCACATCAATCATCTCAAGCCGGCCTGAAATTTTTTCCAGCCGTTCGCAGCAGCGTGAAAATTCAATAAAGAGCATGAGCGTTGTTTTTCTCATCTCCGCCAAAAGAAATTAAATTACCGATATCACTTTTAGGGATCGTAATATAAACCACGGACAATAACGGGAGAAAACCCAGAACTCTTTAAAAATGCCTTTTGGTTTTTATAAAAACTTATAATAGTTCACGCAGAAGTCTAGTGTATGGGGGAGGAGTGGGAACCCGAAGCAATCCTCAAGGCAAAAGCCAGCCAGCTCAAAGGAGAATTTTTTGATTATATAGAAAAAAATATCGAAAAGATCGATGCCAATATCCCTGTCTTTTTTGGCCACGTTGTTGCCACCCTTGACAACTCGCTGCCTGCATTATCCGAGGATTCCTACAACAAGTTCATCGATGCCATCACGATAAAAGTGCTTGAGACCAGTAAAAAGTCAAACGACATCCCGTTTATTGAAAAACTGTTCGACCATGCCATTCGTAACAAGCGTGGCAGGAAGGGCAAGGCGATCTACGATATCCTGCTCGGCATGCGGATGATCACCAATGGCAGGTTCACCGATGCAATCGAGCATCTTATGAAATACCGGAATGTTGATGCCATCATCTGCCCGGCGATTGCATATTGTTATTATGTCATTTCGACCCAGAAAACAAAGGGCGAAGAACAGGATCCCTCCGCTCCCCCCAATGAGATGGCACTTGCCGCACGGGAACAAATGATGGAACTCTCCCGGTTAAATCCCCCGGTGAACCGGCTCAAGGACCATGAAATGATCGAGGATCCCCGGATAACAAAGATCTTCTGGTTCATGTTAAACCGGGCAATCGAATGGTTCCCGGGCGAGAGGAAGTTTCTCATCATCGGGTGTGAAAAAGCGACAAAAGACGGGAACCTCAATGTGAAGAGTGAACTGCTGGCTATAGCGATCGAGCGGTTTTATAATGATATGCAGTTTTTGCGGGAGATGTACTGGCTCAAGCTCGAACAACGGGATGCCGGTGGCGTGGCGGGCGTTGTCAAACAGATGACCCAGCAGTTCCCGGATGAGATCGAACCCGTCTATTATGGTCTCAAAATTGCCGTTATTACCGGTCGCAGCGAGACATATTCACGGTTCCGGAAACTCGCTGCCAGCAAGAATTTTCCTGCAAATATCCTCCTGTTGCTCGATTTTGCGTTTGAACTGATGAGCGGAAAACAGTACGAAGCGCTTGCATGCCTTGATGAGATCAAGGCCAAATTCGGTCCGCATCACTATTACGTGCTCCTGCTTGATTATGTAACCCATGATTTCCAGTCAGAAGATGAAAAAAAGGTCAAAAAAGCAAAAAAGGTGCTGGTCGATTCCGTCGACCATTACTGCATGAAACTCTTAAAGATTAAAACCGCCTGATTTTTCCCTGTAACCGGATTCCTGTCAGAGGTTAAGCACCTGCGGGCAGGTGTCTGACGTCCCGGCCTGTGTAGCGATGGTTATGGAGGTCTCGCCATAGAGGAGTCCGAGCCCGTTCTGGGCACTGAGTCTTACTTTTTCCGGGGTGTTGTTCACTTCGCTGACATGTGCGAGTATCATAGAGTGCACATCCCGCCCCAGCGTCTGTAGGCAGAGTGATGCGGCGTTGTTGGACAGGTGTCCCCGCGCCGATCTGATCCGCCGTTTTAAGGATTCCGGGTAAGGGCCGTTTTTCAGCATCTCCGGACAGTGGTTGCTCTCGAGCACGACACCGTCGCACCGGAGCAGGCGGGATAACATTCCCGGATTGACAATACCGGTGTCCGTGCAGCACCCGAGCCTGATGCCCTCTTCCATGATACAGAACCCGCACGGCTCATTTGCGTCATGCGATGTGGCAAACGGTTCGATGAGAAAATCCCCGATGCAGAATTCATTGTTATAGGTGCAGCTGTGGATGTCCAGGGGTTTACCGGATTTCCGGCGGTTAGTCAGGAAATCATGCAATGTACCCCGTGTTGCAAAGACCGGGATCTGGAGCCTGCGGGAGAGGACATCTACCCCGGAGATATGGTCCCCGTGTTCGTGGGTAACAAGGATCGCAAGGATATTTTCAGTTTGTTTTCCTGCTGAGGTGAGGCGTTTTATTATCTCCTTTGCAGAAAGTCCGGCATCGATGAGCAGGGCACCGCACGATCCTTCTATAAGCATACAATTGCCTTTGCTCCCGCTTGCAAGGATGGTGCACTGCATTGCATGACAAGGTACGACCCGATGATATTTACGTGATGGCAATGGTGCAATACGGGTATTTAAAACATCATCCTGATACGCAACGATGCCATCATCCTATTGGGTACAACACCTTCTATCCTGTCTCTCCCAGTCCAACAGGAGGCAGGTCGGTCTCAGCAGGATCAGGTATCACGTGAACCGCAGTGGCTTTTATTGTTGCATTTACCCGCATCAGGGGGGCAAGAGCGAGCTCTTCGCACGAACGCCGGGTGAGCAGTGCTGTAATGGGGAACCCGCAGTCTATATGTACGCGTGTGAACGGTCCAAAAGGCAGAAGGCGGGTTATCATGCCAGCCAGACAATTCCTGGCGCTGCTTGCCGGGGGGGAGGTGTCCGGTAGTGAGAGCGTAACCTCTTCCGGGCGTATGCAGAGAGCCACCCGTTGCCCTTTTTCTAGCGATGTGACTGCCTGTATACGGGAACTTTTGATCGCAATCGTGGCAAGATCGTTTTCATTGGACTCCACGATGCCACCGCGAACCGGATCGATTCCGACAAAGCTGGCAATCGCACGGTTTACAGGATGGTAGAATATATCGTACATCTCCCCCGCCTGGACAAGCCGGCCGTCCATCATCACACCTATACGGCTGGCAAGACGCTGCCCCTGTCCCATGTCGTGGGTGGCTATAACGATGGTGGTTTCTTTCTCCTTGTTGATCCATACAATGAGATTTTCGATGATCCCGGTGGAGATAGGGTCAAGGTTTGCAGTAGGTTCATCAAGAAGGAGTACTTCCGGCCTTGTGACAATTGCCCTGGCGATAGCGACGCGTTGCATCTCCCCTCCGGAGAGTGAGGTTGCACGGCGCTTTGCAAAACCGGAAAGTCCCACCTTCTGCAGGGCTTCTCCAACACGCTGATGAATCATATCAGGTGGTATTCCCCGGAATTCAAGCCCGAATGCAACATTTCGCTCAACGGTCGTATTCAGCACACCGGGTTTCTGGAAGACCATCGCCATCCGTCTCCGGATGGATCGCCGTTCGGATTCTTTACCCTCTGTCTGCAGGCCGTCAAAGATGATAGATCCGTCAGACGGGCGATCAAGAAGATCGATGAGCCGGAGCATCGTGGTCTTGCCGCTTCCGGAGGGGCCGATAAGGGCAAAGATCTCCCCATGACGGATCTCCAAATCAATATCCTTTATGACTTCGCGATCCCCGAACCGGCGCGACAGACCTGAGATCCTGATCATGCCTGCGGGCCCCCTAGTATTTTGTCGGAATCCGAGAGTGCACCAGAGGTGATCAGGTTCATGATCAGAACTACGGCCAGCGCGATGACGAGCAGGACGATGCCAAGCGCAATAGAGAGCCCGAAGTTACCCATGCCGGTCTCGAGTGCGATCGATGTGGTAAGAACGCGTGTTGCACCCCGGATATTCCCTCCGATCATCATCGCAACACCAACCTCGGAGATCGCCCTCCCGAACCCGAGGATCACCGCACCGAGGATCGCAAACCGGGCCTCCCGTACGATCTGGGTTATGTTCTGGAATTCGGTCGCCCCAAGAGAAATGAGCATGTCCCGGATGTTCCGGTCAACCCCGGAGAGGGCTGTGATGGTAAGCCCGATCATAATCGGCAGGATCAGGATCGACTGCCCGATGATCATACCTACGGGAGTAAAGAGCAGCCCGAAAAACCCAAGAGGCCCGGACCGGGATATGAGCAGGTACACGAACAGACCGATGATGACTGTCGGGACTGAATACAGGGTCTGGATTACAGTGATCACGGCACGCTTTCCGGTAAATTCGCGGAAATGGATCAGCCCTCCAACAGGTATCGCAATAAGCGTGGCGATTACCGTAGCAGAAATTGAGATTGCTAGGGAGAGCGCGGTGACCTCAAGGAGTTCCGGATTGAGTGAGACTATCAGCTGGAACGCCTGATTAAACCCGTCAATGATCTCCTGCACTGTAATCACCCGAATTATTAGTTCTATTTTGGTCAGAATGGATTAAAAAGAGAAGGATAAAGTGATGACGCATGAAAGCATCCCCGCCTAATCCTTCTGATCTCAGGGGCTGTATCCCTGAGAACCTGTTTTTCCAGGGTGGTTATACCTTAACGGTGACCACCGGTTTGAGGGCATCCGGCACGCTGCCGTATCCCTCCGCCGGCACAATCGGGGTCTGACCATCCGCATTGAGCACCGCCTGGCCATCGCTGCTTATGAGCAGTTTTACAAACTCAACTCCCATATCCGGGCTTCTTGCACTGACCGGAACGGTGACCGCATAAATGATCGGCATTCCGGTTTCGGTAACAGTGGTAGTTCCCGAGGGGCGTTTCACCTGCATTGTCTGGTAAGACACCATCCTTGCAGGATCCGAAAGGTCAATCTCCGGCGGGAGAACGATGTATTTCAGTCCGCTCTGGACTGCGACGCTGCTGTACTCGAATGCATAATCGACTTTCCCGTCCTTGAGCAGCGGGGCGATGTCCGGCCCTGTCGGGGTTATCGTCAGTTTCTTTGCATCAGGTTCTGTGGTTGTCACATCGATTGTCCAGACATTGTTGGATGATGTCTTTTTGATCTTACTGTAGGGTGTGACAAGGGTGTCGAAGATGAACGGGAAGTTGTATGCTTTTTCAGCAAGGCCGATGGTCATGAGGGACCGGTATCCTGCCGGGTCCGATTTCGGGTCGCTGATTGCATAGGTCACGCCATCGCGCCCGAGGATCATGTACCAGTTGTTCTTGTTGATCTCCTGTGCATATTTGCTCTGGTCCACATAGCAGAGTACTATCGTGTTCTTTGCGAAATTCACATAGGATGTTGCATTCGCTGGATACAGGTACTTGGAGATGAGCGAGTAGTCCGCGCTTGCCAGCACATCAGCCTTCTGGTTCTGCTTGTTTACCTTGTCGACAAGTGCTCCGCTGCCCCCGGAGAACAACTGCACATCAATATCCGGGTGTGCCTTCTCAAACATCTTCTCGAGCTTGCCAAACGAGGTGGCAAGGCTTCCTGCATGGTACACCTTCAATGGCTTTGTCGCAGTTGCAGGTGTCGTAAAGTCAGCTGTCACACCTTTCGGGACACCCGCTGTCATGGGTGTGAACAGCCCTTTTCCGTACTTGTCCTTGCCATAATTGCCGATGTCGGTCATGGTTTCCGGAGAAATTAGCCAGTTGATAAAATTGTTTGACATCGCAATCTTGTCCGGCTGCGGGTTTGCCGGATAGACCGTCATGACGCTATAGAGGTTCATCAGGACAGGCCCCTGGGTCACCAGTGGCACGAGGTTCAGTTTTCCCTGGTATGCAAGGAATGTGCCCTCATCGGTGTAGGTATAGGCTCCCTTTTCACTTGCCATCTGGAGGGTCTCACCCATGCCTTTTCCGGCCTCAATGTACCAGTTCCCGGATTTCTGGACGTCCGTTGCATAGGTGTATTTCGCTGCCTTCCACACGCTCTGTTCGGACGTGTGTGTGCCGGATGCGTCACCTCGGGAGACGAACATAACACCTGCTTTTCCTGCCTTGCCCTGCGTCAGGATCGCCTTGAATGCCTCTTCGGGAGTCTTGCCCTTGATGCCCGCGGGATCGCTGGCCGGGCCGACAATCACGAAGTAGTTGTAGGCAAATGTGCGTCGGTTCAGCCCGTAACCGTCTTCAAGGAATGTCTGTTCTTGTGAAGGAGAGTGGACGAGCAGGACATCAGCGTCGCCCTTCTTTGCGAGCTCGATTGCCTTACCCGTGCCCTGTGACGTGATCTGTAGGTCGACGTTATACTTTGACTCAAAATTCGGCTCAAGGTAATTGAGCAGCCCGGTATCGTACAGGCTTGTTGTTGTCGCAAGCAGGAGCTTTGGCTTTTCAGCAGTCGCTGGTTTTTCCGTCGCGACCGGTGTTGCACCGGCCGGGCCCGGGGTTGCTGTTTCACTCGGTGTCGTACAGCCTGCAATGATCACGCCTCCGATAATGAGGAGGAATAAAAGCAGGAGTATGGAATGTTTGAAGGAACCTCTCATACAATTCAGTCCTTTTGCGATCTAACTGGGATGTAGTAATAGATATTATTTCTTTTTTGAATTTGTAAATTAAATTTTATTAACCAATTGGTAAACAGGTGGTATACCAGCGTACAATACTTAAAGAAACGGAATGATGGAAAAAAGAAGAGAAGAGAATCATCATCCAGTCTGGCATTTCTTTGTAATCTCGGTAAAAATCGTATGCCCGATGATCCCCACGACATCCTCCTCATACTGCGCCTTCATGACCCCGATCATCTTCCGGCTGCCTTTTGCGGTCGTGAGGATACCGATCCGTTCAGCGCGTGTGACCAGTTCCTCCTGCTCCATCATGGCAAAATAGGGGAGCACGTAATAATGGGGCACTTCGAGAAACTCTGCGAGCCTGCGGGTAGTCGGGAATTTTATCCTGATTGTGTCTTTAGAAAACGAGATCGTAATCGAACGTTCCAGTAACTGGATGCGGACTGCGGCATCAAAAAGGACATCGACTGAGAGCGCGACCATGGGGATTCTCTTTTGGGATTATTGGATGCACTCACATAAAGATGCTTATTTTTAAACTTGGAATTATTTTTGTGGCCGGGAGAAAATCTTCCCTTTTTCATTTCAATTATCGGAAAAAGAGTTGTATTTAGTGTTTCTTCTTCTGGTCATCCGGCACCGGTTTCATAAAGACAACCTGTGCACCGACATCTTTAGCTATCTGTTCAATCTCGAATTTTCGGAAATGTGTTGCTTCAATCTGGAGCTGACCACCGGTAACCGCAACGATGCGGTATTTGGGCGACTCTACACCTTCTCCGATTTTCTGGCGTTCACGCACGTAAATCTTCATACTCATCATCTCCATAGACAATCCGCGTTGTTATTTATCAGCTTTTGTGCCGGAGCGGAATTATCGTCTGGTATACCAACTGGTTTACATTGGCTTATAACTTCCCATCGTGATACCCATAGGTACGTGAGGAAATATGGAACACCGGCTTGAGTTACAGAGTGGCCTTATGGGCGAGACGCTGGTACGAAAGCACATGAAGCGCAAAAAGCCTGCAGGGGAGCAGATCCGGATCGCGCCTGACTTAAACGTGGTCAAGATCGGCGGCCATGGCGCGATCGATTATGGCCGTGAGGTGATGTACCCGCTTTGCGAAGAGATCGGGGAGTTGTCAAAAAAGCACCAGCTCCTCGTGGTCACGGGTGGCGGCGGAAGGGTGCGCCACATCATGGACATCGGCATGGACCTCGGGATGCCGACCGGGGTGCTTGCGGAGCTTGCGGCAAAGATCTCTGAGCAGAACGCGATCATGGTCTCCATCCTGCTGTCGAAATACAGCGGGACCCGGATCCATACCACAGACCTCCTTGATCTTCCAACAATCCTGAAGCTGGGAATGCTGCCTGTTGTTCACGGCACTCCCCCCTATGGACTGTACGAGCATCCGGCTAAAAACGAGATGATCCCGCCCCACCGGACTGACACCGGTGCATTCCTTATCGCAGAGGTTCTGGGGGCAAAAAGCTGCATCATCGGAAAGAATGTTGATGGTCTCTATATGGAAGATCCCCGGATCAACCCGGACTCGGAACTGATCCGGGACATCACGGCAGAAGATCTCGTAAAACTCAGCCTTGAGGATATGGTCATCGAGCCGATGGTAATCGACCTGCTCTCAAAAGCCGTGCATATAAGAGAGGTAAGGATCATCAACTGCCATAAGCGGGGCATGATTGAGAAGGCGATCAACGGCAGGAATGTCGGAACGATCATCAGGGCAGCATAAATTCCTCCCCGCTCTTTTTTGTGATCAAATGACCGAGGAAGAAAGACCGGCATTGAAGTTCTCGCTCTCCGAGCTTGCCGGGGCTTTTGGTGATTTCGGGACGATCATCCCGCTCATCGTTGCTGTCGCGCTCGTGACGACGATGAATATCGGCGCCATGCTCCTTTTCTTTGGTATCTGGTACATGATTACCGGGTATTATTACGGGCTTCCGATCCCGATCGAACCGATGAAAGCAATAGCGGTCATCGTGATCGCCGAGAGGCTGGGTGCCGGTGAGATTGCCGCTGCCGGGCTCATCCTCGGGGTTCTCTTCCTGCTGATGAGTTACGGGCCGCTCCTTCGATGGCTGGAAGCGGCCATCCCGACGTCAGTCGTCCGAGGTATCCAGCTTGGGCTCGCCCTGCTGCTTGTCAGGACTTCTGTCGGTTTTATCATCTCCGACCCGCTTTTTTCAGCCATCGGAATCATGATTATCCTTTTGTTCCTGATCATCATTTTTTACCAGGAACGGATCCCTGATCTGTCGGCATTGATCATTATCGCTATAGGAGTCGCTGCAGGCATTATCATCAACGGGCTGCCGCAGGTGCAGGTGCTGACATTTCAGGCACTCATCATCCCACCTCCTGCGGATTATATAGATGCGATGTATTCCCTTGTCCCGGCACAGGCACTCCTCACGGTCACAAATGCCATTCTCGCGACAGCGCTCCTGACAAAAGATCTTTTTAAACGGGAGGTGCCTGCCCCGCACCTGTCCCGGAGCATCGGGATCATGAACCTCATCTCTGTCCCGCTGGGCGGGTTTCCCATGTGCCACGGTGCCGGAGGACTTGCCGGGCAGTACCGTTACGGGGCCCGGACCGGCGGGGCAAACATCCTCGCAGGGCTGATCTTCATCGTTCTTGCCCTCTTTTTTGCCTCTGCCGATATGCTCACGCTCATTCCGGTGGGACTCTTCGGGGCGCTTCTCTTGTTTGTTGCCTTGGAGATGGGCAAACACAGTTTCAGGACAGAATCGCTGCCGGTGACGATACTGATTGGAGTGCTCGCGCTCATCAGTTCAATGACGGTCGCATTTTTCATCGGGATTATTGCAGCATACCTGGTTCACAAATCAGGGTTTGCTAAAATACCTGGATCCGGGCAATAATCGCAGAAATGAAATGAAAAAAACACTTTTTAAAAAAGGGATGATCAGGCGGGGCTGGGAACGATTTATTTTTTTGCCGGGTCCTCTTTCTCCTTTCTGACCGGCTTTTTATTCCAGACCAAAGACTCCCCTTCGTACCCGAACGTGTTCATGTAATGGATCTTCCATGACGCGGGCACTGCGGAGATATCGGTATTTTTCGGAACGATCACTTCGAACCGGTTTTGTCGCTGCGGACCCGGTGTTCCCGTGGTCATAGAGTCAATCAGGCTTTGCGGTACGATTCGGTCAAAGGTCACTCCCAGTTTTACCAGCTCTTTCATGCCGTTGTTGAACCGTTCAATGAAAAAAACCTGGTTGTATCCCGACAATGTCTGGGACTTTGCAACCGACCATCCATCGGTCTGGGAAAAATTCCCGGAGATTTCCCGTGTGATGTATAACCTCATAACATCCTGTGAAGAACCCATATCAGATCGAGTAATTTTACCTTTAAGCTAATAAAAAACTATAGGTTTTGTGTTTTCATTAAAACCTTCTCTCTCCCTGCAGAATATCAGAAAAATCCTATATTCCATTTTCTGGAATCCACGATTGTCAACATGTTAAAATGAACAAAAAACATATATTAACTGAAAATATAGGATTGAGTGCCCATTTCGGGCTCAACGTTTCAGGCTTTATTGCAGTTGAATGTCCATGAATTAACCTAAAATGTTGCCACTGTTGCAGAGGGGAGGACACCCCCCCTTTCATTTCTGGCCGAATTTTGTATGATGTTTTTTTCTGTATGGTGACCTTTTACTTCATCATGTAAACTATTTTAATTTAATAATTATTTTTTTTAACATGAAACAATAAACATAGCTCTGGTGAATTATGGAACCAGACCATGATAATTCATTATTTCCGCTCTACATCCTTGCACGTGGCGGCGGGGAACCGATGATCAACGATGTCCAGAAGGAGGCAATCCGGACTCTCGGGGCTCTCGCAGTCCATGGCAACGAACAAGCGAGATCTGTGTTATACAGACTCTGGCGTGTGCCGGGCTATCATATTTTACTTCGGGAAATGATCGGCGTTTATCTTGGCATCCGCACCTCTACAAACTCATGACTTCACCAGTCATGCTCTTTTTGCAGGGGTGACCGTTATTTTGTCGAAACCTTAACGAGCCTTCCCGCCGAATCTTTCGCACTATGTGGAAGGCAGTCGAGGTCGATGCATGGATCGCGGGCAGGAAGTCCAGCCTTGAGGATGTGCGTAGCTCCGTCACCGGGATCATTGACCGGGTGCAGAAAGAGGGGGACTCTGCACTGCGGGCGCTCGCGAAAAAACATGTTGAGCTTACCGATATAGCCGTCTCCGATGAAGAGCGCGAATCCGCATATGATCAGGTGAATGCGAAAATTGTCGAGAGCCTGATCGAAGCGGAGGTAAGGATTGAACGCTTCCACGAGCTCCAGCGCCCCAAGGACCTATGGCTGGAAGAGGTGGAGCCCGGTATAGTACTGGGTGTAAAAACAACCGCGCTCCGCCGGGTCGGCATCTATGTACCCGGTGGCCGGGCTGCCTACCCCTCTTCAGCCCTGATGTGTGCAGTCCCGGCACGCGTTGCCGGGGTAAAAGAGATCTGCGCCTGCTCTCCTCCTCCGATAAAACCCCTCACGCTTGTTGCGCTGGATATCGCCGGTGTCACTGAGATCTATAATGCCGGAGGAGCTCAGGCAATCGCGGCGATGGCGCTGGGTACGGAAACGGTCCGGCCGGTACAGAAAATCGTCGGTCCCGGGAACGTGTACGTGACCATGGCAAAGATGATGCTCCGCGAGAACGTTGAGATCGATTTCCCTGCCGGACCAAGCGAGATCGGGATCATCGCGGATCAGACCGCCGACCCCCGCATCGTTGCCGCTGATATCCTTGCCCAGGCAGAGCACGACCCCAATGCTGCCTGCATCCTGATCACAATGGATAAATCCCTTGCGGAACGGGTCGGAAAAGAGGTCGCCGCCATGACAAAAAAAGCGCCAAGGAAAGAGATCATTGAAAAGGCGCTTGAAAATTCCGGGTATGCCCTTGTCAGCGGTATGGATGAAGCGATCGCTGCTTCAGATGCAATTGCCCCAGAGCACCTTTCCATCCAGGTCGCTGATCCCCTTTCTGTGGTCACACGCGTTCAGAATGCCGGCGCAATATTTATCGGGCGGTACTCTGCGGTTGCCTGCGGGGATTACGCGGTGGGGACCAACCATGTGCTTCCGACAGCGGGATATGCAAAGACCTATTCAGGGCTTGATGTGCAGCACTTCTGCAAGACAACATCAGTTGAGATGATCAGCCGGGACGGATTGGAGGCAATCGGGGATGTCGTCGAAACCATCGCTGATGCCGAGGGTCTTTCAGCCCATGCAGAATCAGTGCGTGTGCGGCGAAAAATGCAATAATTTTTTGGTTTTTTAATTTACTTTTTCTCGGATCGCCGCACCAGCCAAATACTGGCACATGATACTGTGACCAGTGCTGCGATGGTGACCACAGGATTGAGCGGCACCTCATTTGTCGGTATATCAGACGGTAAAAACTCAATATCGGTGCGGGCAGACTCCCCCTTCGCAAACCGTAGCCTGTCGACAGGTGTGCTCACAACATGGACCGTGTAGGTGCCCGGTTTGAGGGTTCCGAGGATCACCGATGTGTCCCACTTATATTCCCATGTCCCGTCGTTCAGGTTGACCGGCGCCGTGGTAAAGAGCCCGCGGCCTGCCGGATAATTGAGGTTTTCGAGCGTGACACCGCGGTTGTCAAGGTCAGGACCGGTCACAAAAAGGTAGACGGCTATCGTCTTGATGCCCGTCACAGAGCCTTTCAGCGTGACAGTGTCACCAATATGGACCTGTGACGGGGTAGCATTGATTTCTATGGCGATCGCGCTCACTATCGGCATCATCCCGCAGAGGAGGCAGGCAGTGATGGTCAACAGGAGGGCTTTTCGCATACGATCACTCTTTGGATGCAGGACGGGTTAAACGTGGCGGAAACCATATGCGCGGATCAGAACTCCACTACCATCACAGCTTCTTCTTCTTTTTTAAGCTCGCCTTTTAGGTGCCCTGCATCAAACTCGTAGGTGTCCCACGGGTTATAAGCCTCATAGAGTTCGCACTTATCGAGCACATCGACAAACTCCTTTAAAAAGATCCGCGGGATGACATCCACCCTCCCGCCAAACCGGCTGGTGATCTTCTTGATCATCGCCCGTATGAACCGGTGGGAGATACGTTCCCGGTCCACCTCGGTAAATGCCTGCGAGTAGATATCGACCACTTTCAGTGCGATCTGCTCAAGCTTTGCGGTGTCGAATTTCGAGAGGATGATCTGGGGCTGGCGGGGATTTTTAAATGTGTCAGTCTGAACCACGCTGATCCGGTCATAGAGCGGCGGCACCGACCGGATCCCGCGGGATCCGTCAAACATCGCCGGGGTACCGGTGAACAGGAAGAAGCACCGGGGCATAGCGCCCCGGTCAAGCGCGTCAATGATATGGACGAGTGTCTGGTAGCCCTTGTCGCGCTGGTTTTTCGGGAGCGCCTGCGTGGTCTCCATCTCATCAACAGCGATTGCAAGCCCGCTGTAGCCCGCCCCCTGCATGACAGTGACAAGCCCCTGGAGGAATACAAGGGCGATGGTATCGTCGATATCCCCTTTGATACCGGCTTTTTGTTTGAAGTCCCTGCCGATGTTTGGTTCAGCAGAGATCCAGCCTAAGGCGGACTGTGCCAGCTGGAAATCGCCGGCATTGTTGGCCCGGTAATAGGTGCGGAGCGCCGCGGCAAGAGCCGAGTTCATTTCCGAGATCCCGGCTAAAGCTGACTCTATCTCCCGTTCGGTTGCCGCTTCAAGTGCGGCGTCGACGATCCCGGTGCCGCTCACTGCCATGATCCGCTCCTCGATAGCAAAGAGCCAGTTGTCAACGATGGTTTTTATTGCATGATCCTCTTCTATCGTCCGCAGGTTTGTGCAGACCTGCTGGTAGAGTGCCTTGAGCTTATAGAGCGGGGATGCCGGTGAGATGACGACATGGGACGTGACAAATCGCTTGATTCGGGCCATTTCAAGGGTGCGGGCGACTAAAAAAGTCTTTCCGCTCCCATAATCCCCCCGGATAAACTTCAGGTCCCCCCCGCCCTGCGCGACGTAATCGAGCTGTTTTCCCATCACCCCTTCTTCAACATCAAGCCCGACAGCGATCCTTTCAAGCCCGCTGCCCGGCACCGTCCCCCTGCGCAGGGCATTAATAATATTGATGCTCTCCAGTTTTTTCTTGTCCATCCGTTCAGGTTCCGACATACTCATAGACCTCCCCGTCATCACCAACACCTTTTTTATCGATGATTTCCACATCACGCGCTGCTGCCTTCTGGATAAGCCGGTTCATTATTCCGACCACCCTCCGCGTATTGAGCGCTTTTCTCAGTTCAACCTCTGTCGCTTTCTTATGCGAACGGAGAAACTCAACTATCTTCTGTTCCTGTTCATCAAGGTCAAGTTCTTCACGGATCTGCCGGGCTGACGACACCTGCACCGCCCGGTGCTTCAGCAGGGGCATGTCCATGATCGGCCGGTCTGCGATCGCCTTGTCCTTGCATGATTTGATCAGGTTCAGGTAATCTTCCAGCTGTATTACCCTGGTATGAGCTGGCAGGACATCGATGCCCCGGAGGCAGAGGCGTTTGCAGTCTGCAAAATCCGTATCTTCAAGAGCATGGCGGGCAGCAACAAAAAGAGTGATGGCGAGCAGTTCCAGCCCTTCGGAATTCAGGTTTGACCTGCGTTCTTCCAGCCTCCGGACCACATGGTCCATCAGCCTCCTCATCGTGTGCATCGGGCGGTGTTCATCAACAATGACAGCAGCGACGCGGTGAAGATCTGCAGAGCGCTTCACGTTGTTGAGAATATAAATCATCACTTTCTCGCATTCACGCTCTTCACGGTTCCCGGCAAGAAACTTTGCGTATTCCAGCCCTCCTGACAGAAAATCCGCACGGTATGCCCGGTAGAACCAGCTCTGTGCTTCGTTTTTATTGCCAAGATCCTCGTAGTACCGTGCGGTTTCCAGAAGGCTTGCAATATTCATGTCCTTTGAGACAACCGACAGGAACCGTGAAAGTGCGTCAGGTTCCGGAACCTTCTCTTGAATAAATTTCCGGTACCGGGAAATAATCCGGATGAGAGCATCAGGGTTGTTTTTTGTACGGATCTCATTGGCTATCAGGCGCTCGTACTCAGCCAGTGCGTTTTCTGAACTCCCGAGGTCTGCGCAGATATCGCATGCGACGAGGCGGTGGACCGGCTGTTTTGTCTTTGCGAGCAGATTTCTGCTCATTTCAAGAGCCTTCTGGTGATTGCCCGATGCTTTAAGAAGCAGGATGTAATCGACAAGGATATCCCCGTTGTCTGCATCACGGGCATGCAGTGCATACGCATCAAGGGAGGAGGGAAGGTCGTACTGCGCAAGGGAAGCAAGGTATTTACGGAGGATGGCAGGATCCCTGGAATTCCGGTATGCATCAAGTGCCGCCTGTGCAGCCTCCCTGAACTGCCTGGAGCAGATAAGGGCGTCGAGGTATTCCTGGCTTAATGTGCGGTCGCCAAGAAGTTCGCGGTGAGTATCGAGCGCTTTTTTTGGTTCCCCTGTCTCGATAAGCGCCCGTATAAGGTTTTTTATGTCACGTTCGTTTCTGCTTAACGTCAGGAGCCGCTCAAGGACCGGGACTGCCCCACGGTAATCTTTCCGAGAGGTCAGGTATTCCGCGTAACTCCGCAGGGCGTCCTGGTTGGTCGGATCAAGGTGCACCGCAGTCGCATACTCGGCAATCGCCCCTTCATCCCCTCCTGCCTCGAGCACTTTTCCCAAATAGCTGTGCACATAGGAAGAATCCGGCATCTTCTGGGCAAGGTCGCGGAAATGCACCTGGGCGTCTTCCAGTTTTCCCGTATAAAACAGGTTTGTGGCGGCAAGCACTTCCACGGGCTGGTCCTTTTCAGATTCAAGCACCAGCATGCAGAGGTTCAGTGACTCCTGGTACCTCCCGTCCTCAAAGAGCCGGAAGGCCTCTTTTTTCTGGTCTTTGATTGTGGCAGGAATCATGGGCGCTCCGGGCAGAACCGTACTCTAATCAGGCCTGCAACCATCCCAATCATATCACGCCGCCTGACCCGCGAGTCACCGGTATTCTGCCATTGTATGGGAAATTCCCCAACAACATATCCCCCCCTTTGTAATCTCCAGAGAAGTTCGACATCAAACTCAAACCCTGTCGAGACCATGCGTGGCAGTACGGAACCGACCGCATGCCTCCTGAATACCTTTGCCCCGCACTGGGTATCATGGTAACGAAGCCCGAAGAGTAAGCGGATGATCAGGTTAAACACCCTGCTTTCCAGTTGCCGCAGCACTCCCTGTTTTACATTAAGGACGGCGCCCCTTACCCATCGCGATCCAATTGCGCCGTCATATACGGAGAGCTGCTTAAAGAGCATCATCATCTCACCGATGCCGGTTGAACCATCGGCATCAAAATAGCCCACGAATTCTCCCCGTGCCGCTTTTATACCCTCGATAACTCCCCCGCCCTTCCCCAGCCGCCGGGAAAATGTCAGGCACCGGATGGTCAGGTCAGGCCGTGCGGCAGAAATCCTCATGACAACATCTGGTGTGTGGTCCTTACCGTCACAAACGACGATCAGCTCTCCGGTAAACTCCCCGATCTGGTCGAACAGCGGTGCGATCCGCGCCTCCTCATTATACGCAGGGATTACGAGGCTGTACCTGATATCCGGAGGAGCATCCATAGATTACCTGCTTTTATTATGGCTTAAGCCGGGCGACAATTGCTTCCCCGAATGCGGTCGCAGCGGCGGGACCGTTTGCAGTGATAACCGGGATGTCGATTACAACCGGAGCCTCACTTATGATCGCACCCCCTGCATTCATCTCTGCAAAGGAGTCCGGGGTCTTGAAAAATGTTGCTTTTTTGCCTTTCAGGAGCCCTGCACGGGCAAGCACGACCGGGGAGAGGCAGATAGCGGCAACAATTTTTTTCTGTTGGTAAAAACTGCCTGCCAGTTGGATGAGGTCTTTATTTCCCCAGAGATGAGGCGGTGAGCCTGCCCCTCCAATGATCACAAGGCCGGCATATTGCGAGGGGCCGGCCTGTTCAAAGGAAAGCGAAGCGTGTGCTGTTCCCCCAAGCATACCTTTGCAGGTGCCGGTCTTTGTGGAGGCAATATCAAATCCGATCCCCCCTTTCTTAAATGCCGCGATCGGTTCGTCCAGTTCTTCGTCCCTGTACCGTTCCGGTGCAATGGCGACGAGGAGTTTCATACAGTACCTGTGGTATCACTACACGAATAACATTACTGGTGCTCACCGAGGTGCCGGGCCAGGGCGGTGCCTGGTTTGTACCGCTCCGCAATCGCAAGTGCAGTCGATCGCAATAAGTTATGGTCCTGCAGGCAACTCTCAGGCGGTCCGGATTTGTGCAGGATCGCAGAGGTATTCTCTGTTATCTGGATCAGTTCGGTTGCAATCAGTGAATTGAGCCAGATCAGGTCGGCAAGCATCTGTCGGGGTTCATCGTTTTGCATAACCATACATTTTTGCAGGGTGTGTATAAAATGGCACGACACCCCCCAACATGGCAACCTTCATTGTCCGGCGCTCCCGATCATTGATGAGAATAATGTCATATCTTGAAAAGATAAAAAAACAGGGGATGCTTGCAAACCCGTTCTTCGGCCTGATGGGAATCGAAGTCTTGCGCGTGGAAGCCGGAAAGGCGATGCTCCGCATGAAGGTACGGCCTGATATGTGCAACGGCGTGGGATGGCTTCAGGGGGGGATATTTACTGCGCTTGCCGATGAAGCTATGGCACTTGCCCTCTACCCGGCTCTCTCGCCCCATGAAGGGATCGCAACCATCTCGGAATCGACCAGCTTTATCAGGGGAGTCCAAGACGGAGCAATCCTCGCGGAAGGTCGTGTGATTAAAAAAGGGCGACGCGTCGCGTTTGCAGAAGGAGAGATCAGGGTGGATGACACGGAAAAGACAATTCTCTCACGAACATCTGCGGCATTTGCAGTGACGATGAGGAGATCGGAGCATGGAGATTCTTAAAAAGAAATAATAAAAGACCGTAACTGGGATAAAAACAAGAGATATTTTTAATTCTATTTTTTATTACCTGTCTTCCCTGATGCAGAATCCCCTGATGGTTTTTTCTTCAGCACGTAATAGGCTGCACCGCATCCGACCAGAATCAGGACAATCACGGCAATGATCATGACGGGGGATATTTCAGAAGATTTCTGTTGTGCACGGGCGAGCCCTTCCGTTGCCCGGGTGTACCCCGGATCCTCTGTAAGTGCTTTTGTATAGGCTGCAATCGAGTCCTGGTAGCGTCCCATATCATACAAGGCATCTCCCTTGTTTGTCAGGTACTTGGGAAGGGAGTCAACCAGTGAATCAGTTTCACCTGCGGTTTTATTGAGAGATTCCTTGATGCTGGTTGCCCTTGTGATTGCCTTATCATAAGAATCAACAGCATCCTGCGGTTTTCCCAGTTTATAGAGTGCATATCCTTTGTTATTCAATAAAACCGGATATGTATTATCGATGGCAAGACCCTGTTCTGCCGTTGTAAGTGCATCATTGTATCTCTCAAGCTGGAGAAGTGCTCCGGCCTTGTCAGCGTAAATGTAGACAATTGTGCCGGTTCCCTCCATTATCGAGGTATTAGATGCAAGTGCTTTATCGAAATAGTAGATAGCCTGCTCGATTTCCCCTTGCGAGAGTTTTATCTCAGCTAAGTTATAATATGTCGTCGCATCATCCCGAGTCGTTACAGCCGTCACAGGTTGCATCAAAATGCACATGGCAGCAAACAGGCACAGATATGAAATGATTTGTCGGAATTGCATGCCCATATATTGTACGTAAAAATTTAAGTTTTTTCTGTTCTTACGAACTGGAACCGACTGGATCGATTTCTCAGATCCTGACGGTGGGATGATAACAATAATACGGATTGCACTCAAATGATACATCAATTAAGGAGACCTTCGTGAAGTATATCATTATTACCGGCGGTGTGATGAGCGGGCTTGGCAAAGGGATTACAGCAGCATCGGTGGGTCGTATCCTCAAGAACCGCGGATACCGGGTCACTGCGGTAAAAATCGATCCTTATCTCAACATCGATGCGGGAACGATGAACCCTGCCCAGCATGGGGAAGTTTTTGTTCTCAAGGATGGGGGAGAAGTCGACCTTGACCTTGGAAATTATGAGCGGTTCCTGGATATCGAACTCACATCCCCCCACAACATCACCACCGGCAAGGTCTACCGCACGGTTATCGAAAAGGAACGACGCGGCGATTTTCTTGGAGAAACCGTCCAGATCATCCCACACATCACCGACCAGATCAAGACGTGTATACGTCAGGCTGCGGAAGAAGAATTCCCTGATGGGACAATAGCGGATATCTGCCTTGTCGAGGTCGGCGGAACGGTTGGCGATATCGAAAGCATGCCGTTCTTGGAAGCGATCCGGCAGATGCGGGGGGAGCTGCCGGAGTATGATTATGTCCTGATCCATGTTACCCTGATACCCGAGGACACGATGGGGGATCTCAAGACAAAACCCACCCAGCACTCGGTCAAGGCGCTCAGGGAGCTGGGGCTCCACGCTGAGATTATTGTAGGCAGGAGCGAACGCCCCATTGGTGCCCACACCAAACGCAAGATTTCAGCGTTCTGTGACCTTCCCCAGACGGGAGTTATCAGCGCAGCGACCGTGCCGGACATCTACGAAGTCCCCATGGAGATGGAAAAGGAGGGGCTTGCCGATGCACTCTCGACTCACCTAAACTTAGAGAAACGGGAGGTTGACTCAAGCTGGTACCGGATCGTTACCAAAGAGTATACAAACCGGGTCACGGTTGCCATCGTGAGCAAGTATGGTATCGAGGATGTCTATATCAGCATCAAAGAGGCGCTCAAACACGCGGGGAGGGCTCTTTCAACCGAGGTGAAGATCGTATGGCTGGATGCCGAGCGGTATGAAAAGTGCCAGCTGAAAGATTTTGATGGTGTGTTGATCCCGGGCGGGTTTGGGAGTCGTGGCATCGAAGGCAAGATTGAAGCGATCCGGTTTGCCCGGGAGAATAATGTGCCGTTCCTTGGACTGTGTTTGGGGTTCCAGCTCTGTGTGGTCGAATATGCAAGGAATGTCCTTGGTATTCCGGATGCAATCAGCGAGGAGATGGGCGGCGGGACGCACGTGATCGCCCTCCTGCCGGAACAGGAGGGGGTCACTGAACTGGGCGGCACCATGCGCCTTGGAGATTATTCTGCCGAGATACGTGACGGGACGCTGGCGATGAAGCTGTACGGGCAGAAAATAATCACCGAGCGGCACCGGCACCGGTATGAGGTAAACCCGAGATTTATTGAAAAGTTCGAGCGCGCGGGACTGGTATTTTCTGCAAGGAACAAAAACCGGATGGAGTGTGCCGAACTTGCCAGCCACCCGTTCTATCTGGCGACCCAGTTCCACCCAGAATTCAAATCCCGTCCGACGCGCCCCTCCCCCCCATATCTTGGTTTTGTTGAGGCATGCAGGGCAAACAAGCGGACAAAATAGCGGCGGGAATCCTATGGTCAATACGGAAAAATTCATCCAGCAGGCTGCAGAGGAGATCAAAAATGCAGCGGGTAACGACAAGGTCGTTATGGCCCTTTCCGGTGGCGTTGACAGTTCTGTCTGTGCCGCCATTGCTGCCCGGGCGATCAGCGAACGGCTCATCCCCATTTATATCGACACAGGCCTTATGCGGAAAGGAGAGACCGAACGCATCAGGATTACATTTGGCTCCATTCACCTCCAGATTGTTGACGCAGGCGATGAATTCCTCGCAGCGCTCAAAGGGATCACTGATCCTGAAGCAAAGCGCAAGGCAATAGGCGAACGGTTCATACGTGTCTTTGAGCGGGAAGCAAAAAAGCATGGAGCACGGTGCCTGCTGCAGGGTACTATCTACCCCGACCGGATCGAGAGCGAGGGCGGGATAAAAAGCCACCACAATGTCGGCGGTATGCCGCTTCACATGGAATTTACACGGGTCATCGAACCCATCCGAGACCTCTACAAGGACGAGGTCCGGGAAGTGGCCGGGGCTCTTGGGCTGCCAAAGGAGATCCAGCACCGGATGCCATTCCCGGGCCCCGGGCTTGCCGTTCGCGTATTAGGTGAAGTTACCAAGGAGAAAGTTGAGGTCATCCGCGAAGCGAACTGGATTGTTGAAAATGAACTGGTGGAACAGTACCGGCCATGGCAGTGCTTTGCCGCGCTTCTTGGGCTTGGCACCGGGGTTAAAGGGGACAACCGAATCCACGGGTGGATTGTTGCCATCCGTGCTGTGAACTCCCGCGATGGCATGACCGCCGATCCTCTCGATATCCCGTTTGCGCAGCTTGTGAAGATCGGATCAAGGATCACCGCAGATATCCCGAGTGTCGCCCGTGTGGTGTACGATATCACTGCAAAACCTCCGGCGACAATCGAATACGAATAAGACAAGGGAAATAAAACATCTTTTAAAGAAAAACCGTGGTTGAAATGGAAAAAACAAAAGTGTTCAGGGATCTTGATGAGCGCTATTTCATGCCTGCCTTCTCAAGGGACATGGCACTGGTCAAAGGAAAAGGGTCAAAGGTCTGGGACGCTGAAGGAAAGGAATACATTGACTGCGTGGCAGGCATCGCGGTCTGCAGCACCGGCCACTGCCACCCTGAGGTAGTCAAAGCGATCTGCGACCAGGCGCATGAGCTGATCCACTGCTCAAACCTATACTACGTGCCCCACCAGGGCCTCCTCGCAAAAAAACTGGTGGAGATCACTGGGATGCACAAGGCGTTCTTCTCAAACTCGGGGGCTGAAGCAACCGATGGCGCCATGAAGCTTGCCCGGGTCCGGACCAAAAAGAAGAAATTCGTAGCCTTCACCCATGGGTTCCACGGGCGGACGATCGGCTCGCTTGCGGTGACGCACAAACCTGCAATCCGCGAACCGTTCGAACCGCTCGGTATTTCGTGCACCTTTGTCGGCTATGGGGACCTTGAAGGGCTTAAAAAGGTAGTGGATAATGATACGGCCGGCGTCATTGTCGAACCGATCCAGGGCGAGGCGGGGATTATCATTCCACCCGACAGCTTCCTTGAAGGGGTACGCGAGGTGTGCGACCGTACAGGGGCGCTCATGATTGCCGATGAGGTCCAGACGGGTATGGGCCGTACCGGTACGTGGCTTGCGATCCAGCAAACGAAAGTGAAACCGGATATTGTGACGCTTGCAAAAGGGATTGCAAGCGGCTTTCCCGTGGGAGCGCTCATCGCCCGCGACGGGCTCGAGTTTGCAAAGAGCGAGCATGGCAGCACCTTTGCCGGGGGACCCCTTGCATGTGCCGCAGGGCTTGCGACGATCGGGGTGATCGAACAGGTCCTGCCCGACATACCCCGGAAAGGGGAGAAATTCAAAAAAGGTCTTGCAAAGTACAATCCCCGTGTCAGGGGACTGATGATCGGCGTCACGGCCGGAGAGACATGCCCGGGGATCCAGAAGGCGTGTGCGGAGCAGGGAGTCCTTGTCAACTGTGCGGCGGACGGCAACCTGCGGCTGGTCCCTCCACTCGTCATCACTGATACAGAGATTGACCGTGTGATTGAGGTGATCGATGGAGCGCTTGGTCAGGCCGTGCTATAAACAGGGCGGTTATGTATTTGCCAGAAAGGCAGAAGAGATCGCGGGAGAGTACAACATCTCCCCCATCGCACGGCTTGCAAGCAACGAGAACCCGGAGCCCCCGTCACCCCGGGCAATAACAGCTGCGGAAACGGCGCTTCGGCAGGCGAACCGGTATCCCGATGAACATGTGGATATCCTTACAAGTGCACTTAAAGCACATTACGGTGATTACCCGTTTGTCACCGGTGTCGGTATGGACGGGGTCATCGAAACGGTCATAAGGACGCTGGTTGAACCCGGTGAGACTGTCGTAATCGCCACGCCGACCTTCTCTTTTTACGCACTTGCAGCGAGAGCTCAGGGGGCAAACGTTGTTACGGTCTCCAGGGAAAAGGATTTTTCAGTCAATGCAAAGGCACTTGCCCATGCCGGCAAAAAGGCTAAGGTCACGATCCTGTGCTCCCCGAACAACCCGACCGGCAATGCGACGCCGGTCGATGGGGTAAAAGAGGTGCTCGAAGGGATAGGAGGGGTCCTGTTCCTTGACAACGCCTACGTGGAATTCTCTGATCTGGATTATCTCCCGCTCACAAAAAAGTTTGATAACCTGATCCTCGGCCGGACATTTTCCAAGGTGCACTCACTTGCCGGGCTCCGTATCGGGTATGCATTTGTGCCCGCATGGCTCGTGCCATACTACCAGAGAGCAGGTACCCCGTTTACGGTCAATACTGTGTCCGCTGCTGCAGCTGCACACGCGATTGCGGATTCGGAGCACGCGGCGCGCTACATCGCGCAGGTGAAACGGTGGAGAAGACTGTTCTCTCATGAAGTGAAGTACCCGGTTATGCCGTCTGACGCAAACTTCGTGATGGTGGATGTATCTCCCTGTACCGGTGATCAGATGGTAGAGAAACTCGCCCGCAAGGGTGTTATCGTCCGCTCGTGTAAAAGTTTTGCCGGGCTCCCCGACCATTATATCAGGGTCAGCATCGGGGAGGACTGGGAGAACGAACTCTTCATTTCAGCGATTAACGGTTTATGATGTGCGGTATCACCGGGACACCCGGCACTGGAAAATCCATGGTGGCAGACGAGCTTGCCCGCCGCGGGCATACGATTGTCCGCCTCGTTGACACGGTAAAACCCTATATCACCGGAGAAGACGAAGACCGGCATACACAGGAGTTCGATGCGGTAAAGTGGGCCCGCGAGTTTCCCCGGGTGGACGGTTTTGTGGAAGGTCATTTTTCACACCTGCTGTCCTGCGACCGTGTCGTAGTGCTCCGGTGCCGCCCCGACGAACTGAAAAAACGGCTCATGAAACGGAACTACCCTGCAACAAAGGTCTCGGAGAACGTGGAGGCTGAAGCGCTGGATGTCTGCCTGATCGAGACGGTCGATATGCATGACCCCTCACATATCCTTGAAATTGACACCACTGCCCTCAAGCCGGCGTATTGCGCCACCCGGATTGAACGGTTCGTACACGATGAGATTCCGGCAGAGTTCGGCAGGATCGACTGGTCAATGTTTGTGGAGGCGGGAATGTGACACTTGACCAGTACCGGTCTTATGTAAAAGTCTGGTTCGACCCGATGGTCTCTATCGCAATCAGGTGCAGGCTGACGCCGAACTTTTTTACAATCGCGGCGCTCATTGCATCGGCTGCCGCCGGGTTCCTGTTTTACCTCGGAGTGGAGTTATGGGCAATTGTGGCAGTCGCCCTCAATGCATTCTGCGATGCGATGGACGGGGCAGTGGCACGGGAGATGAAGGTCCAGAGCACGAGGGGCGATTTCCTTGACCATGCGGTCGACCGTTACGCGGATATCTTCATTATCACTGGGATCTTCGCAGGGGGACTGGTTCCTTGGCAGATTGGCGTTTTCGCACTTACCGGGGTTCTGATGGCATCATATCTCGGTACGCAGGCGCAGGCTGTCGGTGTGGGACGGTATTATGGCGGATTGCTGGGCCGGGCAGATCGCCTCGTCTTGATCCTCGTTGTAGGGATCATCGGGCTGTTTGTGCCCTATAGCATTTACGGGCTGAGCTGGCTTGGATGGCTCCTTGTCCTGTTCGGGGTTTTCGGGCATTTCACTGCGATCCAGCGGTTTTTATTTGTCTGGAGAAAAGTGGAGTAATTATTTTTTATCAGGTGGGATCCGGCTCAGGCTTGTCAGGGCAGCGATTGCATCGATCCTTTTCTGGTCGCAGGGTTCGGTTTTGACCCATGACAGGAACCGTTCACGCATCCCGGCATTGATGTTGTCGCCGGTAACCGCAACAATCCGGCTGTATGTTCTCTGCGGGTAGAACACGGAGCGTGCTGCGGCAAGGAGTGCGTCATGGGCTTTCGTGTCGATGATCCCTTCCTCACGGGCCTTTTTGAGGGCGCACCGTATATTGATTAACGGTTCTGAAAGCGCTGCACCGGTGACCGGATCAAAGATTAATGCCACTTCGTCATCCGAGACAAGATCGCCGGTTTTATACATACGATAGATCTCACCGACGCCTTCCATACCCAGCGTGTCCATCTCAGCAGCCCGGAGAGCTCCCATGCTTGATGCGCCGATCACCCGGATGCCCTGCCGTAGCGCACTGAGAATTTCACGGTGGGCAACGGCGGATTCCTGGTGGAACACGCCATCGATCAGGCAGATGATGGTTGCACCATTTTTGGCAGCAGCGAGGAGGTCGCCGCGCTTTGCGGGTGGGAGATACGTGGCGGAAAGGATCTGCTCGGCCTCTTTTCGGTCAAGACTTGGCCCTAGAAAAACCGTGATCCTGTGCATATTTTACCCTGTTCCCCTTGCGTTCCTGGTCCATCGCGTACGATTCAAGGCCGGGGACAACCACCCGGACGACAGGGATGCCTATCTCGTCCCGGCTCAGGTCGATGACAATGACACGGTCCAGACCCCTCTTTTTTAAGGCATCCGTCATAATCCGGATATCTTTTAAGAAATCATCGCTGTCGCAGGAACGGAGCGTGCTGTAATCGACTGTCCCGTTATCCTTAAACCAGTACGCATTCATTCGTTTTGCCCTTTCATATCCCATCTTCTTGCGCAGTTGTGCGATCGTTGTATCTTCACGCGCACCATGGATCTGGGTGAGCCTGCTCTGCGCCACCTCAGTGAGCGCCCGCATGACCGCAACCCGTTTGCTCGTGTGTGTCCCCATACCCATGGTGAGGAGGATGGGGTCTTTTAAGAGCACGTCATCGGCGACTGCCGCCATCGTGGGGATGCCGATGTCGGATGTGATATCGCGGACAGTAACCTCGACCTGCGCATCGGCAAATTTCTTCTGCATGTCGTTGATGAGCGGATCATCAATATGTATCACGTTTTGCCCGGTGTCTCTCGATGCCTCGACAAGCGACCATGCGTCCCGCTCGATCACTTCAGCAAGGGCGTGAAAGATCGCCTCTTCCATGGTGTTTCCCGATGCAAGGCCGTTGGTGTTGGTACGGAACAGCGAGCGGTAATGGGGAGGCAGGGGATGGAAGACTGCCTGTGCAGGGACAAGGACCTGCTCATCGTTTACAATATCATATCCCTCAAACCACGGGAGGATCTGGTCAGGATCTGCATCGCTTGGGAGGATCATATCACGGGGATCGACGATCCGCCCTTTCCCGAACATCTCGTAATAATGTCCCCTTTCAACCCTGCGGTCATGCACCTCTGCACAATACCGCTCAATCCCTTCCATAATCGCCGAGATCCGGGACTCCTCGACTGTGGCCCCTTTGCCATTGTATACCGTAATCGCCCCGTCTTCGGCGGTCGGCCGTATGCAGGAAAAGACCGGGATGCCGACCCGGTCAAGGTTTGTGATGTCGGCGACCCGTGTTATCCCTGCTGCAGGTACTTTCGGTTCGATCCGGGCAAGGGTTTCACTCAGCGGTAATGCCCGCTGGGTCTCTTGGTTGTACGTTTTTTTACAGGGTTGGAGCTGCATGGGAGGTCACCGGGTAATCATGTGATTTTTGACCGGATCACAATGCTGGTATAAAAAATGCATCTTACCGGGGTTTATATGTGTTCATATGGGGGCCGGTTTCCTTAATGGTGGAGGAATTAGGTTTCTTCGTTCCAGTGCCTTCCTTATTCCTGAAATTTTTATCTTAGGTTTAAAACCATCCTTCCAGCGTCTTCTGCCCTGCCTTTACGGTGAACCCTTCGAGTACCTTCCGTACCCGCTCTTCGGAAAAGTCATAGGTGCCGCAGAGGAGCTGCACAATGCCCTCCACATCCGGCCGGTTCCATGAGAGGTCATAGGAATCGGTCACCGCAGGGTGGAGGAAGAGGTCACGGATAGGCTCCGGGTCAAAGTCAGGCAGCTTTTCCCGTAACTTATACATAAACTCCCCTTTCTGCACGATCTTGAGGGCGGTCTTGGGCCCGATCCCGGTTACCCCTTCATTGAAATCCGTCCCGATAAGGATCCCGATCTCGATGAGCTGCTCCCTTGTGAGTTGCATCCCCCCAAGCAGGTCGGCAAGGATGATGCGTTCGGGATTGACAGTGATGGTGCGCCCGTGGATCTTCCGCTTCCCGCTCACTGTAAGGTTTCTTACCAGCGTGGGCGTCCCGAAGAGGAGCGTATCATAGTCCTGGGATATCACATACCGCACATCCCCCTTTGCCGCCATATGCGCTGCCTGCGCCTCCCCCTCCCCGGGTGCCTGGAGATAAGGAATGCCCATAAGCCGGAGGAGATCCTGTGACGTCCGTATCACTTCCGCATCCACGCGGGTGGACGCCCGCGCCTGCTTATATGCCTCCTCGTCATCCCCGCGCTCAACTGCATCCTTCCACCGTTCGTGTGCATCCGTTCTGGTCTTCCTGCGCAGGTCGATGGTTGCCTTCTTGAGATCGGTCGGGACTCCATCGAAAACAAAGACCGGCCGGATCCCTTTTTCCATGAAGTTTGTCGTACGGAAAAGGATTCCCGAGAGATGGGACGTCACCCGCCCTGTGCGGTCCATCAGCGGCGTGCCGTCCGGTTGGCGGATGATCGTCAGGAACTGGTAGAGCGCGTTATTCGCGTCAATCGCTGCCACACCTGAAAGCGCGTCCCAGCTCACGGGCGATTTATAATCAATGATGATATCCCTAAGTGCGACGCCCATGAACACTCCCGGCTGACAGACAAAAAGTTACCGGTACACCCGTTTGGAATATTCACCGATCAGTTCATCGAGGTGGGTGATTGCCATGTCATGCTTCTGCGCCATCCTCTTTGAGATCTCTTCGAGGTTAGAGCGGAGCACGCGCTCGCGCGAAATTACGCTGCGTTCAAGCTTCCTGACCTTCACGTGCATGGAAAGAAAGAGTCCGCCCAGCGAGAGCATCATGAGGATGGCAGCGACGGCTATGGTGAAGTCCTGCCAGAAACGGAGGATGAGCACGAGGGTGGAGACGATCATGACCACCGTGAGAACGATATCAATGAAGTATTCACGAATCTCCATGCTTTTAGATGATGGAGATACAGTAATTAAGCTAACTATAGCTGGAGACACCCCATGGACTACAAACGACTTATCCCGTTCCTTGCCATGCCACTGCTGCTGATTCTCGTCGAGATTGTGGCGCTCGTCCTCTCGCTTCCGGTGCAGGAAGCCGGCATCACGGCCTTTGAGGACCCAACTTCAGTGGCAAACATCGGCATATTTGTTCTCATCCTGCTGGTCTTCACCGGCTTTTTGCTCCTGCTCATCAGATTTGGCTTAAAAAAGATTATTGCTCTTGTGATCGCCGTCTCCATTTTTCTCTCGTTCTGCTATATATTCTCGGCGATCGTCAATACCGCTATCGGCATGACGGATGCCGCGGTCCTGCTGATGCTCGCGCTCTCTCTTGGCGCGACAGTCCTGCTCTATAAATACCCTGAATGGTACGTGATCGATACGCTCGGGGTACTCATCGCCGCGGGCGTGGCATCCATCTTCGGTGTTTCGCTCGATATTGTCCCGGTTGTCGTCCTGCTGATTCTTCTTGCAGTCTACGACGCGATCTCGGTGTACAAGACCAAACACATGATCACGCTTGCTGAAGGGGTCATCGACCTTAAAACACCGATCCTCTTTGTGATCCCCAAGAGGCGTGACTATTCGTTCATACGCGAGGGCATCGGGAAGCTGGAAGAAGGAGGAGAGCGGGCTGCATTCATCATGGGGATGGGCGATCTTATCATGCCCTCCATCCTCGTCGTGTCTGCCAATGTCTTTATGAAGGGCTACCGGGTGCTGGGATTTATCAACCTGCCAGCCATTGGTGCAATCATCGGCTCGCTGGCCGGGCTCGTGGTGCTCCTGTATTTTGTGAATTCGGGACGCCCCCAGGCAGGGCTCCCGCCCCTCAACGGCGGCACGCTTACCGGATTTGCCCTGGGGTGGGCGCTTTCGTCACTTTTGTAGGCGCGGGACGGTAGGAGAGAAGTTGATCGAGCACCTCATCGACACCCTCCCCGCTTTCCGTTGACATCGAATCATACTGATCGGTCCGGGTGATATCTGATTTGTTTGCAACGATGACGATGGGAATCCCGACCAGTCCTTTCACTTCTTCGAGCAGGTGCTGCTGCGCCTCCATGGGATACCCGCAGTGTCCCGACGGGTCAATTATAAAGAGGATCACGTCAGCCACATTCATTACAGCAGAAAGTGCCTGCTGCTCAATCGCGTTGCGCTCGTCACCCGGGCGGTCGAGGATCCCGGGGGTATCGACAAACTGGACCCGGTCCCTTCCTGTATCCCGGTGCCCGACAATCACACCCTTTGTGGTGAACGGGTAGGATGCAATTTCCGGGGTTGCCGTGGAAACCCGGCGGATGAATGACGATTTGCCGACATTCGGGTACCCTGCAATCACAATGGTAAATGCATCATCGATATGAGGAAGCTGCCGCAGGACATTGCGCACCTCGTTCAAAAACAGCAGGTCCTTGTCGATCTGGTGGACCATGGAGGCGAGACGGGCAACCGCCCGCTTGCGCACTACGAGCGGGTCCGGGGCTTTCCTTGACTGGAATGCCAGCTCGCTCCCGACCATTTTTGTGTGTTTTGCTGCCCACCCGACCGCTCCCAGCGCCTGCTTGATCCGGTCAAGGCCGTATAAAATCTCCACCATATCACGGTAAAACTGAGGGAGTTCTTCAAATTCCGGAAAACCGCGGATGATATACACCAGACGGTCATGGATCGCATGGCTGACAGCCCTGACAAACTCCTCATTCGCCCGGTCCTTGTTCACCTTCTCTTTTCTCTTCTTTGCCGCACGCCGAAAACTCCGGTCAAGGATCTCATCCGCCGTTGGCACCGTCGGTAGCTTTTCAAACTCCACGCATCTTCAACCTATATATTTATGGAACGTTATACGGTTTATCGTTATGGACTTATCCCTTATCCAGAAAGATATCCTCATCACTCTCATCACGCTTTATTACCAGCACTCCCATTCGATCAAGGGGGAGGAGATCGCGGATGTGATCCGGCGGAACCCCGGCACTGTCCGCAACCAGATGCAGGCATTAAAAACAATCGGGCTTGTCGATGGCGTGCCCGGCCCCAAAGGCGGGTACATACCCACCGCCCTTGCCTACAAAGCGCTCAACCTGAGTAATGCCGCGGGTGACTATGAAGTCAGCATCAGCCGGAACGGGGAAGTCGTAAAAGGGGCAAGTGTAACGGAGATCGATTTCACCACCCTCTGTCATCCCGATATCTGCCATGCGGTCATCAAACTGGTCGGAAGCGCCAAATTTTTTGAGATTGGCGACCAGATTGCCATTGGCCCGACACCGGTAAACAAGCTGGTCATCAAGGGAGAGGTGTTTGGAAAGGATGAAGCGGAACAGTCTTTATTGATCTCCACGTCAGAGATGGTCTCCCTCCCGAAAAAGGCAATAAAATATTACATGAGTTCGCCATTAAAAACCCTGCAGAGCTCTGACACCATCCGTGATGCGGTGGCTCTATTTAATAACTGTCATATCCACGGGGCGCCAGTCATCGATCGGGGAAATCTACGGGGTATCATCACCATGAGCGATATCACCAAGGCGATTGGAAACGAGCTGCCGATGACAAGCAAGGTATCTGCCGTAATGACTACGGATGTTGTTGAAGTCCCGTCCAGTACAAAACTATTTGAGGTGGTGCGGAAGTTCAAGGAACGGGAGATCGGCCGGCTCATTGTGGTTGAGGACGGAAAACCCGTGGGGATCCTTACCAAGTCCGATATCATCAGGGTTTTCCCATCGGTATAAAGAACGGGTTGTGACATATTTTTATACCATGAGAAGTGAACCAAAGAAGGGGACGCAATTAAAATGACTGAATTATCCCAATCCGCTGTTGAACGGATCATGAAAAAAGCTGGTGCCGGGCGTGTCAGCGCCGATGCAACAGCAACACTTGCCAACCTTATGGAGGAATACGGCGTGTTTCTTGCAAAAGAGGCAAAAAAGATGTCAGATCATGCAGGCAGAAAGACCGTGAGAGGTTCTGATGTTATAATAGCAGCTGAAATGTTCAAATAACGAATAAGCCTCCGTAATCCCTGAAAAATTCAGAAAAAGCCCGAAATAATCCCTTTTTAGGAACACTTTATATATTTATACGTCGTCAATTTTTTTATGACACGCGTATTTGCCCGCAGTCTCTCACGAAAAAAGGTTATGACCAATGACGGGAAGCTCATCGGAACCCTCAAGAATATCAGGGTCGATTTTGATTCCGGGCAGGTCATTGAATTGCTCATCCATCCTGACCAGACATTTGACACAACAAATTATGAGATGGAGGATGACAAGATCCTGAAATTCCCGTTTGAGGCAGTCAAGGACATCAAGGACTATATCGTCGTTGACCGCTACCTTGGACGGAGATAAGAAAAATATTTTTCAACTGCTTCAACAAATCCGTCGCCATATTCTTTTTTTGTCACAAATGCTGCTGCCGCCTTTGTGTCCGGATGGGCGTTTGCAACCGCAATTCCGGTTCCTGCCTTTCTCAACATTGAAACATCGTTGACCGAGTCTCCGATGGCAAGGAAATCAGATGCCTGAAGATTCATCTCCTGTGCGAGTGCTCCGAGAGCAGATCCTTTATCTGTCCCATGTGCCTGCAGATGAATTGCGTAGCCGGTGTCGATCACCCGGACTGGCAGGCCTGCGACAATTTTTTCCACCTCTTTAACCGGAACTGTCCGGGCAAACGCGAGATCTGCAAACCGGTAGGTGGGGCTGTATAGATCCAGCTCTATCCCTTTTTTAAGATAATGGGTTTGCACCAACCCCAGCGCCTGCTTGCAGACTGCCTGATCCCCTTTAATGTGCAGGTGGCCGTTATACCCGATACGGAACACCCCCCCGTTCTCCGCAATGAATGTCCCGCGGGTACCCGTCATTTTACAGACCGCATCCATGAAACATGCTGTATTCCCGCTCGCAAACACAACCTCTACGCCGTTGTCCTGCAATAAACGGATTGCAGTAATTGCAGCGGTGTGGATGCGGCGGGACGGATCGGTGATCGTCCCGTCAATATCGGTCAGGAGTGCTTTTAACAAGGCTTGAGACCTGCCTCTTCAACGATAAACGGCGCCTCCCCCTCCGGGAGATTCGGGCTGTCAACAAGGCGTGCAATGCGTTTGCCGCCTTTACTCTTGCGCAGGTAGATCCGGAACGTTGCGGTGTGCCCGACAATGTTGCCGCCGATGGGTTTTGTCGGGTCTCCGAAAAAGACCGCAGGGTTGGACATCACCTGGTTGGTTACAAGCGCAACCGCATTATGCTCATCAATGAGCTTGAAGAGCTCGTGCATGTGACGGTTCAGCTTCTGCTGGCGTGTCGCAAGCGTGCCCCGTCCGGCATATTCCGCCCTGAAATGGGCAGTAAGCGAGTCGATGATGAAGAGCTTGAACGGTTTATCGCTGTCCTTGAGTTCGTTCGCAAGTTCTCGTGAATTATCCACGAGAAGCATCTGGTGGTCTGAGGTATGTGCGCGGGCGATGTGAATATTGTTTAAAAAATCCTGGGCATCAAGCCCGTCAATCCCAAGCCCGTTGACCATCTGTTCGATTCGCTCCGGCCGGAACGTGTTCTCAGTATCGATGTAGATGACACTCCCGTTCAACCCGCCATCATCTTCCGGAAGCTGGACATTGACTGCCATCTGGTGGACGATCTGACTCTTACCCGAACCAAACTCACCGTACATCTCGGTAATTGCCTGAGTCTCCAGCCCGCCTCCCATCAGCGTATCCAGTTCGGGGACGCGGAACGAGATTTTCCGTACATCCTTTCTCTGTTCAAAGATGTCCTTTCCGGTCTTGAACCCGTCAAGGTCAGCCTTTTCGCGGGCTGCCTTGATGATCTTTTTTGCGGTTGCTTCGGAGATCTCGGTGATCTCGGCAAGCTCTGCCGGTGAAGTTGTCGCAACGCTCTCAATGGTGAGATATCCGGCTTCGCGGAGTTTTTCTGCCGTACTCGGGCCTACACCCGGTAAGTCCTCAATCTCTTTTGGTTTTTCAGCCATGTTGTGTAACATCTCCTGTGGCACAAGAACATTTTAAATCCATACATATATGCTCTCGGAGTGCGCAGCGTGAAAGTGAATTCGTGTTATCGGACCAGCATATCCTGCAGGTCTTTTGCTTTTTTCCTGACCTCTTCTGGAGAAACGGTCAGGGGTTCAAAATTACCCGGCTTGATCCTGTTCCCTGACATCATCCCATTCACCCGCACCTCGTGCCAACGGGGGAGATCGCACCCTTCAACAAGATATCGCACCCGCCCGTTGTCAATAAAGGTATTCCCGTTGCTGATAATTACCGTCCCTTCAAAAACAATCTCACCGGACTGCATCTCCGGAATCCTGATGGCACTGCCCCGGCCAACCCCCAGCTCTATGTCATGGAACCTTCCGGGTTTCGCTTTCGAATAATAAATCTCGATCAGGGTGCCGGGAGTTATTGGGAGCAGCGCCTTCTCCCCCCATAATACGACGTTGATATCATCCCTGCCGTCAGTTATGATAATATTCCTGACCCATGATGCCCTTCCGTCACGGGTTTTGAACGCACGCGGTTCCTGTACCCGTTTTACGTCCCCCTGCACAGAATAGGTGCCCCGATCGCCCACAGAGCCGATTGGGGTGAGCGGGGTGGACACCTGCGCATCCGTGACTGCCACAGTGCTTTTGTCATCTATACTGTACGCCCGCCCCTCTCCCCGCATGTTCGGTTTTGCACCCGTAATGTGAATGGAGGCTCCCGGGAGGATGCCTGCAAGTACCTCCGGAGTCCACGCGACAAGGCGGGCTGTGCCATGTGCATCCCCGATCACCGCTTCCACCATCTCTCCGCCCGTACCATCCTTCCGGGTAAACGGACGGGGCTCTTCAAGATCAATGAGAAGCACGTCGAGGTCAACGGGTTCCGCCCTCAGGCTTTCAGCACTGTCTTCCGGTACATTGCATTCTATTGTGCAGCTTGCTTTGCGCAGCGCAAGTGCATAGATCTCTTTTGCACTTTTACCCGAGTGACGCCCGATGACCTCCAGAACATCCCCCTTTGCTATCTCCTCAACTGCCCCGGCCCGTTCATCCCACAGTACAACCCGAACGGTCCCGGTCTCGTCTCCCAACAGCAGAGTTGCGACAGCGCCTTTCTCGCCATCTGGGCGATCGAACACCCTCAGTTCTGTTTTATCAATGACTTTTGCAAAAAAAGAAAAGAGGCTGGATCTACCAGACAGCCCCTGGATTTTGACGTGCGCCCTGCCCAGTTCCCCTACGACAAGCATCGCGGCGGTTGACTCGTCTACAAGGTCCCCGCATGAATCGATCTTTGTCCCAACCCTTTCTTCAAACTCTTCCCGGGTGATCAGGTCATCGACCAGAGCATAATGGAAGAGCACGGGCCAAAACCTCCTGCTATTTTTGCCAGGGAGGGAGTTCCATGGCGGCAGTGATGTCGCTGATGGTCTCGCCCCTCCGCATCAAAGCTGCACGCGTCCCCTGAATAAGCACCTCTGGACAGCGTGGCCGGCAGTTATACTGGGACGACATTGCAAACCCGTATGCCCCCGCGTCGAGCACTGCGATGAGATCGCCGGCTGCAACCGGGGGGAGCCTGCGGTCCGGTGCGAGGATGTCCCCGGTCTCGCAGATCGGACCAGTGACGGTGTATTCTGTCGACAGGGGGGCATCTGCCCTGTTTGCGACTATCACTTCATGGTATGCATCGTACATCGCTGGACGTATGAGCAGGTTGAAACCCGCGTCCACGTTGGCAAACCTCTTGTGAGCGTTCTTTGTTGAGTTGACCCTTGTGAGGAGCACGGTGGAATCGGCAACAAGCGAGCGCCCGGGCTCGACCCAGAGTTCAGGACTGATCCCGCATGCTTCGACCCCCTCCCTGAAGACAGGGACAACCTTTGCAGAATAATCCTCCGGAGTCGGTGCAGGATCTGTGTCGTGGTGATAGGGAATGCCAAGCCCGCCGCCGAGATCGATGAACTCGAGCTGCACGCCCATGTCTGTCAGTTCCCTGGCGATACGCACCATCACTTCCGCAGCCCGGGCGAACGGTTCCACATCAAGGATCTGCGAGCCGATGTGGCAGTGAAGCCCGACTGGTTTTATGTTTTTGCATGTAAGCGCCTCACGGTACGCCGTTGGGATCTCTTTATGGGGAATGCCGAACTTGCTTGTTGCAAGCCCGGTGGCAATCTTCGGGTGCGTTGGCACTTCGAGCGCCGGGTTCACGCGGAACGCGATCTTCGCAACCTTCCCCGCTGCTTTTGCTGCTGCATCGAGCTGGTGGAGCTCATCGAGCGAGTCCGCCGAGACTCTTACGCCCTTTTCCACCGCGAGAGCAAGATCCTCGGGCGTCTTTGAGCTGCCGTTAAAAAGCAGTTTTTCCGGGCTCATGCCGGCATCAAGCGCGAGGCGGAGTTCGCCTGATGAGAAGACATCAGCCCCGGCGCCCAGCTGTGCAAGTGCCCTTATCACAGCGAGGTTGCCGTTTGCCTTTGCCGCAAAGAGGACCTGCACTTTCGGGTACCGGGCCGTTAGTGCTTTCCTGTAGTTTTCGAACTGTTCGCAAATCCGGTCTTCGCTTGTAACATACAGAGGTGTCCCATATTTCTCCGCAAGTGCAACGCAGTCCTGCCCGCTGATGCAAAGATGACCTTTTTGTATCATGAGGTGGGGGGGTAGTTTCAAAGGGAAAGCCTCCTCATCCGCTCAATCGCCTCATTGATCCGCCCTACCGGGCGCGTAATCGCAAACCGCACATACCCCTCGCCACTTGAACCGAATCCGACACCTGGTGTTGCCACAATTCCTGCCTCGGTAAGGAGTTTTGCCACAAATGCCATGCAGTCATTTACCGGCAGCCAGATATAGAACGTCGCCTTCGGTGCCGGAATATCAAAGCCAAGGCTACGCAGCCCGGCGATCATTACGTCCCGGCGCTCCTGGTAGACATCGCACGCCATCTTTACACAGTCCTGCGGGCCGGAGAGGGCTGTGATTGCCGCATGCTGCACCGCGTTGAAGACCCCGGAGTCCACGTTGGTCTTGACCCGCCCGAGCCCGGACAGGATATCCGCATTGCCAACCGCCATCCCGATCCGCCAGCCGGTCATGTTATAGGTCTTTGAGAGCGAGTGCATCTCAATGCCGACTTCCATCGCCCCTTTTGTCTCCAGAAACGAAGGAGCCCGGTAGCCATCGTACGCAATCTCGGAGTATGCATTGTCCGAAACGACTACAATGTTGTGGTCACGGGCAAAGTCCACGACCTCTTTATAGAACCCTGCCGGTGCGACCGCTGCGGTCGGGTTGTTCGGGTAATTGATGAACATGAGTTTACTCGCTTTTGCAACTTTTTCCGGGATTTCATCAAGGACTGGCACAAAGCCATTCTTTTTGACAAGCGGCATCTCATGCACCCTCCCTTCCGCAAAGAGGGTACCGGTCCGGTAGACCGGGTATCCAGGGCTCGGGGAGAGGACATAGTCACCGGGATTCACAAACGCCTCGGCGATATGGGCAATCCCGTCCTTTGAACCCATGAGAGCGACGACTTCTTTTCCTGCATCAAGCCCGACGCCGAACCTTTTTTTATACCAGGCTGCAACCGCGCTCCGGTACGCGGGCATGCCGGCATAGGATGGATAATGGTGGTTGTCCGGGTCATGAGCCGCTTTGCAGAGAGAGGCGACGATATGGTCAGGAGTAGGGAGGTCCGGGTCTCCCACCCCGAGGTCGATGATATCGGTGCCTTTTTTCTGCTGCTCAAGCTTCATCTCGTCGATCCGTGCAAAAAGGTACGGCGGGAGATTGTTCATGCGTGCTGCATACATAGATAGTAAATCATGTGCGCTGAATTCTCTAGTATTTACCGATCTTTGGTATCGGGAATTTCGTAGTGATTTTCACGTAGTGAGACGTGTATCGTTGAGCAGGTCATACGCTTATTAGCAAAGAGTAATAATATGAGCGTTATGGAGAAAACAGAGAGCATTATCGAGGCAAGAGGACTTGTCAAACAGTTCGGTGATGTGACCGCAGTCGATACCATATCGCTCTCCGTTGGAAAAGGAGAACTCTTTGGCCTGCTCGGGCCCAACGGGTCGGGGAAGACGACGATGATCAAGATGCTGACCGGGCAGATCCGTCCCACCAGCGGCTCGGCTAGGGTAATCGGAATTGATGTGGTACAAGACCCTGTTGGCGTGCGGGAACATGTCGGTATCATCCCCGAACAGGAGACCCCCCCTAGTTTTTTGACCTCCGTCGAGTACCTGGATTTTGTCGGAGAGGTGCGCGGGATTCCGGATGTTCAGAAGAAGGCGAACTGGTGGTTTGACTTTTTGGATTTCGGTGATAAAAGGGACGTTCTCTGTAAGGACCTGTCCCGCGGTACCCGCCAGAAACTGATGTTTACCCAGGCGTTTCTCCACGAACCGGTGCTGGCGCTGATCGATGAGCCGCTTATTAATTTCGACCCGATCATGCAGCACAAGGTCAAGGAGTATCTTACAGACTATGTCAGGAAGGGAAATACAATCTTCATCTCAACGCACATCCTCGAGATCGCAGAAGAGATCTGTTCCGGGTTCGCGATCCTGCACAAGGGGAAACTTCTCCATTCCGGCACTGTTGCGGAATTAAAAGAGAGAAATCAGCACCTTGACGACTTCTTCCTGTCGCTCGTGGAGAAGGATGGTCATGTTTAAGCTCTTCACGAATATGATGAAGGAGGAATGGCGGGTTCATTCCACGATGTTCGGGAGCCTCTCTTTTGCACTCTTTCCGGTGATGATCTTTGGGATTGCATTTATGGGCTCTTTTCTTCTTCCTCTCTTCCGGGCAGTTGTCCCGCCGGGTTATCTTGCGATTATCATCCACGCCATGTTCCTTCTGCTCGGTATTATGGTCGGGGGATTCGGGCTTCTCGGTATGGAGGTGATGAACCGTCGGTTCGGGCAGGCAAGCCTGCTCTCGTACTCTGCAAGAAGTCTGCCCATCTCCGAACAGGAAATCTTCTGCACCTTTGTTGTGAAAGACACCGTTTATTACCTGATCCTGTGGGTCTTGCCGGTTGTTGCCGGTTTTGCCCTCGCGTCTCCGTTCATTGCAGTCCCCCTCTCTCTTCCCCTTCTCCTCCTCCTCACACTCACCCTTGCATTTCTTACCGGTCTTGCCCTTATCTTCCTGCTCTCCACGGTCTATTCACGGTCGAAGCGGGTGCTCGGTTTTCTCCTTATAATCATGGTCATCGGGTGGGCTGCTCTCTCCCTGTATACCGGCATCGGCCCGGCTGCACTCTTCCCCCCGCTGCAGCTCTTTTACGCGTTCTCATGGATGACCCTCCTTACCGCGTGCGCTGTCGTGATCATCCCTTCTGCAATCGCGGTTCTCCTTTTCACATCAGAAGGTGCGGATGCAACAAGGAGGTTTAAAAACACGCTTGTTCCGCTGACCAAAAAACTGTCATTCTTTCCCTATCCCCCTCTTGCTGCCAAGGATTTAATCGACCTTTTGCGCAGCGGCAGCTTCATCGGGCAGACCCTCTTCTCCTTTCTTATCCCGCTGGGGCTCCTCTGGTTTCTCCTTTCGGTGCTTGCACGGTTTCTTCCTCCGGGCAATATCATCCTCCTCTTTGCGATACTTACCGGAGTGATCTCTTCGACGATGTATACTTGGCTCACCATGTTTGATACGTTCAGTTCGTACGCATGTCTGCCGGTTGATGTCCCTTCGCTACTGAAAAGCAAGATGTGCAGTTTTGCCGTACTTCAGGTAATCCCTGCGGCACTCATCGTCTTTGTCAGCGTAGCGTCCGGAGGGGTGGTGTACCTTGCCCCCGCGCTCGTTCTGTGCCTTGCGGTATCATTTTATGCGCTTGCGGTCACCGTCTGGCTCACCGGTCTCTCACCGAGCGTGCTCGTATATGACGCGAAAGTCCTGTTGCTCTATCTTGTTGCAGTCGGCGTGGCAATATGCATCCTGATCGCGCTTGCGTTCATTAACCCGTACTATGTGTTTGCGGCGGTCCTCCTCTTCCTGCCGGCCTGGATACTCGTAAAACGGAGCTACAGGAAATGGGAAGCATGGGACCAGCCAGGGTTTTAGGTGAGTGGCAATGAGTCCGTCTCCGGAAATTGTGATGATCCTCTCAACCGTACCGCAGGAAAAATCCGAAGAAATGGCACGGGCTCTCCTTGACAAACGGCTCGTTGCATGCATCAACACCCTTCCGGTACGGTCGTTCTACCATTGGAAGGGGGAATTCTGCGATGACTTGGAGCAGCTTCTCATCCTGAAGACGACCCGGAAAAAAGTAAAAAAAGTCATCACCGCGATACGGGAGATGCACCCGTACGAGATACCGGAGATCATCGCCATTCCGGTCATCGCTGGTCACACCCCGTATCTTGATTGGGTGTACGAGGAAACTCGAGGCTGATGCAAAAATCCCGTTTGCAGGCTGACGAGGCCATAACAAACAGGCTTATTTCTTGCCACGGGATATTTATTGTGAATTAAAGGGGTCTGGTTGATCTGGTATTGGAAGATAACCCTCAACGGTCAGCATTGCTTGTCCTCGGTTGCCCGCAGGTGCCGGTGCAGACGAGCATTGCACTTTACCTGATCCACCGGCTCAGGCAGGAAGGTGTCATTCCAGTCGTGGCAGGCAACCGCTCGGCAATCACCCTTCTTGTCGTTGCCGATCCCAAACGCCATTACCTTGGCGAAGCGCTGGACCTTGACCATGCCATCGACCAGATCATGGATAAAAAGCGTGACTTTGACCTGTGTTTTGTCTTTATCCACAACGATGCGGGCGTGAGCTATGCGGCCACGATGGGGGCAATCTCAAGGGCACGCCTGTATTCTATCATCTACGGCGAGCATTACGACGAGATCGTCGCATCGATCAATTTCCCCTGCATAAGCATCGCGGCAAAAGCGGTGCACAACCCGATGCCGCTCAAAAAAATGCTGGACGAGGTGGCTCCATGGGCTGCATAGAATCCCTACCCTACGAAATAGTCCTTAGCGGCAGTTCGTTTAAAGAGTGCCGGGACTATATCAAAAAAAAATGCAGGGAATCGGTCGAGGTCCAACCGGGTTTCAGAATCTTTGATACGCATATCATCGGGGTTCCGCCAATCACAATCGGCCTTGACGGGGATTTTGTAATCTTTCCATATACAAAACCCTGCCATGGGACGTTCCTCCTGCGGGTGGAGGACAGGGAAGAAGCGGACAGGTTGCGAAAGAAGAAATGAGGGTATTATCAGATTCCCTTATCTGCCCTGAAGATGAAACAGCTTGCGGTCAATCAGCCTCAGCTGGTGCGTTCTGGTTCAGACCAGTCCTTCAGACTATTTCATACATGGCATTTTTTATAGGGTCGTTCACTATCAGATTTTAAAAAGGAAATATCTTATAGGAGTTAAAAGATTGTTTATTATATTAATTTAAGTGGCATGCATGACCGGCAAAGGCAGAATACTCCTGATGGACGATGAACAGGTGATCCTTGATGTCACCAAAGAAGTGTTGAATTTTCTAGGTTATGAAGTTGTATTTGCCCAAGAAGGGGCGACGGCCATCGAGATATACTCAAGGGAGCGATTGGCGGGGCGCCCGTTTGATCTCGTCATTCTTGACCTATCAGTACCAGAGGGGATGGGGGGGCAGGAGACATTTGGAAAACTCCGTGCCCTTGACCCGTCTGTAAAGGTTATCATATCCAGCGGGTATACCAGCGAACCCATGATGACAGATCCCTTAAAGTTCGGACTGAACGGCGTGCTCGCAAAACCATACCGGATTGCCAATATCAAAGCGATCCTCGAAACGCTCATCCCAAAAAAAGGATGAAAATTAAAAAAATGATCAGGACATCATCTTTTCGAGCGCTTCTTCTGCTGCAGTCCTGACATACTCGTCTTTATCGTCCAGCGCTTTTTTAAGGAATTCCAGTGCCCGCGAATCCCCGATCTTCCCGAGTGCTTCAACCGCGCCCCAGCGGACATACCAGTCGGTGCTCTTGAGCGACTGGACAAGAGCGTCCACTGCAGCAGAGTCCCCGAGTTTGCCCAGTGCCCATGATGCCGGTACCTGAACAAAAGAGTCCGGCTCCTTAAGAGCGGCGATCAGGGTCTTAATTGCATTTTTATCTCCGATCTTGCCGAGAGCATCTGCAGCGCTCCATCGGACATACCAGTCCTGGTCATTTACCGACTGGATAAGCGGATCGACTGCCGTGCTGTCCCCGATCTCCCCAAGCGCCCATGCTGCTCTAACCCTTACAAACCAGTCCTTGTCCTTGAGCGCAATGATGAGGGGTCCGACCGCCGGTCTCCCGATCAGGGAGAGCGCAAGGGCACTGTGCCACCTGAGGTCGCTCTCAGCTTCCTTGAGGAGGTCGATGAGCGGTTCTACCGCAGGTTCACCGAATTTTGCAAGAATGATCGTCGCGCGCCAGCGGACATCGTAATCTTTCTCGGTCATCGCACGGATAAGGTGAGGGATTGCCGGCTCCCCTACCCTTGCAAGAGCGATACCTGCAAGCCACTGGACATCCTTGTCATCCCCCTTGAGAGCCTTGACAAGGGGTTTGATTGCCGGTTCACCGATCTCTCCCAGCACGAGGGCAGCACGCCAGCGGATGCCAAGATTATTATGCCGCATCGCTTTGACCAGGCTCTGCAGATCCATTCCGCTTTTGCTGTGGACAGAATAAATTTTCACATCCGGGACCATCGTGTTGGTTCTCATTCTTTCACACTCGTTGGCATAGCAGTCATAATGTGGTCACCCATGCTCCCGGGACGAATCCGGGTTACCGGAGTTTATCCAGTCCGGGCAACGGGAGGCTGTTATCCACTTATTCTTATATTTTGATGGTTGACGCACGTCTATTTGAACATAACTGTGCAAATAAAATAAACCCGTCCGGTATGCATCCCCACTATCAGAACCCGTATCCTGAATCTTTTTTAGTCGTCATATCCTTTCAGCAGGAGCAGCATGACAACCTATATCCGTCTCCTCCTCCACCAGAATGTTAGGGGGGTTTTTGAGTGCCAACGGAAGTGTCAGTCCTCGTTGGGGGCAAGGCGGGGGATGGTATCAACAGCGCCGGTGCAATGGTCACCCAGTTGCTCAACCATCTCGGATATCACACCTACATGTATTTTGATTACCCGTCCCTGATCCGGGGCGGTCATAACTTTGTAATTATCAGGGGAACAGATCATCCGGTTGGTGTGCACCGGGATGCTGTCGACTTTGTCCTTGCTCTCAGCCAGGAAACCGTTGGGAAGCATTCCTCGCGGATTAAGGACACAACCGAGACCATTTACAATTCAGATCTTGTCCGTTCAGGCGGGCAGGGCATCTCGATTCAGTCCATCCTCCATGATGAAAATGCGCCCGCTATCATGGGCAATTCTGCGATCATCGGGGGATTTGCCAAAGGAGCAGGTATTGGCTGGGACACGGTTTCTGATGTCTTCTCCGCCCATATCCCCAAGGGTGTGGATGCAAATTTGAGGGTTGCACGACGGGCATATGATCAGGTTACAACCGTCCGCCCGATACCACCCCTTGGGGGCAGGCGGTATTCGATCCTCACCGGAAACGAAGCGATTGGTCTGGGTCTCTTTGCCGGGGGTTTATCTGCTTTTGTCTCGTACCCTATGACCCCTTCATCCAGCCTCCTGCATTTCCTTGCCGAGCATGCCCAACAATTTGACATTACCGTGGTCCACCCTGAGAACGAGATCGCGGTGATACTGATATCGCTCGGGTTATCCTATGCCGGTAAACGGGCGGCTGTGGGGACTTCAGGTGGCGGGTTCTGCCTGATGACCGAAGGACTCTCCCTTGCCGGCATGGCGGAGATCCCGCTGGTGCTCGTGGTGTCGCAGCGGACCGGGCCATCCACCGGCCTTCCCACCTACACTGCCCAGTCCGATCTCCACTTTATCCTGAACGCAGGTCAGGGGGAGTTCCCGAGGTTTGTGGTCGCGCCCGGTGACGCAGGTGAGGCTTACTTCTGGTCTGCATGTGCGATGAACATTGCAGCAAAATTCCAGATCCCGGCGTTTATCCTTTCTGACAAGACCCTGTCTGAGGGATCCTACAGCATCGACGCCTTACAACTCTCTAAGATCGGGGCTGATGAACCCGTGGGCTGGGACGGGACATTGCCATACCTCAGGTATGCAGACACCCCATCGGGAATCTCTCCTTTGGCATTCCCGGGATCAAAGGACGCAGTGGTCAAGGTGAACAGCTATGCCCATGATGAATCCGGCATCACTACCGAAGAGGCGGAATCTGTTGTCCGGATGACCGAAAAACGGATACGCAAAGCAGCCGGGCTTTCCAGGGAAATGGAGACCTATGACACGGTCTTTTTCCATGGTTTGCCTGATGCCGGAACTGCGATTGCCTGCTGGGGCTCCACGAAAGGAGTCTGCTGTGAAGTTGCGGATGAGCTGGGGCTTAAGGTAATACAGCCCGTTGTCATGTCCCCGTTCCCGGCGGATAAATTCAGGGATGCGATGCAGGGGGCCGGCAGGCTGATTGCAGTCGAAGAGAATGCAACGGGACAGCTTGCGGCACTCCTGCGCTTCAATACTATACCTGTTGATGCCATGGTACTTCATTACGACGGGCGCCCGCTTACTCCGGATATACTCCGTTCCAGAATCAAGGAAGTGATCCCATGACCGGGCGCCAGCTCGTAACCAGTACCCAGAATACCTGGTGCCCGGGCTGTGGAAATTTCACCATCCAGCACGCGCTCAAGAACATCCTGGCCGATCTGGAATCTCAGGGGAAGAGCCTAGATGATATCGTCCTTGTGTCAGGAATCGGGTGTCATGCAAAGATCGCCGACTACTTGAATATCAACAGCTTCTACGCGATCCACGGCAGGGCAATTCCTGTTGCAACAGGAATCAAACTCGCAAACAGGCATCTGACCGTAATCTGCTGTGTTGGTGACGGGGATGCATATGCCGAGGGGCTTGACCACCTCATCTTTGCCGCCAAACGCAATATCGATATCACTGTCCTTGTCCATAACAACCGTGTCTACGGCCTGACTACAGGTCAGTACACCCCCACCTCCCCGTTGGGGTTTGCAGGGCGCTCAACACCGGCGGGAACCCTGGAGTATCCGATTAACCCGCTGGAGCTCATGCTTGCGAGTGGTGCGACATATGTCGCACGAGGCTATACGAAAAAAATGGACCAGCTAAAGATCCTCATCCGCGGGGGGCTTGACCACCATGGGTTTGCATGCATCGATATTCTTCAGATCTGTGCGACATTCTTTCCGATGGCCGACTATTATAACGCCCATGCCTGCGAGATCCCGGAGTATGACCGGGCGGATTTTTCTGCCGCCTGTGAAAAAGCGCGTGAATGGGATTATAACAACAATAACCCGATTGCGCTTGGCCTGTTTTACCAACGGTCTTTCCCGACGTTCGATGACCGGATGGCCCTGCAGCCTCACGAAAAGGCAGACCGGGAAGTGGTCATTGCAGAATTCCTCAATTCCCGCCTGTGACAGGCATTTTGGTATGTTCACAAATCCACTATTTTTGTAAATTAAAGTACTAAAAATTCCAAAAAAATCTGTTACTTTCTGGCACTCCAAAGTTCCTGCGGGTGGTACTCCTTTATGACCGTCTGGCGCTGGTCCCTTTGGACCACCCGGTGGAATTCCTGATAATTCACGATATAGATATGGTGGTCAATGAGCGCGGTCATATCCCTCTTTCTACTGGATATTAAAGGCGACAGCCAGCTCAGCCCTTCCTCTTCCCCCTCATGGTTCACGACGTCTGCCATCTGGTTGCGCATAAGTGCGCTGAGATCTTCTTTAAGCACGAAAAATTCAGCGCCCGCAATGTCCATCACAAGCCCGTTGCCGGTCTTTTTCAGGATTCCGGCATTTGAGTAGGTTTCACCCATTGCTTTCCTCATGGCATCACCACATACCAGATCCAGTACAACCATGTAAAGGTAGCGTCAGACAAAAATTCGGGCTGTATTTTTAAAACCGGGGGTTTTATTCCAATTTTCCCGGCCGCGTAATATTATATTTCCACACCTTCTTACCAAGTAATTACCGGACCCCCGGGCCGTTCATCCCCCCCGGTACCATAAAGGGTAACCGATGAAAAGTGAGCGGAGAGTTCGGGTGCGGAAAATTTCGATACGATTATCTGAATATAAAAAAAGGATGATGTATGAGGAAAAAGGCAGAATTCTGGTTTCTTGTGGTAGGACTGGTGGTGCTCTCCGCCATTTTTGCCGGCTGTTCCGGGGAAACGTCACCAGCGACTCCGGTCCCCACGACTACTGCTGTTGGCCCGAAATTTGTTGCCGGGGACATCATCGCAAAGACCGCATCGTCAACGGACTCCATCTGGCTGATCGTAAAATACGATGCAAAAGCCGACAAATACGAACGTGCCTTCGTGTATAAAAAATCCGACGGGAGCTGGTACCGGAAGGATGAACGGACCGAACTGGCAGACCGCGCCACGACAGAAAAGCTCTATCCGGCAAAGGTCACCCATGTCAGCTCAATATCAGCGGTGCCGATCGTCACTGCGACAACCGTGCCTGTTACAACCTCAACAACGGTCACCGCAACCACCGCCCCGCTGGCAGCGCCGACCGTCACCGGCATCACCCCGAGTTCTGGTAGTGCAGGAAGCACCTTGAATATCACAGGCATTGTTGGTACCAACTTCCGCTCCGGTGCAACCGTCAGGTTGGAGAGAGGTGCCGCATCGATTGCCGGATCTAGCGTCACTATCGTCTCTTCGTCCAATATCACCTGCCAGTTTATCATCCCCTCCAGTGCTGCGACCGGTGCATGGAACGTGACGGTGATCAATACGGATGGTCAGTCGGAGAGTCTGGCAAGTGGTTTCAGCATCACAAATACGACGACGACTCCGCCACTCCCGGTGATAGCGAATTTCACCAGCAACCCGACGTCAGGGAACAAGCCGCTGGCGGTTCAGTTCACGGACGCATCTACCGGGCCGGTAACTTCAATGTCATGGACATTCGGAGATGGCAATACCTCAACCACACAGAACCCCTTATATACATATCCGAATGCCGGAACCTTTACCGTGAGCCTGATGGTGAGCAACGGGAGCGGGAGCAATACGCAGACAAGGACGAACTATATCACGGTCACAACCCTGACACCAGCACCGGTGACAGCGAGTTTCACCGGCAACCCGACATCAGGGAACAAGCCATTGGCAGTGCAGTTCACGGACGTATCTACCGGGCCGGTAACATCATGGTTATGGATATTCGGAGATGGCAATACGTCAATCATACAGGGCCCGCTGTATACGTATCCGGACGCGGGTACCTATACTGTTAGTTTAACGGTGAGTAATGGGACCGGGACCAACACCCAGACTAGGGCGAACTATATCACGGTAATGACGCCACCACCTGTTGCAAGCTTTACAGGTATACCTACATCAGGAACTGCCCCAATTACGGTTGCATTCACAGATACTTCGACCAATTCCCCGACATCGTGGGCATGGAACTTTGGTGATGCCGAAACATCAAGCATCCAGAATCCGTCGCACCAATATACAAGTGCAGGTAACTATACCGTTACACTGACGGCGACAAATGCCGTTGGCAGTAATACTGCAACGATGTCAAATTACATCACTGTAACGTGATCAACATCCTTTTTCCTTTTTATCATGCAGTGATTATCTCACTACAAAAATTAGATAAAGAAATCTTCAGGGGCGACATTGGTCCTCCATGTGAGGCTGATCCAAATGAAAAATCCCGGGTGAATCGATTGGGAACACAAAATAATTATGGATATGGCCGGAACGATATACCGGGTAATTTCAATGAAGTATCATTTCCTGATAATTGGCATGCTTATTGTCGGGGTGTTGTGTGCCGGCTGTTCTGACGAGTCCGATTCCGGTACTGCAACACCGGTTCCCACGACGATGCCTGTTCAGCCGAAATTTATCGCAGGCGATATTGTAGCAAAGACTGCAACTTCTGTTGACACCTACTGGCTGATCATCAAATACGATCCAAAGACCGACAATTACGAACGTGCTCTCATCTTCAGATCATTAAAGGAAACCTGGTACCGGAAGGATAATAAAACGGAACTTGCGGATCGCTCCGTCATGGAGAAATTATATCCGGTTAAAATATTCCACACAAGCTCGATTTCCGCTATCACTCTTGCAACTCTAACGGCAACCCCTACTGCAACTCTGACCACATCAGGCCCGGAACCGACAATAACGGGCATCACTCCCAATACCGGGACATCCGGGTTTAGTGTGAGCATCACGAACCTTGCAGGAACCAACTTCCGGACGGGTGCGACGGTGAAGCTAATGGGGACGGATTTGTCTTCGGTCGCTGCTACAAATGTCGTGGTCGGTGAAAAATCCATCTCCTGTACCTTCAACCTGTATGACCTCAAAGAGGGGAAATATACCGTCGTTGTCACAAATCCGGACGGGAAGTCAGCAACACTGACAAGCGGGTTTACCATCAATACTCCGGGTCCAGTTGTCGCCGGAATTAATCCTGCGGAGGGAATGATTGGTCAATCGCTCGACCTTACCATCACCGGGAGCAGTTTCAAAGATCCGGCAAAGGTAATCTTTCACAATGGGAGTAACCAGTTCGATTGCACGAATACCAAGGTGACCTCTGCAACTCAGATTACCTGTTATCTTCCGGCAATTCCAAGTGGAACGGTAACAGGATTCTGGGACATCGAAGTGAAAAATATTGAAGACAAGCAAAACGGCACCGCAGTGAGCAAATTCAATATCAGGAACGCAACAGCATAGAGAATAAGTCCCAAAAACTATTTTTTAGGTCAGCATATCCGAAATTAACAGAAATACCTGACTCGTTAACATCGACAAGGACTTTTTGAAAGGGTTATCCTGCCGGTTCTCATTTTTTGTGCCCGTATCTGCGATGTGAGTCTCGGGACGATCCGCGTGATATTCATCACAAAAGGTGTCAGGTATCTTGCCCCGCTTATTGGTTTCTTTGAAGTGATCATCTGGCTTCTTGCCATCGGGCAGGTGATGAACAAACTCACCAACATCGCCTCATGCATTGTATATGGGGGCGGGTTTGCGATGGGCACATTTGTCGGCATGCTCATCAAGGAAAAGACCTGACTGCGGTTCACCAGTATCAGGATCATTTCCAAATAGGAACCCCTCTATCTGGTCAATTGTCCGCGCTCTCAGTGTAAAGTGGTTATGAATATCTACCGACAAGGGGTGAAAAAACAGGTTAAGATAGTTATTCCTTAACCCAGTGAGATGATCTTCCCTGAAGTCGTTGAAGTGATAAAGCGACTGTATAAGGGCGTATTTCATTCCATCAAAGATGCAAAATCCATATCAGGAAGGATAGATCCCAGAATAACGCCGCTGGTGTCAAATCTCCTGTTCCACGGTGTCCAATCTTTTGAAGAAACGGAAACAATCCGGAAATTGCATTTATGGCAAAGTCCTCTAATATTTTCGGATCGTTGTTGTACAGGAACTTGTGATGGATGTTACCACTGTTCTTTTGATCGCAGCGGGGCTCTCGATGGATGCCCTTGCCGTATCCATCGCCTGGGGGATCTCACTAAAAAAAGACCGTCTTAAGACTGCCCTTTTGATGGCACTCTTTTTTGGAGGGTTCCAGACGCTCATGCCAGTAATCGGGTGGGTTGCCGGCATGTCATTTGTCCAGATGATCTCAGGAGTTGACCACTGGATTGCATTCCTTATCCTCTGTTTTATAGGTTTAAAGATGTGCTATGAATCGCTTGAAGGTGAAAAATGTGAACGGAATACATCCCTGCCCTCACTATCTGTCCTTCTCCTGCTTGCAGTGGCGACAAGCATGGATGCCCTCGCAGTCGGGCTCTCGTTTGCGTTTCTTGATACTGATATCATTGCCCCCGCCCTTATTATCGGGACAGTTACCTTCTGCATCTCATTTCTCGGCGTCCTCCTTGGCAAGCGGCTCGGGTGCATTTTTGGCAACCGTATTGAACTGCTGGGGGGCATCATCCTGATCGGCATAGGTGTTAAGATCTTATTTGAACATATGTCGTAACCGCTACGATTTCGGCCGGATTTTTTTAATGCCGGATTTGAATGATAAGTCCTGATTATCCAATTTTTTGCAATAAAAAAACCCATGGGATCTGAGAACAGATATTATTGCCTTGATGACTATTGTGGGTTCATTGGTATCAGTATCAGTGAAAAAGGGGTTGCAGGTAGCATAGTCCTTTCATAGTGAGGTTTTTTTGGGTCTTCAGTCTTTCAATTCATGTGCACCATCGAAATGATTATCTGAAGACCCTTTCCTATTCTCTAAAAGAAAAAGTTGAGGATTTTTATGGACCGATTCACCTGTACAATATGCGGGCATGTTTATGATCCGGCACAAGGCGAGCCCGGGCAGAATATCCCGGCCGGCATCCCCTTTGAGAAACTCCCGGCTGACTGGTCGTGCCCGGTCTGCTTCTCGGGTAAAGACAAATTTGAGAAGGTTTAAGAGAGGTCATAAATGGTTGCACGAGAGGTTTGCCACGGAATTTTCTGGGTTGGCGCAATCGACTGGGACCGGCGGCTTTTTGACGAGTTGATCCCGCTTCCCAACGGTACGAGCTACAATTCCTACCTGATCAGGGGAAGTGAGAAGACCGCCCTGATCGATACTGTTGACCCTGCAAAGGAGTATGAGCTGATCAGCAATCTGGTCAGGAAGGGTGTTGAACGTATAGATTACATCATCATCAACCACGCAGAACAGGACCATTCCGGCTCGTTGCCGATGATCCTCGAATTCTTTCCGGATGCTGTCATAGTCACCAATGAAAAATGCAAGGACCTCCTCGTTGCCCTGCTCCATGTACCGCCGGAGAGGTTTAAGGTAATCGCTGACCGTGAGACCCTTTCACTGGGAGACCGGACCCTCGAATTCCTGCTGACCCCGTGGACGCACTGGCCTGAGACCCAGGTCACCTTCCTGAAGGAGGACCGGGTCCTCTTTTCCTGCGACCTCTTTGGCGCACATGTCGCATCAAGCGACCTGTTTATGCAGGATGAACGGGCAACATATATCTCCGCAAAACGATACTACGCCGAGATTATGATGCCCTTCCGGGGGAGCATCAAAGGACACCTCGAAAAGGTCCGGGCACTCCCCATTGCCATGATCGCGCCCAGCCATGGCCCGATCTACCGCGATCCCGCATTCATCCTCAATGCATATGGCGACTGGACGGCAGATACCGTAAAAAATGAAGTGGTAATCCCATATATCTCAATGCACGGCAGCACATTGAAAATGGTTGAGCAGCTCATTGAAGCACTGGTGGCGCGGGGCATCACAGTTAAACCTTTTAACCTCGCGAGAACCGATGTGGGCGAACTAGCAATGTCGCTTGTCGACACCGCAACAGTCGTGATTGCAACACCCACATTGTTGTTCGGCCCGCACCCGCAGGCAATCTATGCCACGTATTTGGCAAACCTTCTCAGACCAAAGGTGCGGTTTGCATCGGTGATTGGGTCATATGGATGGGGGGGCAAAGCGGTTGAGGGCATTGTTAAAATGCTGGACCATGTCAACGTGGAGATCCTTGATCCGGTCATCGCAAAAGGACTTCCGGACGAGGCGGCAATGAAAGGGCTCGAACGGCTTGCGGACGATATCTTAAAGAAACATAAGGAAATCAATATCGTATGAACATGAGGGATTTGTATGACAAAACTGTTTGAAGTGTACAAGTGTGAGGTCTGCGGGAATGTTATCAAAGTAGTCCATGCATCGGGGGGCACTCTCGTCTGCTGCGGCAAACCCATGACACTACAGCAGGAGAGGACTTCGGATGCAGGCAAAGAGAAGCATGTCCCGGTTGTTGAGAAATCGGCGAACGGGATCATTGTCAGGATCGGTTCTATCCCACACCCGATGGAGGAAAAGCATTTCATCGAATGGATTGAGGTGCGCAGCGGGAATGCCGTATATATCAGGGGGTTAAAACCAGGTGAGAAGCCCGAGGCGGAATTCTGCATAAACGACGTGAATGCAAAAGCGCGTACTTACTGCAACGTACACGGGCTTTGGACAAACAAGCCCTGATCCTAAAATCACTCTTCTATTTGGCTTGAAAAAGTTCTGACTTCTTCATCTGACGTGCGATGAGAATTCTTTGATTCTCATACCCATCCGGCTCATTCTTCGCCAGATGTGCGATGAAAATCACCCGATTCTCATACTCGTACAGCTTGTCTTTTGCCAGACATGCCTGAAAAGCTCTGTCGGGCATTCCCGTTTTAGCAAAAACTCATAGATGAGCAGAAGCTATCCTTGTGCAATGAAGAGGATCGCATTTCTCTCAACAATTGCCGTAGATCTCGGTGACACATTTGTTTTTGTCGCTCCCATTACCTGTGTTCCACTTGTCGTGGCGGTCCTCTTTGCCGAGTGGTCTATGCTTATCCCCATGGCGGCGGTGCCACTCCTCTTCTTTTTCTGCGGCATTATTTTAAAACGCCTCCCGCGCAGCGAGCGGGAGCACAGGCTCTCAACCGCGATGTGTTCTGTCGCCCTTTTCTGGTTTGCCTGTGCCGCGATCAGTGGGATTCCCTTTGTTATCGGGCTTCATATGAGTTTTACCGATGCCCTCTTTGAAGGGATGGCGGGATGGACAAGTACAGCGTTTACCATGATACGGGCACTGGATACTGTTCCCCAAACCCTGCTATTCTGGCGTTCCTATATGCAGTGGATCGGGGGGATCGGGATCATTGCCTTTTCCATAGCGATGGCGAGCAGTTCCGGACTATTTACGACAAAACTGCTCCGTACTGAAGGCAGGGACGAACCGCTTATGCCGGCAGTGATCTCTACAGGGCGTTCCCTGTACAGGATATATGCGCTGCTCACATTCCTTGCCATCGGGCTCATCCTGTTCTCCGGCCTGTCATTATGGGAATCAGTAAACCTCGCCCTTACAACCATCTCCACCGGGGGTTTTACGCTACATCCGGAGGGGATACAGTATTACCAGTCCATCACCCTTGAACTCCTGCTGATCCCGGTGATGATCGCCGGTGCACTCCCGTTCAAACTCTACTTTTTGATCTTCCAGAACCGGCGCCTGAGCCTGTTTGGTGATGAGCAGGTCAAACTCTTTTTCCTTTTCACATTCATCGGGGTGCTTGTCATTATGGCAGACCTCCTTTTTTTTGACAACCTGAATTTTTTCATCGCACTTGAGCAGGGCCTTTTCATGACCGTGTCTGCCCTCACCACCACGGGATTCCAGAATGCGAACCCGCATGCATGGGCAAGTACCACACTCCTCCTCCTGACTATGCTGATATTTATCGGGGGTGCGTCAGGCAGCACTGCGGGAGGGATCAAACTCAACAGGGTCGCGCTCGCCTATCGTGGTCTTCTCTGGTGGTTCAAACGGGTTTTTGTGAGCGGAAGAGTCCTCATCCCGCTCCGGATTGAAGGGAAGGTGATCCCGAAAGCCACGGCAGAACTTGAGACCGCGAAGAACATGCTCATCATTATCCTCTCGGTAACGATGATCTTTATTGCGACCCTCTGCGTGCTTCAGTTCCACATCACTTCGTATTCCACCACCGATATTGTCTTTGAGACCGTCTCTGCTTTCTCGACCTGTGGCATGAGTACCGGCTACGTATCGTACGAGATGCCGGTCCTTTCGAAATGGATCTTTATCGGCCTCATGTGGGTGGGAAGGCTCGAGGTTATCCCCGTCGTCATGCTCATGGTCGCCCTGTTCCGCGGTCCTGAATGATGTCAGGCAATGTGGCTGATGGGGCCCTGTTACGCAACTTTTCTTAAGTTAACATCAGGAGATCTAATATAAATTGCCCGCCAACAGGATCACGATGAAACAGATCGCCCTGTACGGTAAGGGAGGGATAGGGAAGTCAACGACGTCCGCAAACCTTTCCGCAGCGCTCTCCCTTCAGGGGCTCGATATCCTCCAGATCGGGTGTGACCCTAAGAGGGACAGCACCCGGATGCTGATGCACGGCAGTTTTATTCCGACCGTCATGGACCTTGTCCGGGAACGCGGGGATGCTGAGGTCTTTAAGAAAGATGTTGTCTACACGGGGTTCAATGGCGTCCGGTGCGTTGAGGCAGGCGGACCCGAACCCGGTGTCGGGTGCGCCGGCAGGGGAATCATCGCCACCTTCCAGCTGCTGGAGAAGTTCGGGGCATTGACCGGTGATGTAATTGTCTATGATGTGCTTGGCGATGTGGTCTGCGGGGGCTTTGCCATGCCGATGCGTGAGGGGTATGCGCAGGAAATTTATCTCGTGACTTCCGGCGAGCTCATGTCGCTGTATGCAGCAAACAATATCTGCAAGGCCATCAGGCGCCTTTCGCAACGGTCAAAGAGCACCTGCCGTCTCGCAGGGGTCATCTGCAATGCGAAGAACATGCCCGGTGAGGAGGACCTCGTTGCAGAATTTGCACGCCGGGTGAACAGTTCACTCGTGCAGTACATACCGCGGGACAGGGCTGTCCAGATCGCAGAGATCCATAAGCAGACCGTGATCGAATATGACCCGGCATCAGAACAGGCTCAGCGGTACCGGACGCTTGCATCGCGGGTCATGGAGAACACCACATTCACCATACCGATACCTCTTGAGATTGATGAGCTTGAAGCCCTTGCCCTTGAATACCTCCAGATTTGAGGGGTGCACGCTCACCGGGGCGCTCTCCGTCACCACATCGGTGCGCAACAGCATCAGTGTCGTGCACGGTCCCCGGGGATGTGCCCACCATAATTTCTCCCTCCTGCATGCCACCTCGCTTGAACACGATGGTATCGGGGCACCGGCAATCCAGTCAAGCGGGCTTTTGGAAAAAGAGATTATTTTCGGTGGAGAGGCAGCACTGGAACAGGCGCTTTCCCATGCAGTATCGCTCTCCCCGTCATGCATTTTTGTGCTGTCTACCTGCATTGCTGAGACAATCGGCGATGATGCCGGTGCGGTGTGCCGGAAGGATTGGGGGGTCCCGGTCATTCCGGTTCCGACAGGAGGGTTTCTCGGGGGCGTTTTTGAGAAGGGGGTAAACAATGCCCTGTGCACGCTCTCGGACATGGCAGAACCCCGGAGTTCCGAGGGCACGGTAAACATAATCGGTGAAAAAAATCTTGAATTTGAGGTCGAAGAGAACTTTAAAGAAGTATCCCGCCTGCTGTCTGTGCTTGGTCTATTCGTGAATACACGGTTCGTTCATAATATTTCTGACAAAGATATTGCACAAATCGGGCGGGCATCGTTCAATGTGCTCCGGGATCCGGGAGCCTGCCCTGTTGGTGACCATCTCAAGGTCCGTTTTGGGACAGCATACATCCCGTCATTTCCTGCCGGCCTTGCCGGTACTATCCAATTTCTTGAAATGGCGGCAGCAGCAGGCAGGGTGCCGTTTCGTTCTGCAGTCGCCGATGAAATTGCGTTACAGGAAGAGGTGCTTAACGGATTTTCCGACCTTGCCGGTTCGAGTATTTCGCCCAATGGATTAAAAATGACATCGCCGGTTTATTCGATTGTCCGCGAAGTGACATCCGCCCTTGATATGGGATTTTCAGATACCGGATGCCATGTCCCGGTACCCTTAGACCCCCCGGTGGGTACAGCAGGAATTCAACGGATGCTCCACCGATGGAGGCGGGCGATCCATGCCTGAATGCATAAATCCTCTCTGGCCCTGTGCGATGACCGGGGCGGCAGCCTGCCTTGCCGGGTTCGATGGCATGACGGTTGTCATCCATGGATCAAGCGGTTGTTATTACTATCCCACCACTCTGCTCCACGCCCCGCTCCACGGGACCTTCATCCTTGAAGAGGAGGTCATCTTCGGGTCAGAGCAGCGTCTTGTACAGGTGATTGAAGACATCGCGTCATCCGGTCAGAGGATTGCAGTCCTGACCACGTGCGTCCCCTCAATTCTTGGCGAGGATATCAAAGCGGTGCTCTCCTCATATGATGTCCTCCTTGTCGACAGCCCGGGATTTTCCGGTGATTTTGAAGCTGGATACCGCACAGCGCTCTCTGCCCTCAGGCCCCGGATCGACACAGAAAATACGGGTGTGAATATCGACGGGGCATGCCTCTTTGACCCCTTTTATAAGGGGAATGTGCGGGAACTCTCCCGGTTATTATACAAAGCCAATGTCCCGGTTGCAACGGTTTTTTGTTCGGATGTACTTGGCAGGGTCCGGGAAGCGTCCCCGTTTACGATAGGGACAAACCGGGATATCGCCAGCGGTGTTGGGGAGAACCTTGGCGGTACGCTTGGCATAAATGAACTCCGTGATACGTTTTGCCGGATAGGCAATACCTTTGATGGTTCAGATATCGGCCCGGTGCTGCACGAGATTGCACGTGAGGAGAACCGAATAATTCAGGTATGTGACAAGTTCCTTCGCAGGTTCGATCCACCCCGTGTAGCAGTCCTTTCATGGGCATCTTATGCAGCATATGCCGCTGACACCCTCCGATCCTGTCTTGACGCAGAGATTGCCTGCATCGGGACCCGTACAACTATCCCGGCAGAGTATCCGTTTGCGGCTGTACGGGCGGAGGGGCTTGATCAGGTGAAGGCACTTATCGAAAAACATAAACCCGACCTTGTCATCGGGTCCTCGTTTGAACGGTCCGTGTGCGGGGATGCGGCATTTGTGGGGCTCACACCGCCATTGCGGGGAAAAGTAAGGCTTGCATCACGCCCGATTGCCGGTATCGAGGGGACGCTGGGTTTTATCGAAGATGTACTGAATGCCTGCATGGACCGCAAAACATAAATCCCCTCGCTGTTCTCTTTCAATTTTAACGCCAACCACTAACCCCATGCTCATCACTTTCACACCGCGCAGATTGAACGCTTAAATACACAGTCCGGCAACGCCATACTACGACTAAAAGGTGGTCGGGTATAATGCAAAAATCAGGGTATTTCCAGAAAACGGGGTGTATCGCGTACGATTCCGATGGCAAACCCCACATGGTCATAGAACTGCATATTCAGGGCGACCGGTTTGCGATCCGGCTTGCTGACCTTGCACGGGCATTGGCAGGCAGAATCCATGTGCAGGTGGAATCCCTTGCACACAACTGGAAATATTATCTGGGAAGCGTCGGCGGGCTTGCACAGGTGTCAGGTTCAGGAAAGGCGCTCAATATTGATCTCTTTTCCGGTGGCAGCTTTACAGTCTCGCTTAAATCCCTGCGGGCAGTGATGTATGGCAGGGACCGAAGCGCTGTTGTTGTAAAGATACCGGAAGACACTCAGAATCATGCACGTCAAACAAAATATCCCTATGGTCAGCAGAAGATCAGCGTGAAGGCATAGTTCAGGAACCCCGTTCCTGTTGCATTCATGACAGGTATTACATCCTCTTTTTCCTGACAATATCGTTCAACATTAATACTCTCACAGACAGATCTTCTAGCAACTGATGCATCCCATTCTTTTCATCGGGGAACATACCTGATACGATGGTGCGGGCGGTAGTGCCGATATGGAGCCAGCTGACGATATATTTCGCGAGCTTGTGGAACACCAGCAGGATCTTATCGTCAAGATCTCTCCTGAAGGTCGTATACTTTACGCAAACCCCGCGTACTGTGAACTGGTGGGAAAATCCGCTGAGCAATTGTTGGGCAGCATTTTCATGCCGGTCACCGAACGGCAGTATGCCGATGTGATCGCAACCCAAATGGTGAAGCTGTTCCGCCCGCCGCACTCCTGTTATGTCGAGCAATGGATGCCGACACGGAAAGGGACGAGATGTATCAACTGGTCAGCGAGGTCGCTCCTTGAAGGAACCGGTTCTGTCCGTGCGATTGTTGCGTCGGGACGGGATATCACCGCTCAGAAAAAGAGGGAAAAAGCGATCCAGAAGCGTGACCGTGAACTGATGCTCCTTGTCGAGAGCGGAAGCCCGATGTACTATTCGCATACTCCCGACCATGTGATGGACTATGTCAGCCCGCGGATACGCTCGCTGCTTGGGTGCCGCCCCCGTGTGGGAAAACGGTTGTGGACCGATTACCTCTCACAAAACCCTGCAAACGCGGCAGGGCTCGAACGGACGCTGCGGGCGATCTCATCCGGCCGGCGCGAACCTGTGTACCGGCTGGAATTTGTGACCGCACAGGGCGACACCATATGGGTCGAGGTCAATGAGATACCGGTTGTTAAGGATGGGAAGACTGTCGCGATTGTCGGCTCTCTTGTTGATGTGACCGAGAAAAAGCAGGTGGAGGAGGGGTTTGCCGAGGCCGACATCCTGATCAAAGGGTCCCGTTCGGGAATGAACGGGCACCAGGAGTCCGGGTATGGAACGCAATCCCCTCTGAATTACTTCCGGCAGGTACTAAAAAAGAAAGAAAGGGAATCCTTGGATCCTAGATCCCCGGAAATTATTCAGAAATAGGATTAAAACAATCAGAAAATCATTGTTATAATAGTTGGGTACTCCTGTGGACCATGGAAGGTACCCCTCAAAAAGGAAAACGGGAAGCGGGTCGTTCAGGCCAGTTTACAAACGCCTGACATATTCAGCGATGTACGATCCAGCCTTCGCCGTCCCCGCTGAACCGCCCATATCCTTCGTCACTACGCCATCCTTGATGCTTTTCTCAATCGCAGAGACAACAGCCTCTGCGGCCTTATGCTCGCCGAGGTGATCGAGCAGGAGTGAGCCAGCCCAGATAGTTGCGATCGGGTTTGCGACTCCCAAGCCCTTGTATTTCGGTGCCGAACCGTGAATAGGCTCGAACATAGAGGTACCCTTCGGGTTGATGTTGCCTCCGGGGGCGAGGCCAAGCCCACCCTGTATCATCGCCCCGAGATCAGTGATGATATCGCCGAACATGTTGGGCGTGACCACGACATCGAACCATTCCGGGTTTTTCACAAACCACATCGTGATCGCGTCTACGAAGTTAAATTCAGTGGCGACATCAGGATATCCCTTTGCGGTCTCGGTAAAGACTTCTCGCCAGAGGCCGTACACATCCGAGAGCACGTTTGCCTTGTCAACTGATGTGAGCTTTTTCCTGCGCCTCTGTGCGAGGTCGAAGGCATATTTCTGGACACGTCGTGTGCCTTCCCGGGTGATGACCCCGATCTGGTATGCGATCTCCTCGGCATCGCTCTCGATGTCCAGCCCGAATTTCACGGAATAGAGTTCCCGGTCAACGTTGAGAATTATCTTCTGGCTCTTTTTGAACCGGGAACCGATTCCCACATAGAAGTCCTCGGTGTTCTCCCGTACGACAACAAAATCAATGTCTTCTGGTCCTTTTCCTGCAAGCGGCGTCTCGACGCCGTCCAGCAGTTTGATCGGCCGGAGGTTGACATACAGGTCGAAGTGAAACCGCAGCGCAAGCAGGATGCCTTTCTCCAGTATACCGGGTTTCACCCGTTCATCGCCGATTGCACCGAAGTAGATCGCCCTGAACTTCGAGAGATCCTTCAAGTCGTCCTCGGTAAGCAGGGTCCCCTGGGTAAGGTACCGGTCTGCCCCGATATCAAAGTCCGTCCACGTGATATCAAAATTGAATTTTTCGCCTGCTGCGTCCAGCACCTTTTTTCCTTCGGTGATAATCTCCGGCCCGATGCCGTCCCCGCCTATCGTCGCGATTTTGTACATACCGGCGCCTCCTTTAAATCCCGGGCATATCCCACAAGCCCTGCCGCCTCGACAATGCGATACATAAACTCCGGTACCGGCTCAACGGAATACTCCCTGCCATCGACCGTGATCTTTCCCTCCCGTTCCCGCACAACGATCGCACTGCCGTCCTTCATCTTGTCTGTTTCCAAGCAGACAAGCGGGAGCAGTCCCACGTTTATCGCGTTCCGGAAAAAGATGCGGGCAAAGGATTTTGCGAGGACTACCCGGACTCCTGCACCTTTGAGCGCGAGCGGGGCGTGTTCACGGGATGAACCGCACCCGAAGTTCCTGCCGGCGACAATGACATCCCCGTCCTGTGCAAGCCGTGAGAAATCATCCCTTATCCCCTCAAACGCGTGTTTTGAGAGTTCTTTCTCATCATAGATTGTCAGGAACCGCCCCGGGATGATCGCGTCTGTATCGACATCGTCACCAAATTTCCAGATCCTCATCATCATACCTCCCTTGGATCGGTGATCTCACCGGTGATCGCGCTTGCTGCTGCGGTTGCCGGAGAGCAGAGATACACCTTTCCTTCCGTGCTTCCCTGACGTCCCCGGAAGTTGCGGTTTGAGGTCGAGAGCGAGACTTCCCCGGGCGCAAGCAGACCGAATGCACCGCCCATACACGGGCCGCAGCAGGGAGCTTCCACAAGAGCACCGGCTGTCACAAACTTTTCTATCAACCCGGCACGCAGGGTTTTGAGATACTCTTCTTTTGATGCAGGGATGATGATCACCCTCACTGACGGGGAGAATGATTGGGTGCCCAGCACTTCGGCTGCCTGTGCAAAGTCTTCAAACCTGCCGTTCGTGCACGACCCGATGAAGATCTGGTCAACATGCGTGCCCGCAACTTTTGAAACAGGCACTCCAAGGTCTACGTTGTGGGGTACGGCGACCTGAGGTTCGAGGCGTGCCACGTCATACATCTTTCGGTCTGAAAATGTCGCATCGGGATCACTTGCGAGGTCAAACTGCCTGATACCAGCCCTGCGCTTGCGGATATAGTCCCATGTCGTGGCATCGGGTGGGACGATACCTGCTTTTGCTCCCATCTCGATTGCCATATTGCAGCAGGTCATCCTCCCAGCCATGTCCATGTGCTGCATCGTCTCCCCGCAGAACTCGATCGCCTTGTAGGTTGCACCATCCGCCCCGATATCTGCGGCTATCGAAAGGATAAGGTCCTTTGCCCCCACCCTGTTCTGGAAAGAACCCCGGACTTCGGCCCTGATGGTGTCAGGTACCTTGAAATAGAGTGCCCCGAACTTGAGCACAAATCCCATGTCCGTCGAGCCGATGCCGGTGGCAAATGCCCCTGTTGCCCCGTACATGCAGGTATGGGAGTCGGCACCTACCACAATCTCACCGGGCGCCGCATGCCCTTTCTCGACAACAACCTGGTGGCAGACTCCCTCGTTGATATCGTAGTTATGGATCCCCTGTTCGTGTGCGAATTTCCGCATATATACATGGTTCTTTGCTGCTTCGATCGAGTCTGCAGGGATCTGGTGGTCAAAGAGCATGACGATCCGTTCTTTGTCAAAGACCTGCTTCCCGCCCATCTCGTAGAACTTCTGGATGGCAAGCGGTCCTGTGATATCGTGGATCATCGCTGAATCAACCGGCACCATCACGACACTACCGGCCCTGATATCCCGCGTGCATTTGCCGGAAAAAATTTTCTCTGTGATCGTTGCTCCCATGCTCAATCGCTGAAATATAGGCGCTATTAGATATTGTAATTTTATGCGAACATGAGTTCCGGTGCAGCTTGTTTTCCCATGTTTTGCGTGCATGAGCCAGCCTGTTACAGCCAGCAAACTATAAACAACAAAGCATCTCCGGAAACATAAGCGGGATGCGCATGATGCAAAAATTTTCGCGCTTAAAGCAATCTTTAACCAGATTGCATCACAAATTATTTCCGATAATTATGATACGAAGGATTACTATCCTCTCTATAGCCATCATCCTTGTTGCGATAGCCCTGATCGGCAGTGCGACTGCCTCACCCTTTGATTTGGCAAGTGACCGCGTTATTCATGCCAGCGGAAACGGCAACGTCATCGGGACACCCGACCGTGCGCAGGTCTCCCTTGCAGTCGAGACAGAGAACCCCGATGTGAAAATTGCACAAGCGGAGAACGCTGCCCGCATGAAACAGGTGATTGATGCTCTTGCCGCTGACGGTATTCCCGCGGATGCGCTCAAGACAACCGGGTATAACATCTATCCTGTCTATGATGACATCTACAAATCGCAGAATGACCAGAAGATCCGATCGTACCGCGTGACAAATACCGTGACGGTTACGCTCCATGATGTCAGCAGGACCGGCGATGTCATCGATATCGGGGTGGCAAACGGGATTAACCAGGCAAGTTCCATCCAGTTCATGCTCTCGGACGAGCAGGCGCAGGTACTGCGCACCGAAGCCCTGAAAAAGGCGGTTGCCCGCGCCCGTGCGGATGCCGATACCGTTGCATCTGCTCTCGGTGTCCAGGTTACCACTATCAGGGATGTCGATATCAGCAGCGGGTACACAACTGTGCTGTACGAGAATTACATGGCAGGGGATATGATGAAGGCTGCTGCGCCTACACCCATCCAGGCAGGTGATGTGACGGTGAGTGCTACCGTGTCTGTCAACTACCTCTTCCGATAATCCCCAGAACTCTTTTCACAATCTTTTTACCCAAGCAGTGTGTGAATATTTCATAAAAACAATGACTTTGAATCCGGACACTTCCGGCATCAATACGGTTCATCCAAGTATCGAATATCTTAAAAAAACCGCGGATACAATAGGAATGATCGAAGAATGGAGCGCAATATCGGTTTTAAGGAACGCAGGTATATTGAGGAATTAAGGATCCTCACCAAATCCACCGCGCTTGACTGCGTCATAGACGACCGGTTCGAGAGGGTCATCTACGTGATCCGGCGGGGTGATATGGGGCTTGCAATCGGGAAGAAAGGTGAGAACATCAAACGGCTCCAGAACGTGCTGGGCAAGAGAATCGAGATGGTGGAATATGACGATGCTCCCGACACGTTTATTGCAAACATTTTCAAACCCGCGGAGGTGGCCGGGATCGATCGTACATCTGACAACGGCCCGGTCCATGTGCTGTTGAAAAAGAAAAACGATCTTGGGATTGCGATCGGCAAGGGCGGGTGCAATATCGAAAAAGCACGGATTCTCTGCCGCAGGTTCTTTGGGATTGATGTAGGAGAGGTGCTCCTTGCACCTGTGGAACCATGAAAAAGACAATCGATCCTTCCGTCATTGCCGAGATCTGGAGCGTGATTAATGAGCGGGCAGAACGCCCGTCGGAGCAGTCCTATACGAGCCGGCTGCTCACCGATGAGAAAGGGATTGACCGGGTACTGGAAAAGGTCGGCGAGGAGGCAACCGAGTTCATTCTCGCAGTAAAAAATGGCATACCGGAACGCACCAGCGAAGAAGCGGCAGACCTGCTCTTCCACATTCTGGTCGCACTCCGTGCAGCAAATGTCGACATTGCAGATGTTTTTTGTGAGCTCGAACACCGGAGAAAATAACCCTTCCTTTTATTTTTGTAAGTACGCTGCAAGATCTGTCATCGGAGATAGTTCATTTTCCTGTTGCCCCCCGCCGGAAAGGACGCTTTCATCGGCATAGATGGGCACATCCCCACGCAGGGCAAGCGCGATACCGTCGCTGGGGCGGCAGTCTATCTGTACTTCTTTTACTCCATTTGAAAGGACGAGCTGTGCATAATAGACGCCGTCAAGAACCGTATCGATCTGTAGCGACTGCATTATAATCCCGAATTTTCCGAACGTTTCTAAAAAAAGGTCATGGGTAAACGGGCGCGGGAGTACTTCTTTGTTTATCGCACTTTTAATGGAAATCGCTTCCCAGAGCCCAACAAAGATCGGCAGCGCCAGCCCGCTGCCATCCACAAGCACTACTACAGGGACGGTACCAGACGGGTTCTCGACAATAAAGACTCCCTTGACAGTGCAGGGAACAGGTGCCATAGGTGAGATAGACATCATCCCGCGCCCTGATAATGGTTGAGGTAGGTCTAAAAGAGGAGGTTTATTTTGCCGTTGCTTCCCTTTGGACGATGAGGACGCTTGAGATAATGCCGAGTGCGATATTGAAGTAATAGAGCACAAGCCGCCAGATGACAACGAAAATCCCAAGGATTGAGGAAGGGATAAAAAGGGCGTACATCGAAGTTGCGCCTACCTCCGCAATACCGGAACTTCCCGGAGTGAGCGGGATCATCATTAAGATCGCGAGGATCAGGTTGATGACAAATGACTCAAAGATGAGCGGGGGCTGTCCCAGCCCGACAAGGATGAGCGAAGCAGTCACACATTCAGAGACCCAGTACAGCATGGTAAAGAGCAGGCCCCACAACACCCCTCCTTTTGCACTGTGGACAAACTTTTTAAGGGCACCGTGAAAGTTATCGACCTCCTGATTGATCCGGACAGCAACCTCATCAAAACGGGCAGAATCCCAGTGTTTTGTGAAAAACCGGGCCCCCCGGATCATCGCACTTTTTAGGATGTGGGGGCGGGTGGCAAAAACAATGAACAGGACAAAGCAGCCGGTGATGAAGATTGCCGTGACGTACATGATAATGCCGGATGTAACTCCAATGCTCTTCCATTCCCGGTTAAGTGCGAGCATGGCGAAAGCGGCAAGGATCACGAGCACGATCCCGTCGAGCACCCGCTCCATGATAACGATTGCGGTCGCATCACCCAGAGGGACGTTTGCCTTGTAGAGCTCATGGATCCGGACCGGTTCCCCCCCTGCCTGTGACGGGGTTACCGCTGCAACGAGCAGGTTGGCAAAGACAAGGTTGAGGGAATAAAAAAAACCGACCCGGTATCCCAGCGAACCGGACATCATCTGCACGCGCCATGCCCAAAAACAGAGAGTAAGAAGGTGGGCGATAAATGCCAGTGCAAGGAATAACGGGTTGATCTTTTGCAATGAATAAATTGTCTGGTCATTGATGGTAAACAGCAGGACAATGGCAAGTACGACAATAGAGAATGCAACCGATATCAGGAGCCATTTCCATGTTGCCCTGTCCACGTTTATCCCCGGAAATGTATGTGATGATCCCGCTGTTTTGTATCGTTAGAGGTTAGAAAACAAAGTATAAACGCTTGTATGGTCTGCCTTTCGGGAAGGATGTTCACATCAGGTCAAACCGTGAACAGATCCCGGTCAGAAACTATGGTAAAAATCCCGGCCCGGACCGCAGCATCAAGCCAGCCGTGCCCGTAGCTGAAACAGGCAAGGGCGTCTTCAGTGTGCCCATCAGCCTCAAACCGGCCGCCCTGCCGGCCATACACGGCTGTAATGGCAAGGACACGGTCTGCTGCAGCATGCATTACCGTTCCCTGCTCCGGGGAGGGGACAACCGCCAAACGGGCAGTGTCCAGCATGCGGGCGTACCGTGCACATTTTTCCTCAAGTCTGCCACGAAGGGCAGCGGGTGCATGTTCAAACGGGGTGCTGAACGGGCAGGACAAGGACGGCATCTCAACATACCCTGTGATTGCACCGAAATGGAGCCACCCGTACCCGTAACAGAATGAAGCAAGGGCATTTACCCAGTCCCCTGAAGAGAGGAACGTGGTCCCGTCATGGAGATATGCGGCAGCCATCCCGAGGATATCTTCTGCTGTTGCATACAAGGGTGTTTTTTCCGGCGCTGTGATACGGGCAAAACCGAGATGGTTTGAAAGAAAATCCCTGCATTCTGCGACCCTCATAGTCCTGCAAACACCTCAAGGTACTTTTTTTCCATGTCGTGTAATCCGGCAGGAATGATAAGGATATGCAGCGGGGGCCCGAAATCGAATGCCCGGATCCGGTCTGCCGGGCCGGCACCAATGACGGGTTGATCGGAACCTGCACGGGCTACCCCGACATAGAGGGGAATGGTCAGCCTTTTTGTCGCTGCCATGTCTTCGAGGAGGTCCACTGCTTCATGGATGGTCATGTGACGGTCATCCTGAATATCGAGATATACAAGGGTATGGAGGTTCTGGGCAAGGTTCCCGGCAACTACATCGATCGGGGTTGTGGGAGCCCAGTTCTTGTGCGGGAACGGCAGCGAGCAGGATTTGCCGAACCGGTAATTCTGGAGACCGGTCAACCCGCAGACGGCGCTGGAGATCGAAGGACCATGGATGATTGATGTCCCGATCCCCCGCTCTGCCGCCCGTATCCGCAGGTCGATATGGGTGGTGGAAACCATGGGATCGCCTGCTGTGAGAAATGCGACATGGGCTGACTCCGCGCTCTGTAATATCCTGTCAGGGTTCTGTTCAACATCCTCCCGCGAGAGCAGGTGAATCTTTTTGTTATAATACTGTTCGAGTTCCCCGATGGATGAGCCCATCAGACGCGAGGTATAACATTCAAGAAATACTTTATCTGCTCTGGCAATGCATGCCCGCCCTTTTTCCGAGACATCATGTTTATCAAAGAGACCAAGCCCGACAAATGTCAGCATGCTGCATTTCCCCTCATTTTGAGCAAATTCAATGGGTTGGGAATTTCTGCCCCAATGATCAGTACGTGAATTTTGTTATGGAGTCAACGAGCGATTCGAGAACGAGGCGGACATCCGATTTGCGCGGTGCCGAGATGAAGAAGATTGGCGTGTCTTCACCGAGCTTTAATTTTTCGCGGATTTCCTGGTCGCTCATCGTTTCCGGGAGGTCTGCCTTATTGGCGGCAACCACCATCGGCAGATGTTTTTCCTTAATAAGCCTGATATGGTGTTGTGCCCGCTCAAGCGTTGTGGGTTTTGTCGCATCGATTAGGAGGACGGCTCCCATTGCATGGTTGAGCAGGTTGGGGACGACCAGGTCAAACCGAGGTTCCCCGGGAGTACCATAGAGGGTTATATCAAAGTCCTTCCAGTGCAGCCAGCCAAAGTCCATGGCAACCGTAGTCGGGTCTCCCGTAGTGCTCCGTCGGTCAATAGAGACACCGAAATCAGAGGCGCTAGTGATAAATGTGGACTTCCCCGACCGGGCAGGACCGGTGACAACGATCTTGGGGATGTACAGCACCACGTTACCTTCCGTGATGACAAACGGCACCGACCTTTTTGGTACTGTTGACCACGAAGTATGCAGCAGGGTAAAGTAATCGAAATGGGGGTGCGAGCGGAACGCGGAGGAGATGGAGATGATCAGGTCAAATGTATATTTTTTGATGAAGCGTTCGATACAGAGCTTGCCATTGAGGTTCAGGTGCTCAAGGATCACGGTGGTCTTGCTGCTGGTCTTTGCGGTATTTGCAACAGAGAGTGCGCCCTCAAGCCCCAGGTCTTCATTGATCAGGTCGACATAGATGAAGACAACTTCGACTTCGTTCTCGGTGCAGAGCTTTGCGATCCGCGCCTCCCACTTCTTTTGCACCTCTTTTCGTTTCCGGCTGCTTTTTTCGATCCGTTCGCGGTCGACTGCATCGATAAACACGATCTTTTTGTTAAAAATTTCAAGCGGACACCCCAGTTTTAGTGCAGCATCGTGTTTGAAAATGTCAAATGTGGTGTGGGGGAGCACGACGAGGCAGGAGAGCCCTTTTTTCAATGCCGAGAAAAGGGTCGAGATCGTGAAGAGCTGCCCGTCAACGCCAGGCTCCATGCTGTACAGCACCCAGCTGCCTTTGGGGATACCTCCCCCCAGCATATCATCGATCCCGTTGATCCCCGTGGAAATCATGGGATGACGGTCACCTGTCCTTTCTGGACTGAGAATTGCAGCCAGTCTGAGGTCAGGCCTTTGATCCCCTGGATGCGCATGTAGTGAACATTCTGCTCGACTTTGACTTCAATAACGCCCGTCATCAGTTGTTTGATGAGCGAGATAGTCTTCTCATCAAACGACTCCTTGTTTAAGAGATAAAATCCAACACCATCGATCTTCTTGAGTTTTGAGGTCAGCACATGGAGGAACTGGTACAGGATTTCGAGCTTCCGGTACATTAGGAGGGTGGAAACAGAGTTGACACAAAACCTCACCGGCGGGGGGAAAAGCCCGGACTCCCCGTCGGAAAACTCCCCGTCAAAGATCGTTTCGACCATTTTTGAGAATTTGATGCCAATCCCGGTAAGGTCTGTCGGGCTTGCGACAAACATCAGCCGGTTCGTATCAGCGATACCTGGAGTTGAGCTTTTGGTGATAGCGTCGATGGTCCCGACATACCGTTTATCAACACCCATGACCTTGAACGCATCGACAACCTCCGCAGCCCGGTCATTCGTTGAGAGCACGATAGCGTACTCCCCCAGCTGAGGCCTGGTCAGGAACAATGCAAGTTCCTCGGCCAGGCTCATGGGGGGTGCCAGTACGAGGAAGTTCGCCCCCGCCTCAAAACCGCCGGAAACCGAGTCGATCTGCGTTATCCCTGACTTGAAGTTGTACATCTAATGCACAATCATTTCATCAGAAGATTTATAAGTGCTCCGATAAAAAAAGGGGCGGTCATTGTCCGATAATCCGGGTTACAACCTGCCGCAAAATTCCCGGCTATCTGAGGGAAGGATCCATAGCATGAACAGCAGTGTTACCGTCCCTTTCACATGAAAAGGGAAAGCAGGCGATAGGCAACCGCCCCGAGGATGACAGCAAGGGCAGTCTCGGATGCAATGACTGCTGCTGCCTTTTTCCACCCGAATTCTGACAGGAATACAAAGATTGTCGAGATGCAGGGGGTGTAGATCATCGTGACAAGGGCAAAAACAATCAGCTGTACCGGGGAAAGGACCGAGGAGAATACCGTCGTGCCAAAGAGAGCAGCAAGGGTGAGTATCGTGATCTCCTTTCTTACGATGCCAAAGACAAACACGACACCGGTCAAAACCGGAAGGCCCAGCAGGGTGACCGTAATTGGTGAAAGGGCAGCATTTATCGGATCAAGCAGCCCGGCACTGTAAGCACCGCTGATCGCTATACCCCCGATAATATACGCGGGCAGAACGATCCAGATGAGGGATTTTGTCCGCGCCCAGGTCTGCGCAAGCACAACCGATCCCGACGGAACGTGATATTCAGGCATCTCCATGATCATGCCGACAGATTCACCTTCAACAACCCTGAATGCGATCCTGCCAAGGATAATCACCAGCAGGATGTTAAAGAGATAGAGAGCAAGCGCCCACCAGATATTCACGAACGTCGCCACAACGCTGAGGATAACAATGGTGCGGGCTGAACATGGGATGAGAGTCACCAGGAATGCGGCAAGCAGCTTCTGTTTGCCGGTTTCGAGGATACGGCAGGAAAGGCAGGCCGGCACAGTGCACCCGTATCCGAGGATTAGCGGGATGATCGCTTTTCCGTGCAACCCGAGCCGGTGCATCCCCTGATCCAGCATCATCGAGATGCGGGTGAGGTATCCTGAATCTTCGATTATGGAGAGGAAGAGGTAAAAGGGGAGGACGTATGGCACAATCAGGGTCAATGCCGCAACAAGTCCCGTCCATGCCCCAAACAAGAGAATATCGGTGACTGACCCGGCAATAAACGGCTGGACGGGAGATATCGAGGATAAAATGGCAATGAGGTATTCGGATATACCCTCCCCGATGATGAAGGTCCAGACAAGCAGCCCCCCAATCACAAGGAAGATAAGTGCATAGCCGGCAACAGGATGAAGCGCGAGCCTGTCGAGCCTGTCTGAAAAAGGGATATCGGCCGGGGAAGGTTGCCGGATCTCCATCACGCTGCGGGTAATGCGTTCGGCGGTATGGTACCGTTCCCCGGTGAGGATGATGCCGGATGGTTCACCATGCATCATCTCCAGCTCCCGGGCATACTGGCGGGCTGCCTTGACTGCTGCCGGTGCATGCTCTCCTGCCATGCGGAGAATATCTGGGTCATTCTCAAGGAGCCTGATAGCTGTCCAGCGGGAAGGGGCGAGCGCCGGATCCGAAGGAAGGAGTGCGGTGACCTGCATGATGCGGTCCTCGACCTCCCTCCCGTAAGGGATCTGCCGGGGCAGTGTCTTGTTCTTTGCGGTGGCAACGATGGCGTCTGACAAGGCGGCCATCCCTTTTCCATGGATCGCAACAGTAGGTACCACAGCGACGCCAAGCACCTCCGCAAGCACCTCAGTATCGACAAAGATGCCTTTTTCTGCCGCAAGGTCTGTCTGGTTTACGACAACGATGAGAGGGACATTCAGTTCTATCAGCTGGAGCGTAAAAAAGAGGTTGCGTTCAAGGGCAGATGCATCAACGATATTGATGACAACGTCAGGATGGTTATTGAGGATGAACTCCCGGGAGACCTTCTCCTCGGTGGAGTACGTGGATAACGAGTAAATTCCCGGCAGGTCGATGATATGGATCCTGTACCCTTCATGCTGGAGGATCCCGCCCGCACACTCAACGGTTTTTCCGGGCCAGTTACCGGTCACCTGTTCTGAACCGGTCAGCTGGTTGATCGTTGCGCTTTTCCCGACATTGGCATTGCCGGCAAGTACTACAGTGAAATCAGCCGGGGGGCAGCTGGCGTCAGTTGCGACCTTATTTTTCAGTCCAAACCTCCTCCTGCTCCGTTCCCGTTCCGGCATCAGGCCTGCTCCGGAACAGGGGAGACAAAGATATCGTCAGCGATTGCCCGGTCAATCGCAAGCTTTGTTCTGCGCACGGCAATTTCAACCGGCCCCTCCATCGGGGCTTTCCGGATAAGGGAGATGACGGTTTTAACCGTAAGGCCGAGATCTGAAAGGCGCTGGACAACCTTCCGGTCGCCACGGATAAACATGATCGTGCCGCCTTGCCCGGGCTCAAGGTGGGAAACGGAGACGATCGGCTCCTCCCGTATCTCGGAGGATTTCTGTTCTCCCATCAGGCAGCCGCTGCAGTCATCAACCTCACGGTTGCAGGGCTGAATCAGGCTGCCATGGGGGCAGCGCGAGGGGGCGTGCAGCATCTTGCAGAGCGCACATTCGGTTTCGTCCGAGAGCGTATGCTCCATCCTGCATGCCTCGTCATGGACATTTTCGTTCCTGATCTTGAGGATATCTGTTAAGAAGACCTCAAGAAGGCGGTGGCGACGCTTGACCTTCCGTGCCAGCTCCAGTCCTGATCCGGTGAGGGTCGCTCCCCGGTACGGCTCATAACTTACGTACCCTTTTTCCGACAGGTTCTGCAGGGCTTCGGTGACACTTGCGGGGGTCACCTTCAGGCATTTTGCAATCGATGTGGTCTTTGCAGTGCCTTCTTTCTCCCCGATATCGTAGATTGCTTCTAAGTACTCTTCGAGCTGCTCCGAGGCCATTGCCAGATATTTAGGATGCCCTAAATCATGAATATTTCGGATCCCCTAAATCTCCCTGCGTAATAATGGGCTGCGTCTTTATGCCCCTTGTTTAATTGAATTAATCATAACGAAGCGGGCGTACCGGTTCAGGTCATAAAACGCCGTCCTGTATCCCTCTGCTTTTAAGGCATCGGTCTTTTCATATCTCTGTGATAGATCATCAAGGCTATGTATGGAGGCAGGCAATAGTAAGCACAGATGATCTACTGGCTTTATGAACAGATGCTCAAACGGAAGATCACAGTCCTTCCGGTGCAGATCTGTTTCATGATCAGCGGCCAGGACATGGCTTTAGCTCCTGAAAACCTTGCGCTTGTTACAGGCTGGTGCAATGAAATTTCAGCACACGTGGAAAAACAGGCAGGGTCAAAAGAGAACACGATACTTGGGCTCACGTTTCATGTAAGCACACCGTTACCTGATGTCATGGGACGGTGCCTGCCTGCAATTCATAAAATCGGGGGGATTGCCCGGCTTGTCCTTCATTACCAGGACAAGGAGGAGGTCAGAGGCGAGGGCCTTGAGGTCGTCGTGGCGATTGGAAAAAGCGGCCGGGAAGAGATAACGTCCTGCATCAGGAAGATGGCAGAGGACAAAATCCCCCCCGGTACGGTTGACGAACGGCTGCTTGAGTCATATCTGACCTTCAAATACGTCCCGGATATCGTAATCAAGAGCGGGGGAGCCCACCTCACCGATTTTCTCATCTGGCAATCGGTATATTCTGAACTATTCTTCTCCGATGTGAACTGGAAGTACTTCAGGAAAGTGGATTTCTTCCGGATCCTCCGGGACTACCAGTCACGGGCCCGCCGTTTTGGAAAATAACGATTGCAAAGTAACGACTAAATCAGTTTCACATTGATCCAGCAGGGTTCATTATTGGCCGTCCCGTCCTGTATTACGAACCGGTTTTTCATTGCGATACCAAATGACCGCTTATCAGGAATCGGGGAGACGGAGTGTGCCCGGCACCACCTCATGAACCGCTGGTACATTTCATCTTTTGGTACAGCACTGCCCTCATTGCCCTCTGCATCGGTGCGTAAGACCTTTTCGTTCACGAACCGCCGGACTGCGTTCTCCTTTCCTTTTATCTCAGTGCTTTTTGCCCCCTTCTTTTTTGGAAGCCGCGCAGATGCTTCCGGATGGGTAGACGGGACAGGAGAGTCCTGCGGTTTATCCTGTTTTTGTACAGGCGCAATTTCCCGTTTTGGATGCGGGATACGGGCTGCAGGCTCTTTTTTCTGAAGCAGGACTCTGGCAGGTGTTTTGGGGTCATCTGCGTTCAGAACCGGGGGAATGATCTGATCTTTTTGCGGCGAAAAACGGGATGCGGGGCCGGGTTTTTGCTCTGCTGCAATAATGACCGGATCAGCACGGGTCTCTGACGGGAGCTGCTGCTGGCGGTAATCCACTCCGAGGCGGTCTGCGAGCGCCTGGTTGCATTCATGACTGAGGTTAAGGCCCTGTTTTTGTGCCAGAGAAAAAATATCGTCGCGGATGAGGACCGAGGTGTGCCGCCACTGGGTCGCGTCTCCTTTGCGTGCAGTCATGTCTTCCCTATCTTCTATTCTTTAACAGAAGGGATATAGAGCCAGCGGTATGCAGGGTGAAGGTAATGTACGAAAAAAAACCATCACTGTTTTGAGATCATCCGCTGGTCATACACGCGGATCGCCCGGAGGAGGTCGATCTTCCTGAAAAGCGGCCAGTACGGCGCACAGAAATAGACCGCGGATTCGTGGCCGTTTGCAAGCCATGGCAAAAAATTTGACGTGCGCCAGTCGTTCCCGGTCCTTATGATCAGGTCAACCGGCGGCAGCCCCTTCCCTCCATGCAGGTGCGATTCGACCATCTTCACATCAATGGCGTCCGGCATAATTGCACCCCCCTCCACTGATGACAGGATGTCGCGGGCTGCAAGCACAATCTCGTTTCTCCCGCCATACGCAAGGGCGATATTGAGGCAGAATCCCGAATAATTTTTTGTCGCTTCTTCTGCCTCACTGATTGCCTCAAGGAGATCCGGGGGGACAAGCGACCTGTCGCCGACCATCTGGACACGGATCCTGTACTTGTGGACGCGTTCGTCTGTGAGGACGCGGATGAACCTCTCTTTAAACAGCGCAAAGAGCTGGCCGACTTCTTCATCATCGCGACTGAAATTTTCCGTAGAAAATGTATAGAGAGTGATATGCCGGATTCCCAGCTCGTGGGCCCAGTCAAGCATCTCCTCGGTCTTCTCCGCACCAGCCCGGTGACCCTCCGAGGTGTTGATCCCGATCGCCCGCGCATAACGCCGGTTCCCGTCCTGGATGATTGCAATATGGCGCGGGATATGGCCAAATTGCATGCGGAGGATTCGTTCATAGAGCGGTTCGAGCAGGGCTTCGCGGATCACAGCGGGGTCACCTCCACGATAATGCCCCCGTTCGGGTACCGTTCAATCACATACTTTTTACCAGCAAGGCGATCGCCGAGTTTTTCTAATGCCCACCACGCTGTCTCGATGTGGTCCCCGCAGGGAGCAAAACATTCCTCGCCCAGTTCCCTCCGGCAATAATCGGCACAGGTAGCCATGGTACCAAGATCCGGTTCCAGCACGCCATATACCACGGTGCCGTCATCGGTCACCTCATCAAACGGGCGCGCGGTGTTGCGGGCGATGCGTTTTAAGCGTTCGCGCAGCTGCACCGAGTCCTTGAAGGTCGATGAACACCAGTGGACTTTATCGTTTTTGAGGAGTTCATCTGCCCATTCCTGCGCACCCTGAACCGCATTGTGCACCCCGTCGGCAAGCTCAAATCCCCTCAGCCGCATAGCATCGGCATTGGTCTCGCCCCATTCGAGTTCGTTGATGTTCAGGAAGTCAAGGTACGGGAGTGCAGGGATCAGGTGGTTAAGCCCGGGAAGCGCGGGCACTTCCATGCCAATATCAAACCCGAGTTCTTTTGCCCGCTTTGCTGCACGGATATAATCCGAATTGAGAATATCCTCCCAGCACTCGCGGGGGGGGTGGAGCCTTATCTCGTCAACAAGACCTTTTAGTGCGAGGAGGTCTTCTTCAGAGGGGGCTTTTGCGGTATACAGGTGGATATGGTGGTCCTTACCGAAGTGCTTTTTGAGCGCATCGCAGTAGGTAACGACCCGGTCGATGCAGAGGAGCGGCTCACCCCCCGTGACCCCGGTACCAAGGGCGCTCATGGCCTCTGCCTCCGTGATCATCTCGGCGGGACTTTCAATCCGGCGCTCGTTTGCATAGACTGCATCTTTACCTTTCCGTTCAGATGAGAGCGGGCAGTACCAGCACGAACGGTCGCAGCGTCCCGTAACAAAGAGCACCATCTTTGCACCTTTGTGACAGAGGATACAACCTTTGGAAAGAGTCATAGAATCCGCATAAAGGCAGGAACGCCTCGCTTAAGCATTCTCTATTTTTAGTGTTATGAATTCAAAATGCTTGTTGAGATGGAACGGGAAAATCAGAATATTGATTTTAAAATTGGAATTTTTTTTAACTTCACGTAGTTTCTCATTAGTTTATTCAACTAATACTTGCAGTATTTTCATACTATTCTCTACCTCATCCTTTTCTCAACAGAGAAGTATTTTACCAATTATTATCATATGACGAAACAAAGGAATCGATAACAACAAAATGACTCCGGAACCAGCTATGAAACCTCCCCGCAGTGAAAACGCACTTTCCGAGGTTATAGGGTTCATCCTTATCCTCGTTGTCATCATGACCGCGTTCTCAATCTATCTCACGTATGCAGTGCCGGCACAGGGGCGCGAAAACGAGATCCTCCACATGAACGAGATCAGGGACGAGTTCGTCAAGTATAAGGTCGGTGTCGATGCACTCTGGACGAACAGTCAGGTCGGTACAGCGATGAGCACGACATTCAATCTCGGGACTGCAGGAACCGCGACTCAGGGGGGTGGATTTTCCATCATTCCGGTCATGAATCCGATTCCTTCCAGCGGGATGCTTGCGCTGAACCAAAGGCAGGAGGTACTCACTGTTCAGTCAAGGGGGCTGATACGGGACGGCAAGGTTGTATCAAACCAAACTCTTGTGCCGGGATCCTTTGTGTTAAATGCTACCCCTCAACAATTCATTGTCAATATTTCAGATACAACACCTTCGGATTATTCTTCAGGAAAACGCTCGGTGCTGGTGCAACAGGCGCAGAACTGGTCTGTGAATGTGACAGTGAATCCGAGAACCACATATTACAATTATTCCACGAGTTGTAACCCCGGTGGCTGTAATTATGCTGATGGTATCCGGTACACGGGTACGGATATTACGATCGATATCAGCAAAGGCGGAGTGGTCACCCTCCAGGATTACACGGTATACAAGAATATTCAGCCATGGAGCAGCGTGCGCAATTACTCAGTCAACCTTCTCGATGATGCATATGGGCTAAAAAATAATCTGGCAGATCAGCCTTACCCGATGACTGTAACGTTCACCAAATACGGAACACTTGTTTCAGGTTACGGCATTGTTTCGCTCACCGATGAATATGAAAAGGTGGCAACCCATTCACTTGCTCTTGGTTCTCTTGAATACACTGCGAACAATAACTACTGGATCCCCCAGACATATTATTACCAGAACGGGGGTGTGTTTCTCCAGCAGGATGATGGCACATCAGTAAAACTACCGTCAGCCATCACGTTCTCCTATAACTGCTGGACCCGGGTCATCGGAGTAAATATTATCGAATTGCCATTCCAGCAGGCGGATACCGGAAACATCGGAGGCAACAGCCCTGCACAGGTGAAGACCCAGGTGACAAACATTCAGGATCTTCCCTATTCGCTCACTTACAACAATACAAAATGGATCAATATCAGCATGAGTTCAAATGACAGCAGGGCTGTAGCATCCTGGCTGCGGAGTCTCAATTCTACAGCAAATATCTCTCAGGGAATTCCGGATACTTATTATCGGACGGGATTGTCGGGTGTTGGGGCATTCATATACTTCACTGGTTCAGATTCCACGAATTTACAATATGATATGCATGTCGAAGGGTTGCGGGCGAATTTGAGTGCAACTGTGCAGGGAGGTTGATGATGGGGCAGTTCGATTTGGACATGGGCAGAAAGAAGGACCGGCGGAAGAATGGTGACACTCCTTATGAAAATGCGGTCTCGGAAGTAATCGGGAGTGTCATGCTCATCAGTATTGTCGTCGTCGGTATTGCTATTGTCGGGGTTGTGCTCTGGTCTCAGCCGCCTCCTGAGAAGATCCCGGTTCTGAGTGCGAGCATTTCAAACAAGAGTTGCATGCTTACACTCTCCCACGAGGGTGGTGACTTGCTTGACAAGACTACATTCCAAATCCTCGTTGATGGCACAGACCAGACTGCCAATTTTGCGAATAATGGGAACCCGGTATGGGCCTCGTGGAGTATCGGCGACACTCTTACCTACACCTCAAGCCCCTGCCCCCCCATACCCCAGACCGTCCATATTGTCTATACAGGTGGTGGGGGCACGCTCGTATTATCATCGGCATATTTCGGCACACTCCAAATGCCGACAGGAACCACGACAACCGCACCACCAACCGTCCCGACATTTGGCAGTATCTTACCTACGTCCGGAACAACAGCGGGTGGTACCGGTGTGACGATCACCGGGACAGGATTTACCGGGGCGACTGCAGTAACCTTTGGCGGTACAGCAGCAACCTCATTCACGGTTGTGAGCGACACATCGATCACTGCGACCACACCTGCACATGCAGCCGGGGCTGTTGACGTTGTTATTACAGCACCCGGCGGCACTGCAACCGGTACGGGCGCATATACGTATGTAGCACCAACCGTCCCGACGTTTGGGAGCATCTTACCGACGTCCGGAACAACAGCGGGCGGTACCGGTGTGACGATTACCGGGACAGGGTTTACCGGGGCGACCGCAGTAATGTTTGGCGGTACAGCAGCAACCTCGTTCACGGTTGTGAGCGACACATCGATCACGGCGACCACACCTGCACATGCAGCCGGAGCCGTTGACGTTGTTATTACAGCACCCGGCGGCACTGCAACCGGTACGGGCGCATATACGTATGTCGCTCCCCCGACGTTTGGCAGTATCTTACCGGCATTCGGCACGACAGCTGGTGGTACCATAGCCACAATCAGCGGGACAGGGTTTGCCGGGGCGACTGCAGTAACGTTTGGCGGTACAGCAGCAACCTCGTTCACGGTTGTGAGCGACATATCGATCACGGCGACCACACCTGCACATGCAGCCGGGGCTGTTGACGTTGTTATTACAGCACCCGGCGGCACTGCAACCGGGACGGGTGCATATACCTATGTGACTCTCCCGACCGTAACCGGCGTTTCACCGATGTTGGGTCCGGCAACGGGCGGAACCTCGGTAGCGATCACCGGAACAGACTTCACAGGAGCGACGGCAGTTAACTTTGGCAGCACCCCGGCAGCTTCGTACATTGTTAACAGCGCGACTTCAATCACAGCGGTCTCACCGGTTGGGTCAGCCGGACCCGTTGACATCACCGTAACCACGCCCGGTGGGACATCTGCGACCTCACCCGCCGACATATTCCGCTATTATGTCATCCAGTCTTTCACGACGGTCGGAACAACATCCTGGAGCGTGCCTTCAGGTGTAACTACCGTTGAATACCTTGTCGTGGCAGGAGGCGGTGGTGGAGGGCGTTACGGTGGCGGCGGCGGAGCTGGGGGATTCCTCACCGGCACATTGACCGGTTTATCCGGTTCCCAGACGGTAACGGTTGGAGGAGGCGGCGCAGGATCAACAAGTCTGACGGCTCGTGGTACAAACGGAGGCAACTCTGTATTTGCATCGATTACCGCAACCGGTGGAGGCGGTGGCGGTAGTGGAACTACCAACCCAACTCGTAACGGAGCAACCGGAGGGTCCGGTGGCGGTGGCGCAACATCAAATGGCGCTGGCGGATCGGGCACAGCTGGTCAGGGAAATGCTGGTGGAGCTGGGGCCAGAACCTCCAATTATCTTGGTGGCGGCGGCGGTGGAGCCGGTGCTGCTGGTGGCGCTGCAACTAACTCTGTTGCCGGCAATGGAGGTGCGGGAACCGCATCTTCTATTACCGATGTATCGGTAACATATGCCGGTGGCGGCGGCGGCGGTTGCAGCTCGTTGCGTGTAGCTGGTAGTGGCGGTGCCGGTGGCGGCGGCGCAGGTGGTGATGGTGTTGCTGGTACAAACGGACAAGCGAATACCGGTGGTGGCGGTGGCGGCAGCGGTAATACGGGCAACGGCGGCGCTGGCGGCTCCGGTATCGTCATTATCAAGTATTATTAACCCCTGATAGTGGCCGAGAGAGAAGCGGATAGCAGAGAGGGACTTCTGCCACAATAAACTGCTATCACTCCTTTTTTGTAAGGATTACCGACACTTCATGGATTGGAGTTCTGTCAATTTCGTTGAGATCGTAGAGTATTATAAAGGAACAATTCCCGATAAACGATATGTCCTGCTCTTCTACGCTTAGCACTTTTTTAAAATTCCGATAATAATTATAACGACTGATGAACCGCACACATCAATATTCAGGTTTATCAGGCTGGTTGTTTTATCCGTGTATTCCGGCTCACCAGCACATTATATGCATCATGTTTTGGATTATACCGCACGAGCACATTGTCCAGTTCAAGGATGGTGCCGTATGGTCGAGCAACAATCGCCTCGTTCTCCGGTGTGATGTGATAGGACGGCACCACCGCATACACCGGCTTTTTTGCCGAACCATCGCAGAGCCGGAACATGTGGTTTTTTGCATCGCCAAGGTCCTCTGACATCTTTGAAGCGATTATATTGACCCGTTTGTCCACGTGGCGGTGTACCTGTGACAACCGTAAAACCCGGGACCTGGCCGGCACCCGGTACTGCTCCCTCGTTCTCCCATCTTTTGTGAGCACGACATAACTGTATTTGATATCGGTGTTCACGTACCGGAACGGCTCATCGCATGCTGCAAGCGCCCCCATCAGCCGGGTTGGCCGGATGGACGGTGCGGTAACAAAACTCCAGCACCGGTCCGGTGTGCAGTCCGTCCCCCGGATAAACGAGCAGGGGCTGTGGATGGTAAGCCCCCGCTTTTTTAATACGAGCGACAATACCCGCAGCTGCGTCGAGGTAGTTTCTTCGGCAGGTTCAACAATGAGAACCGATCCGTCCGGGGAGAGCCGTTCTGCAAATTTCATGACGAGATCAGCAAGCTCTTCCGGTGAAGCGGCACCCAGTTCGTTGAGGACATTTGAAAAGACCAGCAGGTCGATTTTCTGAGGAATTTTTCCGGGGTCAATGGTGGTGAGATCCGCCTTTATCGGGGGCTTGATGCTGGCGTTCTCCCCTTTCTGGGTGCAATGCTCCCGGAGGTACATGAAGGCCTCGATGTGCTCCTCCGACCGTTCTGCTGAATACACTGTGGCCTTTGCATGCTCAAGCTGCGAATAGAATTCTGCAATTGCAAGCGGCACGACACCCGGGCCGGTACCGGCATCCATCACGGTCATGGAGCTCTTCAGCAGCCCGTCGCGGGCAAGCATCGAGAGCAGGTACTGGGTCTGCATGAAATAGACCGGGAAATGGTACGCGAGATACCCGAGCACGCTGTAACCTTTGATATACCGCAACGAGCGTCGGTCCGCGGGTTTCCAGTAATCATCTTTCTGCGCAACGATCGCATGCCGCAGGCGTTCAAGGATGACCGGATCTGACCACTCCTTTCCCACTTTTTTTGAGATGTAGCGTTCGATCGTTTGTTCAAGAGCAGCCGGCAGTGTGCGTGCAGCAAAGAAATTATCCAGACGCTCCCGTTCTTTCTGGTTCAGGACATAGGGTTTTGCGGGGATGATCCGGGAGATCTCATAATCGTCATTGATCCTGGTTGCTGCGAGGTTGAGGCGGGGCAGGTGGGGGGAAAGTATTCGATATAATCCGCTGACCGCGAGATCATCGGTGAGATACGTGCACAGCTCTGAGAGGAGGAACGAGGGTTTTGTGGATGCAAGGTATTTTGCAGCTGAGATGATCTCGCGGGTGTTCATTGTATTTACAGGAAAGGTTTGTGGTATGAAATGATACGTGTTTTGTGTATGCGAACCCCCATCAGGGGGTGAGCTTGAGAAGATTTTCATCAGAAAATCTTCGAGTATTCGAAATATCTAAGAACCATCACCTCGCTCTGCCCAAATCGTGAGAGTTTCCGTATCAGCCCGATATCTGGTGAAATTTTAAACCAGGATCAAAATACAATTGTGCAAAGACATCCAAAATAGCTGGTAATGAAAGTCTGTCCGATTTCCATGGCAAATGCGAGTGGCCAAAAGGAATGTATCGGGGAAAAGTGCCTGCTGTATATGTCCCACCCTATCGAAACTTACCCGATAACACACCAGGCTGAGGGAAAGTGCCGGTTGTTGACCTATCTCCAGAGCCATTGATAATTAAAAAAAGTTTTCCTTATGTATTGCGACATTAAAAAATGAAAATGGGAGATGCCTGAATTTTTTGCTGATACAAATAAAAACCGGAATTAAAAAATTATTTGGGTTCCGGATCGTTTTCCAGAAGGTTACCGAGCTTTTCTGCGAGGATATCAGACACCATATTTTTCAACTCTCTGTTGCTCATCTCCCCCAGATCGCCCGACTCAAATTTGTCACCAAGGGTATTTTTTGCCAAAATTTTTATATCATTACCCATTTTTCAGGCTCCGGGAAATAGTATAATAATCTGGATTTTGTTTATTCAATAACTCTCTCATCCTCATGCAACAATTTTGGTGTATCCTCCCATATCAAGTGTACCAAATAAGTCCTGTTTTTTTAAAAAAAGGAAAAAATCCCGTTTCTTCTTATTGCACGTACATATGGTCCCGATGGAACCGGAGGCTCATTATGAAAGGGCGATTAAAATTCCCAGCGATGCACCAAGGATAAGAGCAGCTGCAATCATCCAGCTTAAAAAAAGCATCATGATATGCCGGATCTGCCTCCACCCGAGGAGCCATGCTATGAGCGTGCAGCCATAAAGCCCGAGACCCGGCACCCAGATGAACGGGATGAACATCAGCATCCCGTATTTCTGAAACCCGGCCGAACGGTGCGCCTGTTCGTTTACGTTATGGACCGCCTTGTCAAACTTCTGCCAGCGGTTTGTAAACAGGTCACAGAGGGCAAGGATGCCGATGATAGCCCCGATGCCCACCGATGCCATCGTGCCAAGGATTATAAGGGGCGGAATGCCGAGGACCACCCCGACAGATGCGGCAAATGGCTGGAACACGAGGATCGAACCGATGAGCGAGATCATGTGAAGGAGTGGCACTCCTGCAAATCCTGCAAGGGTGAGTGGCGCAACCACTACCCCGAAGATAGCAAAGGCAGCACTGAAGACAAACCCCGGACGGGAGTGGGGAAGAATGTCAGGCATCTGTTATTTTATTTTAGAGAACAATCCAGATAAGCGGCTCGGTCAGTAATATTCCCAAGGTTCTGTATTAAAAAACCAAAAAATGAGAAAAGCCGCCGGAGGGAATTGAACCCTCGACCTGCTGATTACGAATCAGCCGCTATGCCGCTAAGCCACGGCGGCGCAATACCTCACAATATCGACCCCTGCCGTAATAAAATATGGGGCTTTAAGAGTACCCGCGCAGCGTGGTCACACTATCAGCACCTTTTGAATCAGCGGGCGGTGGGGAGATCGTCCCGAACTTTGACTCGTAATCACTGACGGTCTTTGTGAGTACCGCGAGGAGGTTCTTTGCGTGCGTCGGTGTAATGGAGACGATCGCCTTTGCCCTCGCCTGGTTGACCTGCGGGAGCTGGTGGAGAAACATGAACGTGAACTCATCGTCCTTGTACGCGATCTGGATCATGTTGCTGTACACCGGGTCAAGTGTCGGGGGGATATTGACGGAAATTTCCTGTCCTGCCATGGAGTATACGTTTGTCCCGGAAGATATGAAACATTGGTCAGGGACCGGTCTTGAGGGGGCCGGGCATGATGGACAGGTCATTCATGGTATGCAGTATCTGGTAAGATGGTTTTTTTCCCTGCACGAAATCCTGTGAACCGGTGGCAGCCTGCACACCGGACAATAAGTATAACCTGATCATTTCCCCACGATGTATGAGGGATCATCCTGCCCGATCACCCTGAATCCATCACGATCTCTGACCTTGTGCGTTGCCATGCCTGCCCGGTGCGGTTCTATTACGAGCGCAATGAACCGCACACCGAATCCGACCGTTACGCCATCTGCAAACAGGTCTCATATCACCTCGGTAAACCCCTTGATCCCGTATCGATTTGGGCAGAAGTCCTCGCTGTCCGCCCCGGAATTGATCCCGCACAGAGAACGTTCTTGGACACATGCATCACGGTGTGCAACCGCCATGAATGGAAACCCGCGGACCAGACCGATGTCCGGGTTGTATCAAAAAAGTACGGGGTTGTCGGGATGGTGGACCGGATCGGGGCTGACGGTGTGTTCTCCATCGTCCGTGCCGCAGGTGCAATGCCGTTTGGCACATATGCAGCAGACAGGCTCCGGATCACAGGCTGTGCGATCTGCCTCCAGGAAATGACCGGAAAAGAGGTGACCGGCGGGTTTGTGGAATACATCCCGGATGGCGTTTCGCGGTATCATGCCATCCAGCCCCGCGACCGGCGGCAGTTCCTCTCGACCCTGCACAAAGTCCGGTCGATACGGGAAGGGGAAGTCCCGCACCAACCTCTCAACGCCCCCTGCAACCGGTGCAGGTATAAGGAGCGGTGCGAGAGCAGCGGGGGAAGGCGGCTGTCGGATTTGATGTGAAGGATTAAATTATTATATAAATCATTTCGGAATATTTATGTTCTTTTAAGGATGACCATGTAATATTGGAAATATTATCCGGGATATTATGAAGGTGGCAGCTCGAGTCCGTTTTCTTTTTTTCATCGGCTTCTCGCTCTTTTTTTTTATGGGACTTTTCCCGGGTCATGTGACGGCAGGAGTTGTCACCCTTCACGCTGCCGGTCCCCAGAGTTACTATCTCGGGGAAACGATCGCACTCTATGGAAATAATACAGTAACCGGAGGGCCAACCTACCTTTTCATAACCGGTCCGAACCTGCCACTCTACGGAGCACAGATCCAGAGTACGGATCCACGGAATGGGCCAGTCATGGACGGGAACGCGGCATCATTCCAGTCTGCAGCCGGAGATCCCTACTCATGGGACTGGGACACCCATACAATCAACCTCGATCCTGGAACATATACTATCTATGCGGCAAGCGATCCCCGGGATCAGGATCATCTGTCTTCCACGACATATGCTTTGATATCAGTCGTTCTTGCCGAACCATTCGTAACAGCATCCCTTACCCATTCGACAATAAATCCCGGGGATGATCTCTTTGTAAACGGTACGGCAACCGGCTCCCCGACTCCAGGGGTTAATTGCTGGGTGCGGGGAACTAATTATCTGGTGCTGATGAATGCCGGCACATTCGGTTCCGAATCGTTCTCCTGCGGGATCCCAACATCCTATCTTTCGCCCGGGACGTACGATGTAATCGTCCAGCACCCGATGGAAAACGACCAGTTCGATCTCGTGAAAAGCGGAAACAATCTCAGGAACCTGCAGATGGGTGGGGCCACGCCGAATGTCGCGACGATCTTAGGGCCCGGCAGCCTGAAGTATCTCCCATGGGGGACTTTCAGGGATTATTTCAAGGTGGCATTCGATGACCCGAATATCGACGATATATATACTCATCTCTCCTTTACCGTTGCCGGTTCTCCCCCGTCCCCTCCGATATCATCGAATGCTGCGGTAACAATCTCGGCCGCAGGGGCATCCCCGTATTATATCGGTGAAACTATCCACCTGACCGGGGCAAATACCGCGAGCGGGACAACCTACCTGTTCATCACCGGCCCGAACCTGCACATGCAGGGTTCCCAAATCCAGAATGCGGACCCCCGGCTTTTTGTTGTCATTGATTTAGACCCGGCAACATTCCAGCAGGCTGCGAGCGGGGGGACATGGTCATGGAACTGGGATACACATACGTACAACCTTGACCCCGGCACGTACACGATCTATGCCGAGAGTTCTCCCCATGATCTGCCCAACATCGGGACAAATAATTTCAATTCAACGACAATCACATTCGATGAACCGTGGGTAAGCGGAACGCTCAGCCCGGGAAGTACAGTAAACCCGGGAGATCCGCTCTCTGCTGTCGGTACTGCACAGGGTGATCCCGGGCCGGGTCTCGCGTTCTGGATCACCGGGGAAAATTATGCTTTGAGGGCGACGAACCCGGTGAACCCGGATACTTCCTACAGTTATCCTGTTGCAACGGCTGGTCTTGCACCGGGCGAATATATGATTGCAGTCCACCACCCGATGGGAAATAACCAGTTTGATGTCGTAACTTCCGGCAACAATGTCATTAACCTGCAGCTGGGCGCCGCCGGTCTGGATGTATTCACACTCTTCGGGGCCGGCAGCCTTGAGAATCCCGGTATACCCTACCCCCTCCTCACTGCACTCAATAACTATAACAAAGACGATTCCTACACGAAGATGCAGTTCCTCGTCCTTGGCTCACCCCCAACCCCCCCGGCACCGTTGGATCCTACAAAGGTGAATATCTCCATCACTGGCGGGTGCACCCATTATCTTGGTGATACAATCCAGTTTACCGGTTATAATACTGTCAGTGGTACCACGTATCTCTTCATCAATGGATCGAACCTGCCACCCAACGGGGCACAGATCCAGAGCACAGACCCTCCAAGTAATTCAGTGGTTAATGGAAACGCCGGAACATTTCAGTCAGCTGGTGTTGCCGGTGGGACATGGTCATGGTCATGGGATACGCACTCGGTCAATCTCGATCACGGGACATACAATGTTTTTGCCGAGAGCTCCCCCAATGACCTTGCCAATATAGGCACAGTGAACTTTAACTCTGTGCCGGTAACACTGGTAAAACCCGGGGTCAGCGCTGCACTCTCCTCATCGTCCTTCCCGCGGAATACAAATGTCTCCATTCAGGGCACAGCCCCCGGGAGCTACCCGCTGGGTGTTCAGATTTGGGTAATGGGACCAAATTTTATCATGAAAACGACCCGTTCGACTGGTATCGATGGAAATTTCGTCGATTATCTCTATACAGATCTCTCCGATGGCCAGTACAAGGTAATCGTCCAGAGTCCCGGTTACAATAACGTGTTTGATATCGTCAATGCAGGGAATAATGTCAAAAACCTCCAGTTGGGCGGAGGAACAAATATTTTTACCCTGTTGGGAGCCGGGAGCCTGAAAAGCAATAAAGCCGTCACCGCGCTAAAGGCTGCAATCTATGATGGTCAGAACGACGATGAGTATACAGAGCTGAGCTTCCAGGTTGGTGTGCCGCCGTCACCGCCACCCCCGCCCCCTTCCGGCGGAGGTGATGGAGGTGGGGGCGGCTCCGGTGATTCCGATGCCCCCCCTGCGGCTGCAGCAGCTGCAGCCCCGGCCGCCCCCGCAGCGGCTCAGGCAGCTCCACCTGCCGCCCCCGCCGCACCATCAGCGCCAGCGGCTGCAACCGAAGCGGCAGCCGGAACCTTCCCGATGGGGTTTGATGGGATGAGTTTCAATGCAGAAGGGGATAATTCCCTGAGCCTTGATATGGGAGCGGCCGATGCTGCCGGCGCGGTTGTCACGGTTTCCGGTGAAAGCGTCACGGTCTACCAGCATTCCTCCCCCGGGGTCCTGATCACGTTCTGGGGTGAAAAATTTACCATTAAAGACCGGAAGATCAAGGGAAAAGTAACGAGGGCGGAGTTTGCCACAGACCCGCTCCTCGCAAACCTCTCGATCGGGAACGTTTCCGGCTCGATCCGGGCTGACCTGCCCGCCCTTACACAGCGGGTGGCGATCGATAACACGATAAATGGGATTGTAAGTCCTGCCGTGATGAATCAGTTCCGGACAATAGCTGAACAGAACAACCTCAGTATGGACGCCGTAGCCTACACAATGGATATCCGGAAAGTCAACCTCTCCACAGGCGCCGCAAACGTGACGATGACTATTCCCCCGTCATGGGTGAACCTGCACGGCGGGAAAGATACCGTCCATATCGCACGGATCAGTGATGAGACAGGTATCACCGAACTGGTCAGCACGGTCTATACAGGGACTGATAAACAGGGCAACATGGTCTTCCGCGGCGATTCCCCGAAAGGTTCGTCGGTCTTTGGCATGCTCACCGCAAAGGCAACTGCAGAAAAACAGAAAGAGGAGCCGAACATGACGATCCAGCCGATGCAGAAACCTGCCATTATGACCGATGTCGGGATGTTTGCATGGATGCTCGGGATCGCGGAACAAAACCCAATCATTATTGTCATCATAATTGCATTAATCAGCGTTATCGCTTACTTTGGCTGGTGGAACCGGCGCATAAAATATTAAGAAGAAACTAGTCAGGTTTATAGAGGATCCTGCATCCTTTATTACTCTCCCTCAACAAGTGTTTTTGAAATTATATACTCCCCTTGTGCTTCCCGTGTTGTCCCGACAACAAGCCACCGTTCGTTCCCGTGCCGCTCGGCAACCCCGCGCGCTTCAATCGTCTCACCGGCAAGAGCCTGCCCGCTGTAGGTGTGAGTGAATGAAATGACCCTGGAAAATTCTTCGTGCTCTACCTCGTAGATGGCGGGGCTGTCAAACGCAAGCGAAGCGTCCGTCACCCGCGCCTCAAATGTCCTCTTTCCCAGCACCTCCCCCTTCCCGAACAAAAAAACGTCCAGTCCCTCGTACGGGCGGGTGAAGAGCAGGTCAAAATACGTCCCGTCGATCTGCCCCCGGTTCCATTTCCGTTCTTCATGAAGGACAAACATCTCGTACGTGATTTCAGGTTTGCGCTTCTCGTACACCTTGCGCCACATATCCGGGGAGAGCCCATCGAGCTTTTTTGAAATGATGGCTGACCTCAGCGTCTGCTGGGCGCCAAACCAGTGGTCCCCGTAGACCACAAGGTCGATGTCGGAGTTCTCGTTCTCAAGCCCGCAGAGGAGGGAGCCGGTGCAGCCGATAAAGCCGGAAGGGACATTGAGGATAAATGCAAGGTGTTTCACCCGCGGGTGGCGGGCGGTGATGCGGGCCATTTCGCGTTCCGGCTTTTGCACCTGTTGGATATCTTCCAGGGGTATCCGGAGAACGGAACCGAGGTATTGGGGCTTGTGGTCAGCGATGAACTCAAACGAGTCCTCAAAATCAAACTTCCGGTACCTCGTATTGTCCGCGTGCACCCGCTCTCCTGAAGCGTCAGGCACGTACCGGAGCACGCACCCGGCCTTTTCTGCATTGTCATAGGTGGAGACGGCATAGATCCACCCGTCTGCATCAACGATAAAGTCCCGCAGGCGGATAGGTTCCATGGTACAAGTGCCTTAAATTTTTGTAAGGAATTGTTCGATCTGTTCAGCCTGTACCCCTTTACGGAGGATCATCCGGTTCACAAGATCGACTACCGTGCTGGGCGTGCCCGGCAACCTACCGCCATCGATTAAAATGTCGCGGGGTACGGTGCATTCATCGGGAGTTGCGGGGTCCTTTGCCCCGTGCAGGTTTGCGCTTGTGGCAGTGATGGGGGAGTCAAACCGTTCAATGAGTCGCAGGGCAAGGTCATGGGAGGGGATACGCACCCCTATCAACCCTGTTCCCCCGGTGAGGATCTCCGGCAGGATATGTTTTGCCTCCAGTACGACGGTGACCGGGCCCGGGAGAAACGCCTGTATAAATTCCTGCATTGAGGCGTCCACACGGGCGACGGCACACAGCATGTCAAAATCGCTGACTGCGATCGATACCGGCTGCCCGAGCGGGCGCTTCTTTGCCTCGTACACCCTCATGATCGCGTTTTCGGACAGTGCGTCGGCGCCCAGCCCGTATACAGTCTCGGTGGGATAAACAACAGTGCCATCGTGCATCAGCACTGAGACCGCCCGTTCAATAAGGTCCATTTCAGAACTCTCGCCCGCGGACACGGTGGATGTCAAAAACCGCCTTGCTGCTGACGTGCATGACCGCAAAGACCCCTGCCTGTATCGGGTCGGTCACCACAAGGTCGGCATGGTCGGGGACGGAGCCTGCCATCTTCAGGGCAATGACGGGAATGCCTGCCTCCCGCACCCGGTCGACCGCACGGGAGATCTCCCCACCCATGATCGAGCCGGCGAGCACGAGGATCGTTGCCCGCGGCAGGCGGGAGACCGCATCGACTGCAAGGGCAAGGGTCCGTTCACCGACAAGCGGGATCGTGTCCACCGAGATCCTTTCTCCCCGGATATTGTGCCGGTCCGCCTCGTTCACCGCACCGAGAGCGACCTGTGCGACCTGCGCCCCCCCTCCGATGATGATCACACGCGAGCCGAAGATATCCCCGAATGGCTGGTAGGACTTCACCTCATGGACCTGCGGGATCTCTTTTAAGTCGGCGATCAGCTGGCTGCAGGTATCGTTTGGACCGGCTTCATATTCAAAATAGAGTTCCGCCATCCCGGCATACGGCCCCGAGTCAAACAACTCCTGGCTGATCATCACGATGTTTGCTTCATGGGCGGCAACGACTGTCGCTATGTCCCGCAGGACTCCCCGCCGGTTCTCGGCAATGATCCGCACCGCACAGCGCTCGGGTTCAGTCTCCATGTGAAATGCGATAGCCGGGGATCGAACCCGGGTTAGAAGCTTGGGAAGCTCCTGTCCTGCCGCTAGACTACTATCGCGTCAGAATCCTGTCTATCATATTACGTGAGTTTAAAGATAAAAGTATCACACATTTTTTTGGTGACGGGTTCGATATTTTTATGAGCGGACATGGATTACATATAAAAACAAACACCGCTGTTCTGCAGTCAGCTGGTTATGAAATCATGCGGTCGGGAAAAATACCGGCTTTGCGTCCCTGATCACGATCGCAGCCCTTTAAAATCGGGGCCCTGTCAAACATGACAAGACCAGCACCATGACGGAACGGCTATTATTAGATAAACGGAGCCAAAACCCATGAGAACACGAAATTGCCTTTTTGGAATACTCTTTATTGCCTGCATTTGCCTGCTGGTGCAGCCCCTGCAGGCACAGACAGAACAGACAGTCATTTACCAGAACTCATTTGCCACAAGCCCCGGCTGGCAGACAAACAACCCCTCCAGCGATTACTGGGTCCCTGACAAAGGATTATATCACTACAGCATCGAGGCAAGCACTGGCAATTATGCATATACCGATGTGGATTTTAGTGACGGCCCGTTCACCCTTGAATATGACTGGATGCCTATTTCGACCGATGAGACCGCCACGTTCCGGCTCGGGTTTGCCGGCAAGGAGATGAACCGGAACAAGGGACCACTTGTCCTATCCGAATTCAAAAACGGGAAGAATGGCAGGCTGATGTACCTCCGGGTCATTACCCAGAGCAGCAAACTTCTCACGGTTGCTTCAGGGCAGGGAGATGAAGATACCCCCTGTTACGGGGGGATGAAGCTGGGACAATCGAACTGCGGGCCTATGGTGAGGTTTGAGGATAACAAGACCTACCATGTCGTCCTGAATTACAATGATCTGGATCAACAGGTCACCATGTCGGTGAGCGAAAAGACGACAGGCAGGCAGATCTGGAGTTATTACCTGAGTACCGTGGACTCTCTCCGTGGCATGAACCGGATCTTTTTAGGCTCGGTGGGGGATTACGGCAGCATGATGGGCAGGTATGCCACCGGCTATATCGATAATGTGAAGCTCTCCACAGAGACAACCGTTGTCACTACGCCCACGGTTGCAACCTCTCCTCCAATCACGCCACGCGTAACCATTACTACCCGCCCGACCACAAAACCAACAACCGCCGTCCCGGCACAGACCACGACCCCGGAATCGCCCGTTTCCCCGCTTATTCTGTTTGCGGCACCCTGTATCGCGGCATGTGTCCTCTCGCATTCAATTTCCCGCCGGAAGCAGTAGGGCAGGCGTTTAATCCTTTTTTAAAAAAAGTGATGTAAGGAGTGAAGGCTTACGCGGTTGTCATGTATGTGCTCTGGAGGCGTTTGATGTTAAGGTACATCGTTTCTCACTTCTTCTCTGCTGGCATACGAGCCCAAAAGGCCGCCTGAAGGAATATCCCCGATAATCATTTCGCATACCGATGCATCCCCTGCCCCAACCGGCAGGGGGGCACCGGTTGCCGGCACTGCTCCTGATGGCGTGACGATAAGAGCTACGGAGAATACAAGCAGCGCCGCCCCGATCAGGATCATTCCGGTGTTCATCGTTTCCTCTTCTTGTGTGGTGCGTGGTGTTTGGAGATGACACACCAGAACTGTGGTGCATCACCTTACTACACACTGATTTATAATGGGTAATAAATTGCCAGAATCATGCAGGTTCAATGTCTGAACCCGCAGGTTCGGTCATGTAACCGCGGGGTTGATACCTCATTTTCGCGTACCAAAACTACCGCGTTTTTGCTTTTACAAAGTGCATAGGGTTAAAAGTCTGCAGGGATACGTTGTTGTAACAGGTCCTATGATTCCAAAAGACAAGTCCCCGACTCTAATCGTCAGCGACTCCTCCGACTCGCTGGACGAACTGTCCGAATACCTCGAAGTGCTCTCGAGCAGTGCCCGCCTCCGGATTTTAAAGTATCTTGAAAAGAAGCCGGGGGATGTCCGTTCGATCTCAAAAGAGATCGAGACCAGCTACGAGAACACGAAAAAGCACCTTGACAAACTGCGCTCCATCGGGGTCATCAGAAAGGGGGCTGGCCTTGGCTCCTCCACCTCAAAAGGGATCCACCCGGTGTGGGAATATTCCCTTGTCCCCGGCGGGCTTGAGGCAATTATCCGGAACCTCGGCCTGTTCTCCAACAAAAAGGTGCAGATCCTTGAAACCGGGATCAACACCCGGCTCGCTTCGGTCAAGGGAGCGCTCTCAAAGGAGTTCATGGGGAACATGCCTGCCGCCATCGTGCTCGGGGGGGCGATGGACGGGCAGGTCTTTTTGTTAAAAAAGGAAAAAATCAACATCGGCAGGACCGATGCCGACGCACCGGTCCGGGAGAACTCCCCGGATGATATTGTCCTTTCCGATGAATATACCGCAGTGACCCGGATATCACGGCCTCATGGCAGGCTCATGCTTGAGAATGGTACATGGTTTGTGGAGGACTGCGGCAGTACCGGAGGGACGCTGCTCAATAACAAACAGGTCGGGACGCACCTGCGGGTACCGGTGCAGGACGGGGACCTGCTGGAGCTCTCCCGCGGGGTCAAAGGTGTAAAACTGCTGATGATCATCCCCGGGGCCCCCTAGAGAAACCAATTTGTAACCGGGGAGTCCAATTTCACTTAACAAAAAGAACGGGTACTTTGTCTCTCATGTGCTTCTATGTCCCATTCTGAACAGGTGATCGGTATTAAAAACCCCCTCCCCGTGTCAGCAGCCTGCGCACTTGCCATCGTCCTTATCATGCTGCTCGTGCATACCACCGCTGCAGCGGAATTTACCGTATTGCCCTCGGGGGGGGATTTTACCGGGATCCAGGCAGCTGTCAGCCATGCATCCGCAGGCGATACGATCCTTGTCGGGAGCGGGACTTACAATGAAAAGATCCGGGTCGACAAAACCCTCACCGTCCGGGGGATCGATACCGGCGGCGGGGCACCGGTGATCGACCCGGAAAAAAGAGGAAATGCGGTCGAGATTACTGCAAACGGCTGCACATTCTCAGGTTTTGTTGTCCAGAACGCCGAACTGTTAAGCGGGATCCGGATCTCTTCGGACCGCACCACTCTTACCGGGAACACGGTGAAAAGCTGTGGGCAGGGAATCTTCCTTGACTCTGCTGATAAATCGGTTATTACGGGCAATAACATCACCCGGAATGTGCGGACCGGAATTGCGCTCGAAGGATCGACGGGAAACAGGATCGAAGCCAACAGCATCACTAAAAATACCGTGGGCATCGTTCTGGATGAATCCTCATCCTCCAACCGGATCTTCTTAAATACGTTTGACAATACGGCAAATGTCATATCAAAGAGCATTACATCGGTCTGGGACACAGATACGGCATTCACGTACCGCTACCTCGGCAGGGATGTAAAGAGCCCGATGGGCAATTACTGGGGAGATTATTCCGGGAAGGATGCCAACGGGGACGGTATCGGGGACACTCCGTATAACATCCTTGTCGGGGCAAACAAAAAATTGGTGGCTGCGTCAAACCAGAACGTTGTCGACCGGTACCCGCTGATGGATCCGGTAGAGTTTTACCCCGGAGCCCGTGAGGCAGCTGCCATCACCCCGGCCCGGGTCGTTTTTGGCACTCTTCCGGTCACCGTCCGGCCTGCAGCCACAGCTCTGCCTTCCCAGGCTGCAACAGGAGCCTCTATTGAACCGGCTTCTGCCCAACGGGCCGGTTTGCTCAGGTCGATTTTGGGGTCAGCTCCCTGGACTGCCGCCCTTCTTGTCTTTGTTGCTGTCCTCTGCATCGGCGGAGGTGTGATTTTCCTCCTTTACCGGCGGGACCGGGCGACGCTGCCCGAACCGCTGCCGGAAAGAGCGTCTGTGCCTGGGGTACATCCGGTGGCTACGCAATCTGAAAAAGCCCGGGCTGCCAGTGTGACGGTAGTGACGGACCAGACCGATGTGCAGGAGCCCGCTGTCCGGCCTGCGGCCGACCAGAAGTACTACTTCCCCCGCGAGCTGGAAGGAAAGTATTCTGATATCCGCTCAATCGGCAGGGGCGGGATCGCAAGGGTCTTTGCAGCGACCCGCACTTCAGACGGGCACAGGGTCGCAGTCAAGATCCCGATCAGCTTTGACGAGGTGACCGGGAAATCATTCTTAAACGAGATCAAGGTCTGGGAGATGCTGCGCCACCCAAATATCGTGGAAGTGTCTGCAGTCAACATCCTGCCCCTCCCCTACGTTGAGATGGAGTACGTCGAGGGGTCGCTTGAGATGATTGCAAAACCGGTCCCGGTCTGGAAAGCGGTGTATATTGTCCGGAAGATCGCCGATGCGTTGCGCTATGCCCACGGGCTGGGGATTATCCACCGGGACATCAAACCGCATAACATCCTTGTCACTGCTGACCTGACCCCCAAGATCACCGACTGGGGGATGAGCAAGGTGCTTGCAACCGATATGCGGAAGTCCAGCATCGCAGGCTTCTCCCTTGCGTATGCCGCCCCGGAGCAGGTCTCACCGGCTGAGTTCGGGAGGACGGACGAAAGGACCGATATCTACCAGCTCGGCGTTGTATTCTACGAGCTGGTCACGGGTTCGATCCCGTTTGGGGGAGAGAGCATGGTGGAAGTCGGAACCGCGATCCTCCGCGACCCGCCCGTTTTGCCCTCTGAATTCAATCCCGGAGCAGCCGCCGTGGACAAGATCATCTTAAAATGCCTCCAGAAAGATCCCGGGCAAAGGTACCAGTCGGCACAGGAGCTCCTCGACGCCCTGTCCGGGTACCTTGATGAAGAATGATACCGGTTTAAGAAATATACCCAATAACCTTTAACGAATTAAATACAATGGGGGAAGTAGCGTGCAAAAAGATAAAAAGACCTATGAACCCACAACCTGCGGGCATTGCAGCGGGCTGGGATGCATCTACTGCACAAAGACCGGTACGGTTCTTGTGGCATCTCCCAAAAAGCAGTGCCACCACTGCGAGGGCATCGGCTGCATCTACTGCGGGTTTACCGGCTGGGCCGGGGTAAAGGGAAAATACGACTGACCCGTCCCGGTCGTTTCAGGCAAAACGCCCCTCGACCTTTCTGGGGATGACGATCTCTTCGAACCGTTTTGCAAAGTACCGGTCGGTCATGCCGGCGATAAAGTCCCGGACCAGTTCCGCCCCGGTCGCAGAATCACGGTAGCCGAAATTGATCCATGCCGTATCGATAAAGTCTGAAAAGATGCGTGAGGACCTGCGGCAGTGCCTGATGTCTTCGAGATATGTGGCAAAGAGTGTCCCGTACATGTTCCGGATCTTCTCTCTTTCGGATATGAGCCGCGGGTTATCGTAAATGTTCTTCCTTGAGAAATCCCGAAGCTTTATGAGCGCTTTTTCAACTTCCCTGCTGTATGCAATATATCCTTTCTCCTCGCAGTCGCTGTTTTTGAGCAGGTCGTGGATCAGGGTGTCGATGATCTCCCGGTTGGTATCCCCGAGCAGCTCCCGGCACTCATCGGGAATGGACTTTGTGGCAGGGAGGAGTCCGATCTCGCGGGCGTCCTGTATGTCCCTGCCGATGTACGCAATGGTATCGGCGAACTTGACGACGCAGCCTTCGAGCGTCATCGGAGGGCGGTTGCGCCTGCCTTCGGCATTGTCCTGTACCTTTTTGTCAAATGCTGCCCATGTCGCGCAGGGTTCGGCAGTGATCCGGACGTCATCGGCCTCGCCGTTGTGACAGAGGATGCCGTCAAGCACCTGCATGGTAAGGTCGCAGTCCTCGATACGGTCAAGGGACTGAACGCTCTGTACATTATGGTAGAACCTGCCGATCCCGTTCTGTTCGCAAAGGTCAGAAAGGCAGCTCTCGCCGAAGTGGCCGTAGGGTATGTGCCCGATATCGTGGCCGAGCGCGATCGCTTCGATTAAGTCTTCGTTTAAGCGCAGGGAGCGCCCGATCGTGCGGGCGATCCTTGACACGAGCTGGACATGGATGACCCGGTGGGTGATGTGGTCGTTTTCCACTAAGTAGAACACCTGTGTCTTATCGATGTACCGGGTATATGCCCGGGTGTGGATGATCCGGTCCGCATCACGGGAGTAAGGCGTCCGGATATCTGGTGCTTTCCGGTTGTGCCGGCGCACTGCGTCTGCGCTGGTGGTGGCAAGCGGCGAGTAAAGGGACTCGTGCTTGTCAATGTAGGCATGAATGGAGGAGCCGGGCGAGAGGACGGGCTGTCGCACGGGTGTGCGGGTGCGGGGCATCGTTACGGTGATTCTGCCTTCCGGCTTATTAATGTTGACTCATCCGTGGAGGTTTGCCCGATCCGGCATGCTCATATCCCCTCAAATACAGATTTTTAAAAAAGGACAGGTTCCAATGCAGATGGATCTCCGGCCGATCGGGGTTGTCCGGTCGCCCTACAAAACAATGTCCGATGCCCCTCACCAGGGACGGCTCTCTTCAACTGTATCAGAAATCCTTATCGATGAGGCGTTTGCTCCCGGACTTAAAGATATCGGACATCACCCGAACCTGATCGTTCTGTGCTGGTTTGACCGTGCCGACCGTACAGTGCTTGCGGCAACACCGCCTCATCTCAGGACGGAGCACGGGGTGTTTGCGACCCGCTCGCCCAACCGGCCCAACCCTGTCGGGTTCTGTGTTGTTGACTTACTGGAACGGAATGGGAATGTGCTGAAGGTACGCGGGCTGGACGCAATCGATGGCACGCCCGTCATCGACATCAAGCCATACAACCGGAGGACGGACTGCATCCCCCCTCCCCCTGCCCCTTCCATCTGATTATGAGGGAGCACAAAGTCCTGCACACCGAAGAGAGGCAAAGTTTCAGGAAATGAACCGGTTAAGTCCCGTCCTTTGCATATACTGATATATCTTTATGGTTCTTGAAACAGAACTGATGAGAGTAATGCAGTGATTTTTAAATTAGAGGCACATGATGGCAAAGAAGACTGACAATACACCCCCGACAAAAGAGGAGTGCGCCCATGAATGCAACGGGTGCGCAAGCGCGGGCACCTGTTCCGATGCAAAAGCGACAGGAGGCCTTCCCCCAAAGGCAAATATCGATGTCAAACACGTAGTGCTTGTCCTGTCCGGCAAGGGCGGAGTCGGCAAGTCCACCGTGTCCGTGAACCTTGCGTATGCCCTCGCAAACCACGGTTACCGTGTCGGGCTGCTTGACCTTGACATGCACGGCCCCAACATCCCCAAGATGCTGGGTATCGAGGACCAGAAGTTTGCGATGATGGAAAACAGGATCGAGCCGGTGCATGTCACCGGCAACCTCTCTGTGGTCTCCATCGCGTTCGTGCTGCCCGACACGAGCACCCCGCTCATCTGGCGCGGGCCGATGAAGATGGTGGCGATCCAGCAGCTCCTTGACGAAGTCAACTGGGGGTCGCTCGACTTCATCGTTGTCGACCTCCCGCCGGGCACCGGTGACGAGGCGCTGACGATCGCCCAGCTCGCCCCCAATGTCCGGGGAGCCGTCATCGTGACGACTCCGCAGGACGTTGCCACGCTTGACGCCCGCAAGTCCATAAAGTTTGTCGAGAAGCTCGGGCTCCCGGTGATCGGGGTCATCGAGAACATGAGCGGGATGCTCTGCCCCCACTGCAAGGGGGAGATCGACCTGTTTGGCAAAGGCGGGGGTAAGAAGATCGCGGAAGAGTTGAACGTCCCGTACTTAGGCGGCATCCCCGTCGACATCGAGATGCGCAAGGCCGGCGATGAAGGGCGTCCGTTCATCATCCGTCGCGGAAAAGAGAGTGCCAGCTGGGCGGCCGTTGACAAGGTCATGGAAGCGTTAATCAGGGAAGTCGAGGGGTAAAAAATGGACTACATGCGGGTCCTCTGCGGCAAGGAGAAACCGCTTGCCATCTACAAGGGCGTGATCGCGTGCCTTGAGAACCCGCAGGCTTTTCCGGACCTTGTCGAGCCAATCTACCGCGAGGCGATGAACCTTGACGACGAAACGCTCGACCGGTTCCGGTTCGCGCTACTGCGCCTCCAGCTCTATGCCGACATCCACCGGAACGAAGACCTTGAAAAGGCAATGGAGCTCAAGTACGTCTCACAGGTGCTGGAAAAACTGGTGTTCGGAACCCTTGTCATGGAACGCGAGGACCTCGCCGCTGAATGATATCAGTTGTGGTCTCACGTTCAAACCGTAAGAATTTTTAATGATCACATGCACGGGTGATATGTATAAGAATTATACACACCCATCATATCCTGCAAGAGTAAATCCGGTTCCGGCAGTTGCCTGGCATTATTGCCTGCCGGGGATACCAGACCTTTAATACTTACCATGACCCAATCAATGGAGCACTTATGACATCACGCATGCACGCACCCCACACCACATGCCCGGGCTGCCACGAAGAGGTCTTTTTAGACGAGCTCGTGGGCGGCAAATGCCCGCTGTGCGGCTGTTCACTGGAGGAGTTCGAGGATGCGTTCGGCGAATTTGAGGGGATCATCGAGCGCTCCGACCTCTCGTGGCTCATCTTCAACTACTTTGTCTTCAAGCAGTTCGTCGACCTCGGGGTCCCCGCAACACAGATCATGGGATTTGTCAATTCGTATGAAGATAACGCGGACAAGCCCGTGGAGGAGTGGACAAAGACATCCTTTGTGCTCGAGATCCCGATGAAGCCTCTAGACCGCATCCGGCCCAAGAAGTGCCCGGCCTGCGGGAAATGGTTCATCCTCGGCGGGAAGAAGAGGATCGAGGGCGACATGCGCAAGCCGACGCTCAAAATAACATATACCTGTGACCGGTGCTAAAAGACCGGCCCGGACGCACTTTAATCCTGTTTTTCATCGCCGTTTTCCGGCGTATTTTCTGTTGTGTCGACTTGCGTCACTCTGGCTTTCCTTCTCCGGCAGATGACAAAGGCCAGCACCACAACACAGGCAGCGGCAAAAAAGATGAAGAGAGAGCCTACGTTCGTAGTCATCTGGATATAGCGCGGGCCGAATGCCATATCGCGGGGGCCGGGGAATGTCGAATTGTTCACCTCGAACCGGAAGAGGGTGATCTCCGTGTTGCCCAGCTTCTCCAGGGATGATTGCGGGACGATGGTACCTCGGGCTGCGAGTTCGGCAAGGGAGGTGTCGTTCATGGGCATCGTAGTGACGGGGGCCGGGGTCCCGGTGTTGGTGGCCGCGATAGCGGGGGCGATCAGGGAGAGCGCGATGAGAATAATGGTGGCGGCAAGTGCGGCTCTCTGGCATCGTATAGTCCGGATCATTCTTACCAGTACGCGGTAGGTTGGGGAGGGGATACGGTTTGTGGTTGGATCGACGGAACCGCGTTCTTCCCGAATGAGAGGGCGGGTGTGCAGGGGCGGCTAGTGAGTGATGTGGTGAAGAGTGTGGTGGGATAACACAATCCTTATTTATAACATTTTTCCGGTAACCACATTTTATCCACTACTTTAATACAACGATCAAAATCTTTATTAACCTACGAGCGTTAATAATTTATTAACGATGGCAAAACGGATTGTCAGTATAGCATTATCTAACGACGTAGTTGAATCACTCGATCAGACAACGAAGGCTCTTGGCATGAGTCGGAGCGAATATATCGAAACGATGATCAAGAAAGGATTTCATTTTTCCGAAGATGTCCAAAAAACTGTTACGAAGATTTCACGATTACAAGAACAAATTAAGGACAACCTTGTCATCGATGGAGAGAAAACATGATTGGACAAATATGGAATTTTATCAAAATAAAATTCAAAGCAAAACTATATGTTTTTTTGATAGTCTTTTTCAGTGCATTATCATTTCATTTCTTCCAGAGCCCCATCATTCAATTACCCTCATTATTAGTCTGCCTTCTATTCATGCTACTCATGGCGATATTCCTTGTAATCGATACCGTAGGTAATCTCAAGGATATAGTTTTGATGATATTTAAGAAAAAAGTAGAGATTCCTGTACCGGTTGAAGTCTCCAATCTTGCGAAAAGCATGGGAGTGACCTGTAACTCTTTTAAAATAGTGATGGACAATTTCAATGCTTGCGTTTTACCAACCGGTAGTGTATTCATTGGGGATAAAACATTTTTTACCTTGAATAAAGAGGAACTACTTGCGGTATTCGCTCATGAATTTGCTCATAATAAAAAGAGACATTATTGGATTAAAATCTCGGCATTTGCACTTCTTTTATTGGCAGGCTACACGGTTTTCAATGGTTTACCAGAATTCATGATGTGGTATGCATTATTTGCATTTACTTCAATTACGATGATTCCTGTCAGTTGGTATCTTGAACTGGATGCAGATGGTATGGGGAAAAAGTTTGTCGGTGCTGAGCATATGATCTCTGCACTTGAAAAAACCTCAATTGATCGTGATCAGAACGAGGGATCAGAATCACATCCCCCGATTAATGCACGAATTCGGGCTTTAAAAGTGTCTCAATAATCAAATCTTTTTTGTCTCTCATCATTATGGGGTCAACTGTTGAAGGAGCGGGCAGGAGTGCAGGGGCGGTACACGGGGGCGGTAGTGAGGCAGGTGGCGGGATGATGCGAAGGGAGAACAAGTGATAACGAAATGATGGAACTCCGTCATGTAAAATATATCCTGATAACCATCGGAATATTCCTTGGCCTCTCCTTTCTTGCTACGTTCTTGTATCTGTTTTTCTCCGAATTCATCATTTTGTTGATTTTAATTGGAATTGCATACGCTTTCATTCGGTACACTCCACGGAGAAGATCACCAAAGTGGTTATTGGGATTGAGGAAGAAACTGAAAAATTTCTATTGGGAAATCTACTGGAAGATCAACCAGCCTTTTAAACGGAGTTCAAGATCTCAAAAATATTATCCATCCCGTCGTGTTCGATATGGTAAAAATATCAAAATCGAAACGAGCGTTTTCAATTCCGTAAATAAAATCCGGCAACGACATCGACTACCAGCACTGTCGTGGGATGATAATTCATACTCTACGGCTCAGCGCAGGGCAAAAGAAATATCATGGAATTTTTCTCATGATGGTGTCCCATCATCATGCGGAGAAAATATCGCACAAATCCCTCTTGGGAATGTTCGCGGGCTGGGATTTGTTCAAAAACAGAATATTTCCCAAAAATTTGTTAATACCTGGATGCGGAGTCCCGGACACCGTGAAAATATTTTACGAGGAAGCTATCATTCTATTGCAATCGGTGTTTATCAGAAAGGCAGAAGATATTATGCGGTTCAATTGTTTTCGTGATTTTTGTTACGTTTAATGCGGTCCTGTGCCCCCGCCGTTCGAGCCGCATTTTTTCGTCACCCTTGTTACTCGCATATTGGCATTGTGCGATGTGGCACTCACTTTACGAAGGAAAGTGAGGGGCTTGAGAAGAAACTGAAGGTGTCTTTAAGTTGTCGAATCCCGAAGGGATGAGACACGAGAGGATTTCCATTGAGAAATCTTCGAGTGCATTTGTAAGAACGAAACAAAAAAGAGAGACTGAGGCTGTTACGCTTCCGAGCTCTTTGAAGATTTGGCGATCTTTGTGGTAATCTTTGCGGCAGCGTCCTTCTTTGGGGCATAGGACTCCATCCGCCCGTCACGGTGCACACGTTCGAGAACCCCGGATAATGCCTCAGCCATCTTCTGTGCTGCAACGTGGGTCATGTAGATTCGCGTGCCATTAACCGCAACTTTTCCATTCTCTTTTTTTACACCGGGCATTTCAAGGAAATCTATGTACAAGTCCCGCTCGGTGACCTGAATGAATGAATGATTTGCATATCGTACTGTTGTGATATCTACCTGGAGATTCTCCGGTCTGAACCTGTACAGGGACTGAATATCAATAGTAACTTTGGAATCTGCTTTCGCTGGTTGTTTCTGAGTTTTTGTCGGATTTGGGACAGCAGAATTCTTTATCATTTCAGGCCTCCGTTATTGTTACTGCTCGTGGATACGGCACCGGGTTATTATAGTAACCATAAGCAACCTGTGCAATCATCTCCGGCATAACTGTGATCCGTGCTTCACTCTCAGCAAGATACGGTTCCATCCGGTGTTTGAGATCAGAGGTACAGTATTCAATGATGGCATCATCCATGCAATCCGTATCTTCACGATCGTCGAGCACGGCAAATGCAAGGAAGGTCAGTGCGATCAGCTTCCTGGACTTCAGATTGACCCGGTATACCGGGCGCCGGGAATCCCTCGAATCTTTGATCAGCAGCTGAAGACCGACAAGGGTGGATAGTGCATTTTTCACACTGTTATTTGATGCCCCGGTAAACTCCTCCAGATCCTTCGGACGGTACTCCCGCGTTGGATCCGCAACTACAGCCTGAATTACATGAACAACAACTGCATCTCCAAACAGTCCTCCGTAGGGTTTGTTGATGAATTTTGCAAACTCGGCAGATATTACAGGTAAGTCCTCATCAGCCATGGGTTTCACCTCATCGTCCAGTTGATACAATGATGATCCTTACTATCACTATGCTCATTGACATTATCAAATTTCTGATACTAACTATCAATTTTTTTATAGTTTTTTGCCATGCCGGTGGTGTGGTATCTCTACATCATAAAAGATCGACCAGGCATCCGCCCATTTCAGATCATACAAAACAACGACCTTTATCGTCTTTCCCCGTTTTGGAAGCAACCCTTTGGCAATCCGTTCATTACCGCAGTCTTTTAAAATCTTGTGAATATCGAGACCTCTACGGGTACATTCAGCGTCGCAGCGACTTAACTCAACAGCCGAATTTAGTTTCTTCAACCACGCGAGAAATGAGGCAACTTCCTTTCCGGGATCCGGTGGGGGCGGTCGTTGTCTCACATGTGGTGACATTATATAAATATGAGTATTGTTCGCCAGTAAGAATGTCGTCCTGTGCAGTGTGAAAGTAAGAGGTCGGTATTATTTCAGCAATACTTGTATTCCTGCCGCACCCCCTACTTTCTAAAAAATCTCGCCGTAAAACCGAGATTCTGGAAAAAATTGCCGCGCTTAATCCGAACAAAATCAGTTAATACCAATCCGGGCACAGTACGGCCCCCGGTTCCCCCATCAGGAACACAATAACTCCCAAATTTTCGCATCAACCACAGAGTATATAATCAAACCGGGACAACCGAAGGTCAATACAATGATCCGCGAGCTCATAGAACAACTGAAGACATGGGCGAAACAGACTGCGGCGGCCTTGAAAGAGAGGCTCGCTGCTGCTTTCCACACAATCAAGCCCATGCCGTCAGCCGTTGCCTGTGCAAGAGCGCTCGTTGTATCATCTGATGGAAATGTCCTGAATGCGGGGAAGCGGTACAGGTTGACGAGCGGCCACGCCCCGGTCTTTTCGCTCTTTACGTTTTTTGGTGATCGTTAGATAACGCCGGGTTCCGGTGTCGGGGTTTTATTCAAGGCTGTTATCCTGCAGGTTACCTGCCGACTGCGATGTGTAACCGTGTACAGGACGATAGCCAAGGCTCCACCCGGTCCGGCGTTTTAAAAATTTTTAAGAAAGGGGACCGGCTCTAAAAAGAATCGTTGTTGAACAAAAGCAGGAAGAAGTGAACCAAACATGACAGTCAATACTGAAAATAATAAGCAGGAATCGCAGGAGAACACGATCAGCCCGGTGCCCGCTGCAGCATCGTTGCGGGAGGCGATTGAACAGGATGGAGTCCCGGCCGGTGCAGGGTGCGCTGGCCGGACGAAGACGGGTTCCGATGCAAGGCAGGAAAGCAAAAAAGAGGAGCGGATGATCGTACGAAAGACCCGCAGCCATTACTACAATATCAGCACCCGCACCCGGCCGGTGAAACGCGAGCTGAGGGCGAGGGCTGTTGGTCGCGGGAAAGCGGTACGGATCGGTAAAGGAAAGGAGTGTGGGGTATCATGACGAGAGGGCGGCGGCCGACAACGGGACTGGACGATGCGATCGTGACGGCCCGGGCGAGAGGCGAGGTCATGAAGTTCTGTCCGGAACCGGACCGGGTCAGTGACTTTGTGATCCGGAGTCCGGGGCATGTTGTCTTTGTCCGCCTCCAGAGAGTGTCCCGCCTTCACTGCTCACCCAAAAATGTCGAAGCAGAATGCAGCGAGACGATCGACCTCATCCGTTCCCTCCCCGGTTCGGGCCCGGTCAGCCGCGAGCTCTGGATCTATTCCCGGCATGGCTGGAGGTACTTCAGGATTGGGGATACCGTTATCGAACGGATCGGCAAGGACGGCAGACCGGCTCCGGAACCGGGAAAGGAACCGGTCGTGGTGGCAGCGGCTGTGAGTGATCCGGTACCGGCTACGAGTGATACGATACCGGCTACGACCCCGGTACAGGGATGACAGGGACTCTCCGATATCCATATACCCCTTTTTTACAGGGATGGGGTATCCCTGAGGATTCATAGTACCAAATCTCCTCATTTTGGGCTCCGATTGCCCTTCCCGGGGGGTATCCGGAGTGTTTTCAGGCACGAAATCGGCAAAAAGTGTCCCAATTGTTTTGCGAATCACCCGCAAATTGCTTATTTTTGGTTATCGGGGGCTGTATCGTGCCTGAAAAAGTCCACAAATAGCATCAATTGGAGGCAGAATCGGTTCCCGGTTTGACCTACAGTCTGTGGATGCCTGAAAAACAGGGGGAGTTGGATCGGATCCGGATCCCTCCACCGGATACCTGATCATCCTCCTGGCAGGATCTCGCTGAAGAGCTCATACCAGATCTCCTCATTTTAAGCCCAGATTACCCTCTCCGGATGGTATCAGGAGTGTTTTCAGGCACGAATTTGGCAAAATATGTCCTGATTGTTTTACGAATCGCCCGTAAATTGCTTATTTCAGGGTATCGGAGCCCGCAGCGTGGCCGGATAAGTCCGCAAATAGCCCTAATTATGCGGCAGACGGGTTGCCGGGTCGGACTGTAATACCTGAATCAGAAAAAACAGTGGTAATTGGGATCCCCCGGATCGGGTCCCTGATGAGAACCAAAAAAAAAAAATTCAACCGTAAATCAGAAAAGGTCTGACAGTTGTTCTTGAGTGTTGTCGAAAAATTAAAAAAAATTCTGTTCAATACGTCCTTCCCACGAGCGTGGCCTTCCCCGGTTTCCCGCAGATGACGCACGCCCCGCCGGCATCCGGAACATAGGGCGACCGGGCTTCCGTTCCGAGGATGCTTGAGCTCGACTTCTCCTCGATCGCGTCCCCGCACCCATGGTCGCCGCACCACGGGACGACCGCGACCCTGCTGTCGTTGAGCGCTGCGGTCAGGGCATCGACCGTGCCAGCCGTGCAGAGGCTGTTCTTCACATGCTCTTCGGCTTTTGCTTTCATCGCCTGCGAGATTTCGGCAAGGACTTTCCTTGTGCCACCGGCGATGCCGGCGCGGTCGAGCGACGTCTTCCCGCCAAGCCGGGTCACCGCCATCACCTTGCCGGCGTCGATATCTCTTGGCCCCAGTTCGAGCCGGAGCGGCACGCCCCGGAGCTCCCACCAGTAGTATTTCGCGCCGGGCCGCATGTCCCGGATATCTATCTTTGTCCGGAACCCGGCGCTTTTGAGTTCCTCCTCGAGTTTCTGTGCCGACGCGAGCACGTCGTCATGCCGTTTCCCGATCAAGATCGGCACGATCACGACCTGGACCGCTGCAACCGCAGGGGGGAGGATAAGCCCCTTGTCGTCGCCGTGGACGCCGATTAATGCAGCAATGCACCGCTCCGAGATGCCGTAGCAGGTCTGGTTTGCCAGCTGCTGCTCCCCGTTTTTGTCCTCGTAGTTGATGGCAAACGTCTTTGAGAAATGGGTGCCGAGGTGGTGGACGGTGCCAATCTGGAGGGTCCTGCCGTTGGGCATGACCGTGTCCACGGCAATCGTGTAATCCGCGCCGGGGAACTTGTCCCAGTCGGGACGCTTCGAGATGATGACGGGGATGCACATGGACTCGTAGAACTCCCGGGTCAGTACAATCTCGCTCTCCACCTGTGCCTCTGCCTCGTCCCATGTCGCGTGCACCGTGTGCGACTCCATGAACGAGGTGATCTCGCGCAGGCGGATAAGCGGCCGGGTCTGCTTGGTCTCGTACCGGAACGTGTTGACGACCTGGTAGATCCGCAGCGGTAAATCCGCATGCGAACGCACCCAGAGTGCGTACATCGGGTAAATCGCCGTCTCGCTCGTCGGGCGCAGTGCGAGTTTCACTTCAAGCGGGCTCGTCCCCCCGTGCGTGACCCAGTACACCTCGTCCTCAAAGCCCTTGATGTGCTCGGCTTCCTTCATGAACTCCTGCTCGGGGATGAGCAGGGGAAAGAGTGCCTCCGAATGTTCGCGGTCGAGGAGGTCACGCAGGCGCTGGTACACGTGCTTCCGGAGTGCAAACCCGTACGGGTACCAGACGTAGAGCCCCTTGACCGGGTAGCGGACGTCCATGATCTCCGCACGCCATAAAATATCGTTATACCATTCGGAAAACTGGTGTTTTGGCGGCAGTGCGCCCTTATCCTCGTCCATGAAAAAACCTTAAACCACCAATTGTATGACCTGCGGCGTAATAAAAGCCTCGACAACCGCCGCAACCGCGATCAGCGGGAGGACCATGAGCATAAAATTCCGTGTGAGCCGCTCTGTTTCGGCCGCTGCATCGCCCGATCCGTAATACTCATTGACAAGAGACTGGGAGAGCAAAATCCCCAGAGCGCCGGCAAGGATAAAACCGGGGATCTCGAAGATTCCGTGCGGGAGGATTGCTGCCGCGACAAAGGCAGAACTGTGCTGTTCGTGGACGATCTCCATGATGGCGCCGATAACGATGCCGTTTAAGCTCATGATGAGGATGGTAAATATCCCAAAGGACGCACCTCCCAAAAAGAGCAGGATGCAGGCTTCGATGTTATTGAGGAAGATCTTGCCCCCGATCTCAGCGTCACTGCCCCCCATCACCTGCTTTGCGACATCTTTCTGGAACATGTGCATGAACTCCTCGCCAATCTCAGGGTTCTGGGCAGTTCCCACCCAGCCTATGAGGATGGTAGTAAAAAAGAGCAAAAATATGATGACGACCGCCCTGCCAAGGCCCGGTTCAGACATAGAGCACCATCCGCGTCATGTCCCGGATGCCGGGTGCAAGCCCGACGATGATCATGGCGAGCACGACAAGGTGCCAGAAGTCCTCATCCGCCTCTTTGCGGTACAGCTCGAGGACGTAAATCGCGGGGAAGAGCACGATCAGTTTTAACGGGAACATGACAAACGCCGTGCCCGTCCACTCGATGAGGTTCGAACCCACCACATGCTGTTCAATGTATTGGAGTGCGGGGTGAAGGTCGATACCGTAGCTGGTCGCGCTCGCGTCCAGCATATGCCCGAAGATGAGGGTGATGTAGAGCGGGTGGCTGACGTATTTCCATGCAAGCGCGTACCTCATGAATGCCCAGAGGACAGCGGTCGCCGTCACTGCCATGAGGGGGATGACAAACAGGACAAAGAGGTCGATCTGTGTCACGTTCATCCCGTAAGCCGTGAGGGTGAGCACCACGATAAATGCAGCCATGCTGCCGGCAGACGCGTAAAACGAGAGGAAGTTCTTGACAAAACCCTGTGCCTGGAGGTACCGCGACAAAAAGATCATGCCAAGCGTGAAGAAAAAGAGGACAAAATAGATGAGCGGCGTGACCAGCAGGAACTGGAAGTCACCCTTGATCATCCCCGTATCCTGGACGACCCGCAACACCCCGCCCAGCACTACATAGGGGAGCGTGGCGAGGATGAACTCCGTATCCACCGTGAGCCGGATCCGGTTTAAGTACCGGGAACTCATCAGCCACCGGTAAAAGATGTAAATGCCGAGAACGAGGATGAATGCGTAGGTGAGCGTGTCAACAACGTTATAGGGCTGGCCGTACCTTATGGGATCGATGTAGTATTTGTAGATGAACTCACTAATCATTTCTGATCTCAATGAGCTCAGAGCCTATAAAATTACTCAAATCTAAGCCGTTTGACAAGTCCCGGTGGATGCAGCTCCCCCGTGATGTGGTGATCGGTCATGACGTGCTCGCCCAGATACCCGATGTCTGCGAGGACTTAACGCTCGGCGGCTCTGCTCTCCTCATATCCGGGAAAAGTACCATGGACCTCGCCGGGGACCGGGTGCGGGGGCTCATGGACGACGACTATGATATCACGACGTTTTTTGCAGAAACGATCAGCCCGTCGGTGATCAAAAAAGGAGAGGCTGCAGCAAAAGGCGTGGATTTTGTTGTGGGGGTCGGCGGCGGCAGGGTGATCGATACCGCAAAGATCGTCTCGTATAACACGGACAAACAGTTCATATCGGTCCCCACCGCGGCTTCGCATGACGGGATTGCATCCGCCCGTGCATCGCTTCCCACCATGGAGGGGCACGCGTCCCTTGAGGCGCACCCCCCGATTGCGATCGTGGCCGATACCGGCATCATCGCCGCCGCCCCGCACCGGCTCCTCGCAGCAGGGTGTGCCGACATCATCTCGAATTACACGGCAATCCTCGACTGGGATCTTGCATACCGGGTGAAAGGCGAGCCGGTGAGCGAGTACGCGATGGCGCTCTCGAAGATGACAGCAGAGATCCTCGTAAAAAACGCCCACGTCATCCGGCCGCACAACGAGGAGTCCGCGAGGTTTGTGATAAAGGCGCTGGTCTCAAGCGGTGTCTCGATGAGCATCGCCGGCTCCTCCCGCCCGGGGAGCGGCGGCGAGCACAAGTTCTCGCATGCCCTTGACCGGCTTGCCCCCGGAAAAGCCCTGCATGGCGAGAGCTGCGGGATCGGCACGATCATCTCGATGTACCTGCACGGCGGGGACTGGAAGGGGATCCGGGCATCGTTAAAGATGATCGGCGCCCCGACAACCCCGGAAGATGTGGGGATCGATGACAGCACGGCAGTCGAAGCGCTCCTCATGGCAAAGACCATCCGTCCGGAGCGCTTTACCATATTTGATATGGGACTGACACAGGAGTCCGCGGAAAAGCTGGTCCGGATGCTCTATGAGGAGTGAGGTATTATGGCAGAAGCAAAGACCAAGGTGACCCTGATAGGGACGGTGCATGCCCGGCAGGGCGTCGAGTTCATTTACGAAGGTGAGGCTGCCGGCTGCGAGACCTGCAAGGTGAAAAAAGCGTGCCACAACCTCCAGAAGGGCAGGAAGTACAGGGTCGTCACCGTCCGGACAACGCACCACGAATGCAGCATGCACATCAACGGGGCAACTGCGGTCGAGGTCATGGAGGCGCCGTCGACGGCGCTGATCAGTGCAGAGATGGCGATGGTCAATTCAAAGATCAAATTCGAATCATCCTGCAACAAGGGGGACTGCCGGAGCTATGAGCTCTGCCACCCCGACGGGATCGTGGAAGGGGAGAAGTACATCGTTGCGGATGTGCTCGGGAACGCCCCCGACATCTGCGAAAAAGGGCGGGCGCTCAAGCTCGTTGAACTGAAAGGATCGTGAGATTTTTAATAGGTAATCTGCTATTTTTGCAATTGGAAAATTTCATGATTCCCCATTTACATTTGATGCGGAATAATTCAGATCTAACTAAGTGAATTGACATTTGGATGACAGAGAGGTTATGGGAATTTGTGCGAGATTGCTGGGCGGTGAAAAAGCCGACAAAGACAAAGCGATAAGAACTACCTCCTTCTTTTGTATTTCCATCTTGAAATGGCGGCAAGTATATATTCCTAATCGTGATTAGTACTAATCGTGATTAGGGAATTTGTTGACAGGGATGAGGAGATCTCGCTTCTGGAGCGGGAGTGGAGGGGATCTGGAGGGCGACTCATCATCCTTTATGGCCGTAGGAGGATCGGAAAAACCCGGCTCATCGATGAATTCATCCGGGGAAAACCTGGCATCCTCTATATTGCAGAGGACGCCGCCCCCCATATCCAGATCGCCCAGCTCAGGGATCGATGCGCGGAATATTTCAAAGATCCGCTCCTTGCGGAACTTGATATCCGGACATGGGAGCAGATTTTCACGTATCTCGCGCAGAAGCATGTCGCTGAAAGGACATATCTCGTGATCGACGAGTTCACGTACCTGATCAAGAACGATCCCTCCCTGCTTTCTACGCTCCAGAAGGTGTGGGACAGGAGTATCACCAATTCGGAATGGTGCCTCCTCTTCTCTGGATCGATCCTCTCCCTCATGAGCGATCTGGCTCTTTCGTCGACATCTCCCCTCTATGGCAGGCGGACGCGGGACATTCTGCTTGCGCCACTGCATTTCCGTGATGCAGGACGGTTTCTCCGCCTGTCGTTTCCTGATGCCCTGAGAGTGTACCTGTCGATCGGTGGAATACCGGAGTACCTGCTCAAGGCCGGTGATTACGATGACTGCAGTTCCTTTTTCCGGAACGAATTTTTCAACCGGTATGGATACTTTTACCATGAACCCTACTTCATCCTCTCGCAGGAGTTCCGCGAGCTTAAGGTGTACCAGTCCGTCCTACACGCAATTGCCCTTGGCAACACAGCGCCGGGATCCATTGCCCAGTTCTGCGGGATGGACAGCCGGCACATCTATCCGTATCTCGAATCGATGATCCGGCTCATGCTGGTGGAAAAAGAAGTACCTATTCTTGGGAGTTCGCGGCAGGGAATCTACCGGATCAGGGACAGGGTCTTTGATTTCTGGTACAGGTTCGTGTTCCCGCGCCGGCAGGAGATCGAGACGGGTCATGCGGACATGCGGCTCCCTGACTTTAACCAGTTCTTTGGCCGGCAGTTCGAAGCGTTTGTCCAGGACGAGTATGCGGCCACTGTTCTTGCCGGATACCGGACCGGTCACTGGTGGTACAAGGAGGATGAGATCGATCTTGTCGCGGTGAATGATGACGAGTCATCAGTCGTCTTTGGCGAGTGCAAATGGGGGGATGTCAGCCGAGCGGAAGCAAAAAAGATCCTCGTCCGGTTGAAGTCGAAGGCAAAAATGGTGCGCGCAGGGAATTACCGGCACCGGAAGTACGCGCTGTTCTGTGCCGGGACTGTAGAGGGGAAGGTCCTGCTCAGGGACGATGGATATCTTGTGTATGACGGGGCTGATCTCGAACAGTCCTAAAATAATATTTGTCCTGAATACTACGCCTTTGCCCGCACGAAGGCAAAGGAGGCGTTTGCAAAGGCCAACGAGTCCTTCAATGACGTGCTCGCCCTCAAGGCAGCCCTTTGCCAGAAAGACCTTCGTAACCGTCCACACGACACACCACGAGTGCGGCGTGCACCTGAACGGCGCAACTGCAGTCGAGGTGATGGAGGCTCCGTCTACGGCGCTGATAAGTGCCGAGATGGCGATGGTCAACTCGAAGATCAAATTCGAATCCTCCTGCAACAAGGCCGACTGCCGGAGCTTCGAGCTCTGCCACCCCGACGGGATCGTGGAAGGAGAGAAGTACATCATCGTGGACGTGCTCGGGAACGCCCCCGACATCTGCGAAAAAGGGCGGGCGCTCAAGCTGGTCGAGCTGAAGAGCGTATAATTTTTTTTATCCTGATTATCTCTCTCTTTTTTGTCACCGGATTTTAGTATAAAAACGGGCATTAAAAACCCGATCACACCGGTCCTGCCCTCAAGTTCACAGGAACGGGAAGATGTATAGGGCAGAAGTGCAAAAACCAAAAGCGAGGCATGAAATGAAAGTTGTCGCATTCGTCGGGAGTGCACGCAAGGATGGCAACACTGCCATCCTTGTCAATGCAGTGTTCAAGGAACTCAAGAAAGAGGGCATAAAGACAGAACTCGTCCAGCTGGCCGGAAAAAAGATCCCGGGCTGCATCGCGTGCGGGAAATGTTTTGAGAACAAGGACAAGCGGTGCGCCGTGAAAGGCGATATCGTCAACGAGTGCATCGAAAAGATGCTGGACGCAGACGGGATCATCCTTGCATCGCCCACGTACTTTGCCGATGTCTCTGCAGGGATGAAGGCGCTGATCGAGCGTGCGGGTTTTGTCTCACGGGCAAACGGCGATATGCTCCGGCGCAAGGTCGGCGCATCGGTAGTCGCCGTCCGCCGGGGCGGTGCGATCCATGCATTTGACACCATGAACCACTTCTTCTTCATCGCCCAGATGGTCGTGCCCGGGTCATCCTACTGGAATGTCGGGATCGGCTTGGCGCCGGGCGATGTGAAAGGGGATGACGAAGGGATCGCCACGATGAAAACTCTGGGTGCAAACATGGCGTGGGTGCTCAAAAAGTTAAACGCGTAACAGCACCCGGGAACCGGCAGCTCCACGAACGTATATGGACCTGAACGGCAGCAGGCGACCGGTTTTTAATCCTCAGCCGCCACCGCCAGTTCGTGCGCAACCGAGCTGATGCGGGGATAATCCACCAGATCACGAACCCACCGGCCGGGGATCGCGTCCATTCCCCAGCATGCTCCGGCAAGCGCCCCGCAGCATGCGCCGACCGTGTCCGCGTCCCCGCCGAGATTGACTGCCGTTACCAGTGCCTCTTCAAAAGAATCTGAGGTCATGAAACAGGAGAGAGCGGCATGGGCACAGAGCAGGGCATCGAGCGAGGGTTGCGGGGAGTGATTCTTATAGTCCGCAAGCATAGTAAAAACCTCATCGTTCCTGCAGCGTGCAGACGCCATACGGTGTGCCTCCTCCCGCGTGCTCCCCCGGCACATCGCGCTCGTCATCGTGTTGAGCCATACGGAAGAATGGGCGGCAACCATGTCATAGTGCGTCAGGCGCGAGCAGGCGATGCTGAAGGTCCCGACTGACCTCGGGGCATAGAACACCCCGAGAGGAAACCCACGCATGACACTCCCATTGCTCCGGCTTGAACCAAGCTGCCCGTGTGCAACAGCGGCGGCTTCGTGTGGCGGGACACCGCTCCTGACGAGCTCGAAAACAGCGGATGAGGTGGGGCCGAACCACTGCGGGTTGTTCTGGTACGCGGCAACAAGCCGCACGATCAGGTCATCAGGGTCGAACCCGCGGCATGTCACAAGCGATGCGGCAACTGCAAGCGCCTGCAGTGTATCGTCGGTGACTTCCCCCTTCGTCCTTGGGTGCCTGCCGCCCGGAAGCATATCAGTTACCATCTTCCGGGGTGCCGGGAACCCTTCAAGGGGCGCGCCAAAAGCGTCCCCGATAGCGAGCCCGATTAGTGTGGCACAACTGCGTTTGTGATCTGATATAAAGCTCACCAAAAAGGTATATCAGCCGCAAAGGACATGTAATTTTTTGCGGAAGGTGATATTGTGCAAAAAGAAGAACTGCTCCATTTACACATGCTGATGATTCACATCAAAAAGTACTATGAAGGCATCACCAGTCAGGAAATCCCCACAAACCGTTATAGTTCCCTTGCAATCTCTCCTGTTCACATTCATAAAGACAAGAAAGCCCACAAGGAAGCCCTCCTTGTCCTTGGCGATGAAATTGTTTCCCATATCCACGGGCACCGCATGCCTGTGATGTCCTATTCTTCTGACGCTGCATCGACGCGGGTTGCAGCCGAACATTAAACCTTTTATGAACGAGGCGGAGGCGTACCGGGAGATCATCTCCCGCATCATCTCCCTCAAAGCCGGTGACGAGCGCATCATTGCAGAGAAGATTGCGGTCTGCAAGAAGTACGGGCTTTCTGCGGTTCCAAAAAATTCCGCACTCCTTGCTGCCGCACTTCCACCAGAGCGGGAAAAACTGCGCCGGCTGCTGCTGGTCAAGCCGTCCCGGACGCTCTCCGGTGTTGCACCGATCGCGGTGATGACCTCGCCTGCTCCATGCCCCCACGGGAAATGCCTGCCCTGCCCCGGCGGCCCCGATCACCCGTTTGCATCCCCCCAGAGCTATACGGGCGAGGAGCCTGCGGCGCTGCGTGCCCGCGAGCACAACTACGACCCGTACCGGCAGGTGCAGGCGCGCCTCGCGCAGTTCGAGCTGCTCGGGCATCTCGTGGACAAGGCGGAACTGATCGTGATGGGCGGTACGATGACGGCGCGTCCCCCGGACTACCAGCAGGAGTTTGTTCTGCGCTGTGTTCAGGCGATGAACGATTACCCGGTCGAATCAGGCCCGGCAACGACATCGCCCGATTTTGAGGCCGTGAGTGCTGCCAATGAACAGGCAGGTGTCCGGTGCGTTGCGATCACGTTCGAGACCCGCCCGGACTGGTGCAAACGCGGGCATATCGGACGGATGCTCTCTCTTGGAGTAACCAAGGTCGAGATTGGCGTCCAGCACACCGATGACCGGATCCTTGCACTCAACCGCCGGGGGTGCACCGTCGCCGACACCGTTGAGGCAAACGGGCTGCTCCGGGATGCAGGATTAAAAGTAGGGTTTCACATGATGCCGAACCTGCCGGGCGCCGACCTCGCATCCGACCGCAGGATGTTTGAGACCATATTTGCCGACCCCCGGTTCAGGCCGGATTTCTTAAAGATTTATCCCACACTCGTCACCCCCGGCTCCGAGATCGAGTCGCTCTGGCAAAAAGGGGATTACGCGCCGTATTCAGAAGACGAGATGGTCGACCTCATCGCGTATGCAAAGTCGCTGATCCCTGAATATACCCGGCTCCAGCGGATACAGCGGGATATCCCCGCAAAACTGATCGTGGCAGGGTCAAAGCATTCCAATTTCCGGCAACTCGCCCGGAACAGGCTCAGGGAACAGGGCAGGGTGTGCCGCTGCATCCGGTGCCGGGAGATCGGGCGCCAGCCATCCGATGCCAAAGCTGAGATCCAGGACTTCCCCTACGATTGCTGCGGCGGGAAAGAGCATTTCATCTCCGCTGTATCCGGCGACTCGCTGATCGGGTTTGCACGCCTGCGGTTCCCGTCATCTGCTTTTATGCCGGAACTGGACGGTGCCGCACTGGTGCGGGAGCTGCACGTGTACGGCAGCATCGTCCCGCTGGGAAAGCCTGCCGAGGACGAGGAGTACCAGCACCGGAGCCACGGGAAGATGCTCCTTGCCCATGCGGAAGAGACTGCACGCGGTGCCGGGTTCTCTAAACTTGCCATCATGAGCGGGATCGGTGTCCGCCCGTATTACCGCAGGCAGGGATATGAGAGGAGAGGGCCATATATGGAAAAGGAGCTGGCCCGCAGGAGTTCGCGTCCTGCAGGAGCTCACACCAAAGGGGAGTTCGCCGGATGAAGCCTGCCACGCTTGAATTTGTAAAGCAGCGGTTTGCTGAATACTACAAAAAGACCGTGCTAGTCGCTCCCCCCTCAATTGGACAGAGGGAGTGGGGTTTTGTCCTGTTCTCCCCGGGTTATCCCGAGATCCACATGCGCAGGCATATCGGGTTTTCCAGCCGGGACGAACTATTTGAATACGTAAAAAACCTCGTCCCCGCCCATGCGTATTACTCGGTCGCCTACTACGAACGGCCGGACGCCCCGACCATGAAGGAGAAAGGGTGGCTGGGGGCAGACCTCATCTTCGACCTTGATGCCGATCACATCATGCGGGGGCCCTACGACGTGATGTTGGCAAGGGTCAAGGAGGAGGCACAAAAACTTCTTGGGATGCTCACCGAAGAGTTCGGCATCGACCCAAAGACAATCGACGTTGTCTTCTCCGGTGGGCGCGGGTACCATATCCACGTGAAGGATATCGCGGTGAGGTCATGGGGGAGTGCGGAGCGCCGCGAGATGATCGATTATGTCTGCGGGATCGGGATCGACCCCGCGGCAATGCTCGTAAAGACTGCTCCCGCACACCGGGGCTGGCAGACGCGTTACCGGACAACGCTTATTGGTTATCTCACGTGGCTCGGGACGCTCCCTCACAAGGAAGCCCTTGCCCACCTGTCGGCAATCCCCCAGATCGGCCGGGTGACCGCAGAAGAACTGCTTGAGAAACGCGAGGTGATCATCGCCGAGCTCACCCATACCCCGGCTGCAGAACTGTTAAGAAAATTCCGCGGGCTCTCCCAGATCGTTACGGCAGACGAGTGCGAGTTTAAAAAGCGCCTTTTAGAGACAGCAGCTCTTGCCGACGAGCCGGTAACCACGGACACAAAGCGCCTGATCCGGATGCCCACCTCCCTGCATGGCGGGAGCGGGATGCGGGTGCAGCAGATCGAGATCCGGAACCTTGACGCATTCGACCCGCTGACCGATGCCGTGGTCTTCGGGACGCGGGATGTCAGGGTTGACGTGACCGTACCCCGGCCCACGCCGATGCTCGGAAGCACTTATCAGCTCCAAAAAGGGATCACTACAGTACCCGAAGCGGTGGCGGTATTTTTATGCTGCCGCGGAATGGCTGAGATCGCGTGAGGTTTACCCATGGTGGAGCTTGAAGATCTGCGTAAGGTCCTCCTCTCCGAGCGGGAGACGGGACGGTTGAACCAGATACCGCATGACCTGTTCGACCGGGCGAATACCGCAATCTCCTCGCTGCTTGAAAAGGTGTACGCGATCGAAGACCCGCTTTCCGACGAAGCCCGTGCGCTCATCGAGGAGACGATGAGCATCCGGGAGACCGCCCACGAACTCTTTGTGATCCGCGCAAAGAAGATCCTCACGCTTGCAGGGAGCCAGGCGCAGGGAGATTACCTTGACCGGGAAGAGACAAAGAAGATGGTCCCTGCCGAACGCGAGATGTTTGACCGGATCGTCAGTGCAATCGGCGCCAGCCAGGGCGCGCTCCTCTCCACTGTCCGGCAATCGCTCCCTCTTGGCGATGAGCCGGAACCTTACATCGCACAGGAACCCGTCCCGTCACAGGGCCCGCACCCCGGCCCGGCACCGGCATCCCCGTCGATCTCCCCACCCTACGCGCTGGTACGGGTGCTTGACGATATGGACGCGTTCATGGGCGTTGACGGGAGGATTTATGCACTGGGAAAAGGGGATATCGTGACGCTGCCGGAACGGAACGCAGAGGTTCTTGTCGAGCGCAACATAGCATTAAATATGAATCTTAGTAAATAGTATTGGTATTCGATATCATAAACGGGGTAATTTTTCATGAAAATGCCAGCAAAATTCAAGACCTACTGCCCTTTTTGCAGGACCCATCAGGTGCACGAGGTCGAGAAAGTCAAGAAAGGTAAGACGACAGGGCTGCACTGGATCGACCGGCAGAAAGCGCGCAGGGGAACGATCGGCAACATGGGCAAGTTTTCCAAGGTGCCCGGTGGCGACAAGCCCACAAAGAAGATCAACGTGCGGTACCGGTGCGTCACCTGCGGGAAAGCGCACCTGCGCAAAGGGTACAGGGTCGCGAAATTCGAACTGACGGAGTGAGCAATATGGTACGTGAAATCCGGGAGAACCGGAGCAGGTTTTTTAAAGTGAAGTGTCCGGACTGCGAGAACGAGCAGACCGTCTTTGAAAAGGCGAGCACAATTGTGAACTGTGTCGTCTGTGGAAAGGAACTTGCCACCCCCACCGGCGGCAAAGCGAACTTCAAGGCTGAGATCCTCGCAGATCTCAAGTGATTGTGACGATATGCAAGACAGGGAATGGCCCCAGGAATCGGAACTTGTCGTCTGCACAGTCGAGAACGTAAAGGACTTTGTTGCGTTTGTCTCGCTGGATGAATATAACGGGCGGCAGGGGCTCATTCCCATCTCTGAGATTGCAACCGGCTGGATCAAGTACATCCGCGACCACATCCGGGAAGGGCAGAAGATTGTCTGCAAAGTGCTCAACGTGGACAGGTCCCGCGGCCACATCGACCTGTCATTAAAGGACGTCAACGAACACCAGCGGCGCGAGAAGATCCGCGAGTGGAAGAACGAGTCCAAGGCAAAGAAGTGGATCGGGTTTGCCGCAAAGGCAGCCGATGAGCCCGCAAAGGCAATCGAGGACATAATCATCGGGAGTTACGGTGCCCTCTACCCTGTGTTTGAAGACCTTGTTATTGAGGGCGAGCCGGTGATAAAAAAACTGGGGCTCTCCAAAAAAGCATCCGAAGCGCTGATGCATGTAGCGCACGAGAACGTCAAAGTCCCAAGAGTCGAGGTTGTGGGCAACCTCATCCTCACCTGCACCCAGCCCGACGGGATCTCCGTCATAAAAAAAGCGCTCAAAAGTGCAGAACCAAAGATAGCCGGTGTGGATATCGAACTCCTCTACCTCGGTGCACCCACGTACCGGATCAAGGTAACCGCGCCGGATTACAAGAAAGCGGAAAAGGCGTTAGAAAAGGCAGCCACTCTCGCGATCGCGGTCGTGGAAAAGGCAGGCGGCGAGGGCAGGCTTGTCAAGAAACCCAAGTCAGGGAAGAGTCAATGACCGGCCGGATCCGCCGTTGTCCCGTTGACCGGACCTATACTCTTTCACTCACCTGCCCCACCTGCGGTACACCGACAGAGACGGCGCACCCGGCACGTTTTTCACCTGAAGACAAGTACGGGAAGTACCGGAGGATGGTGCGGTGATCGAAGATATCAGCGTCAGGTTCCTGGACAATTTCAAGGACCGGAAACTCGAATCCCCCGTCCTGATCGAGGGGCTTCCGGGTATCGGGCAGGTGGGCAAGCTCGTCGCGGAATACATGATCCACATGCTCGGAGCCAAAAAGATCGCCGAGATCCATTCCCTCTATTTTCCCCCCCATGTCATCATCGAGGAGAACGGTGTCGCCCGGCTCGTAAGGAACGAGCTTTACCTGCACCACACTGAAGGCCGCGACCTTGTATTCCTTGTCGGCGACTACCAGAGCACCTCGAATGAGGGGCATTACATCCTCACCGACCAGTACCTTGACATCGCAGCAGAGCTCGGCGTGCAGCGCATCTACACGCTCGGCGGCTTTGGCGTCGGGCACTTTGTTGAGGAGCCAAGGGTGCTCGGTGCCGTGAGCCACGCCGGTCTGCGCCCCGAGATCGAGGCGGCGGGCGTTGTCTTCCAGCGGGACGAGCCCGGCGGGGGCGGCATTGTCGGTACGGCGGGCCTCCTCTTAGGGCTTGGCGCCCTGAGGAACATCGATGCCGTCTGCCTCATGGGCGAGACGAGCGGCTATATTGTCGACCCCCGGAGCGCCGCGAGCGTGCTTGCCCTTCTCTCCAGGCTCCTGGATATCCCGGTCGACCCCACCCAGCTCAACGACCGTGCCGCTGAGATGGAGCGCATGATCGAGGGCTTAATCGAAGGCGAGAAGCTCCAGAGCGATGACGAGCTGAGTTACATCGGGTAAGGGCAGGCCAATTTTTTTTATCTCACATTTTTTGCCGGAATTCACGGAAATTTTTAAAATTCTAATTTTTTTATCCCGCGGATACATCCAAAGTAATTTCAGGAAATATTATTTTTACTCATGCGGAGTTATAACATAGGAGAATTCTGTCCGTGGATACGCGTCCCATTCCAGAGAACTGGCTGAAAGTCGTAATTATCGGGATGCTCCTGTCAGTCAGCATTTTTTGTGAGATTGTCATCCATTACCGGACCAACATCGACTCATGGTATACCCAGTTCTATTATATCCTTATCATCATTGCGGGAGTCTGGTACCAGAGAAAGGCGATCTGGATTGCCATCATCCTCGCGGCCCTGCACCTTATCATAACCTATACTCTCCTGCAGACGCTGACATGGACGTCTCTTGTGAACGCATCCATGTTCATCTGTGCTGCCATACTTGTAGGGCTGCTTTCTGAAGAAAAAGAGAGGTTCCACAAAGAGATCCTCGCATCAAAGAACGAGATCGAGAGAAAACATGCCGCCCTTATCGGTTTTATGACCGAATACACCCTCCGGCTGAAACTTCCCGTCAGGTTAATGCTTGACAACCTGCAGGCGATCTACCAGTCGCTCTCTGAAAACCCCGGGCCGGCATCACAGGAAACGAAGGATTCGCTTATGATCCAGATAAAAAATACCAAACAGATACTTACGAACCTTGAGACGATAAACCGGGAAGTCACTGATGAGAACAGTGATATTCCCGACGCGTTCAGAAAATTCTTAAACCAGTGATGTGGGCAGGGCATGGTCTTTTCATTCAGCCTCTCGAGCGAGAAAAAGATTTACCTGGTGATATCACCTGCAGAAAAACTGAAGCTCTACAACAGCGAGATCATCCGGCAGCTCCTTCTCGATAAGCATTCCGTCCTCGTCGTCACAACCAACCAGCCATATACCACGCTTGCAAAGAATTACGAAAACTACGGGCTCGACCTTTCAAAGATCTGGTTTGTCGACGCAATCACGAAGTGTGCGCTGGGAAGGATACCCCCGGAAGCCGGTAACTGCAGGTTTGTTAAAAGTCCCTCCAATATCACCGATCTCGGCATTGTCATTACAGATGTGCTCAATACCTTCCCGGACGAAAAACCCTGTATCCTTTTTGATTCAATCAGCACAATGTTAATCTATATTTCATCGATTAATATCTCAAAATTCATCCATTTCATCACCAACAAGCTGAAGATTTTGAACTCCCCGGGTATCTTCCTTGCTACTGAAAAAAGCCTCGACCCGTTGTTGATGACCCAGATCGTCACATTTGTCGACGAAGTCATTAACACAGAATCTGACACAGGCAACCGGGAATACGAGAAATTCTGAATTTTTAAATTTCATTTACATCGCCTCCGGATTTAACCGGACCCCGATTAGTCCATGCGCACGGTCAGCAAATTCATGGGGTATCCGGTGTCCGCAGCAGGGAAAAAGTCAGAATTTTATCATATGAGATAAAATTTTTTTATCATGAAAACGATTGTGCTCGGTGCAATTATCCTCTGCATGGTTCTTGTTGCCGGTTGTACAACCGGCCAGCCGGTTTCCGGAGTGCCTGCTCAAAGCCTGAGTATGAATGAACCTGCGGTTTTGCAGGACGGGACGTACAAAATCACAGCCATGATTGATCACATTGAAGCAGACTCGTCAAAACCCGGAAAAAAGATTGTTGATGTTTATATCCGGGCAACAAATTCCGGGACCCAACCGGTCCAGCTGGTCTGGTACAGTAAAATTACCGATCAGGCCGGAGTCTCGCACGGCGGCATCGGCGTCTCGCATGGCGGTTCGGGCGCCCATGCCCCTCCGCTTGACCCTGGATCATCGGCAATCGCACGGGACTATGTTGTCGTTGAATCTGACGCGGACTTTACTTCACTCTCAAAAGGGGGAACCCTTGATGTATCATTCATCGTGCAGCCGGCTGAAGGCGGATCGCCAGTAAATTTCCATACCTCCTGGGTGATTGATCCAAACCGTATCAGGTGAATCCTTTTTAGAATTTTTTTTAACTGCCTTATTGGGAAACCCTGTAGTCCGGTGATATGCTATGGGAAATTCAATTTTAACCTGCTCCGGATGACCATGTTTTCGGATGTTTGAGAGACAAATAAAGGCACGACACAAAAATCATTCAACAGAATGCTCGCCAATGCCGAAACTGCACACCTATTCTCCCTCAGGCTCTCTTAAATAAGACAGAACCGATCAAAACCTTAATCGATGAAGCGTGTAATGTAAGCGTATGAAAAAGACCAATCTCCCGGCATTGCATCTTTTAATCTTTGTTTGATAAGTCAATGAAAAACAGCCATTTGCTCACGATATAATCCATGAAAAAAACCGTTAAGGAATCAACCGGCATTACTGCTCATGAAATCCTCCTTACGGAACGTAATTTATCCCTTGCTTTGGCAGCGGCTGCTACACTTGATGAGGTATTACCCCAGTGCCTTGATGCAGCCATCCGGCTTTCCGGAATGGATAGTGGCGGTATTTACCTAGTCAACCAGAAATCCGGTGACCTTGACCTTTTCTGTTCTTCCGGTTTATCTGATGGATTTATCCGGGAAACCACTCATATTCCGACTGACTCACCATCTGCCCGCCTGGTTTTGGCCAAAAAAAATATTTATTCCACATATCCGGCACTGAAAGTCCCTATCAGGGGGGAACGGGCAAAGGAAGGAATTCATGCTATCGCAATATTACCTATACTTTATAAAGAGCGTGTCATTGCCTGTTTTAATATCGCATCACACGTACTGGATTCAATACCGGAGCAGAGCCGGTCGATCCTGGAGTCTTTTACCTCACTTATCGGTAACAGCATTGCGCGGATCCAGGTGGAAGAGGCGCTGCAGCAGAGCGAGAACCGGTACCGGAACATTATCGAGGACCAGACAGAATTCGTCTGCCGGTTTACTCCTGAGGGCAACCTCACGTTTGTCAACGATGCCTACTGCCGGTATTTCGGGTTAAATCGGAATGAATGCATCGGAAATCACCACACAGTGAATATTCCCCCGGACGATGCCGGAAAGATGAGGGAACATATCAAAGCACTGACTCCGGAAAACCCGGTCACTGAACTCAGGCACCGCATCGTCATGCCGGATGGCCAGATCCGGTGGCAGCGCTGGAGTGATCGTGCAATCTTTGATAAGAAGGGTCATGTGGTTGAATACCAGTCCGTCGGACGGGATATCACTGATGTTATCGCGACAGAAGATGCTCTCCGTGACAGCGAAGAAAAATACCGGACCCTGATTGAGCGGGCAAATGATGGTATCGTAATTATACAGGACGGAATTGTCAGATTTGCCAACCAGCGTCTTGGTGAACTCTGGGGAGGTTCGATTGAAGAGATTACAGGCAGACCCCTGACTGATTTTGTCCATCCGGATGCCATGCAGGAGATTATCGAGCGTTATAAACAGAGAATGGCGGGGGAAACACCGCCACCGGTTTACGAGACGATACTGAAGCACAAGGACGGGAGCAGGTTCAATGCTGAGCTGAATGCAGGGGTTATTCTGTACAAAAAGAAACCTGCGGATCTTGTCATTATACGTGATATGACCGAGCGAAAGCGGGCAGAAGAAGAGCTCCGCGAGATGAGTCTGTTCCAGGAAAGCGTTATTTCCAATGCCAATGTCTGGCTGATGGTGCTTGATGAAAAAGGCAAAATTCTGCTCTGGAATAATGCGGCTGCTGAGATCAGCGGATACCCTGCACACGAGGTGATCGGCACCAACCGGATATGGAGATCCCTCTATCCTGATCGTGATTACCGCAAAAAGATTACCGATACGCTCACCGGGATTATCAAAGAAAAGAAGTACCTGCAGAATTTTGAGACGACTATCAACTGTAGATCCGGTGGGCAGAAGGTTATTCTCTGGAATACCCGGGGACTGGAGGGGGAAAAAGGGCAGGGCGCCAGATTCGTTGCAATCGGAGTGGACATCACCAAGAGCATCAGGGCGGAAGAGGCCCTGCGGGAGAGCGAGGAACGGTACCGGAGCGTCGTAGAAGACCAGACGGAGTTTATCTGCCGGTTCACATCGGATGGAACGCTCACGTTTGTCAACGATGCCTACTGCCGGTATTTCGGGTTGAAGAATGATGAATGCATCGGGAAGCACCACAATGTGAATATTCCCCCGGATGATGCCAGAAGGATGAAGCAACATATCAAAGCACTGACCCGAAAGAATCCGGTTGCTTTAATCGATCACCGGATCATAATGCCCTCCGGGGAGATCCGATGGCAACGCTGGAGTGATCGTGCAATCTTTGATAAAGATGGTCGTGTGGTTGAATACCAGACTGTTGGGAGAGACATCACTGAACAAAAACAGGCAGAAAAAGCATTACAGGATTCAGAACGCCGTTTTTCTGATATCATCAGTTTCATACCGGATGCGACATTTGCCATCGATCGGCAAGGAAAAATAATCGCATGGAACCGGGCGATTGAAAAGATGACCGGTGTTGCTGCGGGCGATATGATTGGAAAGGGGGATCATGAGTACGGCATCCCGTTTTACGGGGAGAGACGTCCGATCCTCATTGATCTGATATTTGGGGATAATGAGGAGATCACGAAAAAGTATCCTGCAATCCAGAAAAAAGGGGATAAATTTATCTCTGAAATTTTTATCCAGCGTCTTTATGGCGGAAAGGGCGCCCACCTCTGGTTCATCGCATCCCCGCTCTATGACACGAATGGTAATGTCACTGGAGCAATCGAATCGATCAGGGACGTCAGTGATCGCAAACGGGCAGAGGAGGCGCTCATAAAATTGAATGAAGAACTTGAACAACGGGTCAAAGAACGTACAGAGCAGATTAACGCCTCCTTAGAGGAAAAAGTAGTCCTGCTCCGCGAGATCCACCACCGGGTGAAGAACAACCTCCAGATTATTATCTCGTTACTGAAACTACAGTCCCGGTATATGACGGATGAGAACACAGTTGCCGCATTCCGGGAGTGCCAGAACCGGGTCATGGCAATGTCACTTGTCCACGAAAAACTGTACCAGTCCGAAGACATCTCAAAGATTGACCTTGGAAATTATGTCCGGTTCCTCGGCAACAGTCTTTTCCAGTTTTTTGGCAGGAGTGAGAAGGGTGTCACGTTCAGTACGGATATCCGGAATATTTCCCTCGATATCAACACTGCCATTCCGGTCGGGCTGATGATCAATGAACTGGTCTCAAACTCCTTAAAGCATGCGTTTCCCGACGGAAAAATCGGGGAGATCTCTATTGCGATCCACCAAAAAGAACGCCAGCTTACTATTGTCTATAAGGATACCGGAGTCGGCATCCCGCAGGAGTTCGACTGGCGCAAAGCCAAGTCACTCGGGCTCCGGCTCGTCATCTCGCTTGTCGAACAGCTATTCGGGACGATTGAACTGGACCGGACGGCGGGAACGGTGTTCACTATCGTTGTCAACGAGAAATAAAAATCTTCTCCCGGGGGATCCGTCATGTAAAAAAATGCGGCTAACCCCCGCCATGATGCTCATTAATTACATCCAAAAACCCTCTAATATTCAGGCCATACCATGCTCGCCAATGCCGACCTGCACATCCATTCCCCGTACTCGATCGCCGTTTCCCGTTCGATGGTGCCCGAACATCTAATCACGGCATGCGAGATTAAGGGAATCTCCGTTCTCGGGACAGGTGACGCGTTGCACCCCGCGTGGCAGCAGGCATGGCGCCCTTTTCTTGAAAACAACGCCGGTGTTGTGGTTGTCCCGACCGCAGAGGTCGAAGACCAGTCCCGTGTGCACCACCTGATCCTTGCAGAGGATTTTTCGCAGTTCGATGAACTACGGGACCGGCTTTCTGCACACAGCAGGAGCCTCGTATCGGTAGGCCGGCCTCATGTCTACCTCTCTGGCGGGGCAATCGCAGAAATTGTTCATGAGACCGGTGGGATGGTCGGCCCTGCGCACGCGTTTACCCCGTGGACAGCGATGTATGCATATTTTGACTCCGTCTCCGGCTGCTATGGATCCGAACCGATCGACTTCCTTGAACTCGGCCTCTCGGCCGACAGCAGTTACGGTGCCGGTATTACGGATCTTTATGGCATCCCGTTCCTCTCCAATTCCGATGCCCACAGCCCGGCGCCTGAGAAATTTGCCCGCGAGTTTAACCGGCTCGAACTTACTTCCCTGAATGTACCTTCAGTCCTTGATGCGGTGAAGAACGGCAGGATCGTGTTAAATGCCGGGTTCTTCCCGGAAGAGGGGAAGTACAACCGCACCGCCTGCGTCCGCTGCTTTACCCAGTATTCGCTCAAAGAGGCGGTCCGGCATGCTTGGCGGTGCCCGGATGACGGCGGCATCATCAAGAAAGGCGTGTACGACCGTGCACGCGAGCTCTCGACCGCCGCTTCCCGTCCACGCCCCCCTTACCTCCACATGGTCCCGCTCGGCCAGATCATAAGGACCGTTGAAGGGGTATCGTCGCCGCACACCAGAAAGTGCCGGGCAGTCTACGATATACTCATCGCTGCATTAGGGAACGAGATCGAGGTGCTCACCAACACTCCCGTCTCAGAAATCCGGGCCTTGAACCCGAAGGTGGCCGATGCCATCGATGCATTGCGTAACGGCAGGGTAACGCTGCACCCGGGCGGCGGCGGGAAGTACGGCACATTTTCTTACTGACCGCTGAGTCCCCCTGTCTTTTTTTTAAAAAATACGTAAAGATTAATGAAATTGCGCTCCAACATTTACCGCAATGCTCAATGTACATCGGGATATCTGTGGATATTGCGGGTGTTGCGTCTCGGTCTGTCCGGAAGGAGCCCTCGAACTGATCGATGCATACCTCAGCGTTGAACAAAACTGCACGAGTTGCGGCATCTGCGCCAAGGTCTGCCCTCTGGGGGCGCTGGAGGTTGCCAATGAAAAGCCGATATGACGTCCTCGTTGTAGGTGGAGGCCCTGCAGGAGCGGTTGCGGCACGGACAGCGGCAAAAAAAGGTCTGTCTGTATGCCTTGTTGAGAAACGACCTGCGATCGGGGCGCCGGTCCGGTGTGCGGAAGGGATCGGGCGCGAGGCGCTTGCGGAGTTCGTCGCGCCGGACAAGCGGTGGATATCGGCAGAGATGACCGGGGCAGCGATTGTTGCACCTGACGGAACCATGATGAAGCTTGAGTCAAACCTTGCAGGCAACAAGGTTGGATACATCCTTGACCGCAAGGTCTTTGACCGGGAGCTCGTCTGGCAGGCTGCTGATGCAGGATCGGACGTCTTTGTCAAGACCCGGGCAACCGCCCCCATAATGGAGGACGGGGTTGTTAAAGGGGCAAAACTTGAGTCCTGCGGAACCGTCACGGATGTGAAGTCGGATGTGGTGATCGCAGCGGACGGCGTCGAAGCCAAGTTTGCCCGCTGGTGCGGGATTGACACCACAGTGCCAGTCCGCGAGATCATGAGCGGGGCGCAGTATGTGCTCACCGACATTGACATCGACCCGTACTCGACCGTGTTCTACCTTGGCAACGAAGTCGCTCCCGAAGGATATCTCTGGATCTTCCCCAAGGGGGCCCGGTCGGCAAATGTCGGCATCGGGATCTCCGGGAAAAAGAGCGGCACCGGGCACCGGGCAAAGGACTATCTCGATAAATTCGTGCAAAAGACATTCCCGGAAGGAAAGATGATCGAGTTTATTGTCGGCGGCGTTTCGGTATGCCCCCCGCTTGGCTGCACCGTGGCTGACGGGCTCATTATCGCCGGGGACGCGGCGCGGGTAGTCGACCCCCTCACCGGCGGCGGGATCTATAACGGCATGTTTACCGGGAACCTTGCCGCCAGTGTCGCAGCAGACTGCATTTCAAAGGGCGACACCGGCAAAAAAGCACTGATGGCTTATGATGCAGGGTGGCGCAGTTCAAAGATGGGCAGGGCGATTGCGCGCAACTACCATATCAAGGAATATTTAATCAAACAGCCGGACGAGAAACTCAACGCTATTATAAAATCGGTCTCAAAACTGAATCTCACCGAGTTCTCGACGATCACCCTTATCAAGGAAATCATGAAGGTGAACCCGAAACTTATGGTCGAACTCGGTGCGCTCGCCGCATCGCTACGCTGATTTCTTGAGTTGTTTGTTGAGCAGGCGCAGGCAGTCGTCCTCCGCCTCTTTTTTTGTAAATACCGTGAACGTGTCGCCCGCGTGGATCATCACATTGCCGCTGGGGATGATCAGTTCTCCTGACTGGCGGCGGATCGCGATAAAGACAAAGTCCTTTACCTTCAGGTCACGGATCTCGTGGCCGACGATGGGCGCGCCGTTCTCGGCAACGATCTCAAAGATCGACCCGCCGGGGATCTGGGCGAGCTGCTGGAGCTGCGGGTTCTCCGCCCAGTAATAGAGCCGTGAAGCGACCAGTTCATCAGGGTTTTCGCTGATCCTCACCCCGACCTCCTTGAAAAATTCCGAATGGGAGATCTGGTTGACGATCGCCACGACCTGTGGCACGCGGAACCGTTTTGCAAGCCAGCACGCCATCAGGTTCACGGCATCATCGCTTGTCGTGGCAACGAACGCGTCTGCCCGGTCGATCCCCGCTTCCTCTAGGACAGATTTGTCGGTGGCATTACCGGTGATCGCCAGCACATCGTGGTGCTCGAGAATATCGCTGCAGCGCGACTCGTCCTGGTCGATGGCAACGACATTATTGCCGTGTTCGACTGACTGCCCGACAAGACATCTCCCGATCCCGCCCAGACCCACGATGATAATGTACATGCCTACCGGTTACCATCATCTCCCTTGAAATAATTTGCGCAATCAATCCTGATATGTGATCTGCGGGGTGGACGAGGCGGGTAAGGGTTCGGTGCTCGGGCCGATGGTTGTCGCAGCCGTCGCAGCCGACTCGGAAGCTGTCCTTTCCGGCCTGGACGTAAAAGACTCCAAACTGCTCTCAAGGGAAAAACGCGAAGACCTTTATTATGCAATAGAAAAAAGGTGCAGGACTGCAACGATCATCATTCCCGCAGAAGAGATCGATGCACAGAGAAAAGTGATCACGATGAACGCGTGCGTTGCCAGGGCGCATGCTGCCGTCATCCGTAAAATCAGCCCATCAACCGCCTACGTAGATGCCTGCGACGTAAACCCGGTACGGTATGCACAGATGGTGCGGGAACATCTCGGCGATCCCTCCTGCTGTATAGTTTCAGAGCACCATGCCGACCAGACCTATAAAATTGTGTCCGCGGCAAGCATCGTGGCAAAAGTCATCCGGGACAGGGAGATTGCATCGCTTGCCGGAACTTTTGGGGAGATCGGGAGCGGTTACCCGTCGGACCCGGTGACGATTGCGTTTCTGTCTTCCTACATGAAAGAGCACCGCCGCCCGCCGGACTGTGCCAGAAAGAGCTGGAAAACAATCGATAACCTGATCGCTGATGCGGAACAGAAGACTCTCTTTTAAAAGCATGACCGGTCAGATAATCTCCGGTGCAGCCCGCTTCTGCCCTCCGGCCAGTTATTTCCTTTAAATACAATTTACCGGGACCATATGGCAGACAATATTGAGCTCATCCTGAAAAGAGCCAACAATAAAATTAATACTATAGTTGACAAAGGGATCAAATTGCGGTAGATGCCCCATGTCGATCGATGTCGATATCAGCAGCATGTTTTTATCAAAATTTCTCGACTCCCCAAAAAAAGAAGGGAAAAAACAAGCGGCTGAAGAAAAATCTGCCCCCGCTCCCGGCCCCTCCCTGGAACCTTCATCGGATGATTCACTGGAATCATTACTGGAACCGGTCACAAAGCCCGGCATAAAAACCGAAGCGAAACCCACGGGACAGAAAAAGAGGCTGTTCGATCGTTTCAGGGCCCTGCATGACGACAAGTGCGCTGCTGTCGCAGGTGCGGAGTGTTACAGCGCGGGGATTCACGGGCCCCTTGTTGACCTGACATGGGATCCGGTCCCTGACGTTGAGGTGGTTGAGGTATACCCGGTAAATGAACCCTACGCGTACGTGCGGATAACGTACAACAACAACACGATGGAATATTCCTACGATATTCTCGAACCCGTGCTTACCGCTGAAGAAAAAGATCTGATGGAAGAGGTAAAACAGGGGGTGCTTGACCGGCTCGATATCAACATGGGGAACGTCACGAAGGAGAAAGCGCAGAAGGCGCTGGTAAAATATATTGACGAAGTGCTTTCCGATTACCATATCTCCCTTTCCGCCTGCCAGCATGCCAAAATGATGTACCACATCGAAAAGGAATATCTCGGTGATGGCGTGATCGATGCAGTCATGCATGACCCCAATGTCGAGGATATCTCCTGTGACGGGGTGAACTCCCCGATCTTCCTCTTCCACCGTAAATACGAGTCCGTCCAGACCAGCCTGATGTACACGAACGCTGTTGAACTCAACTCGTTTGTGACAAAACTCGCCCAGCGTGCGGGAAAATTCATCTCGATTGCCGAGCCGATGCTCGACGCGACGATGACGGACGGGTCAAGGATCCAGATGACGCTGGGAGAAGAGGTGACCGCACATGGTTCGACGTTTACAATCCGTAAGTTCAAGGACGAACCGGTCACGCCAACCGACCTTATCCAGTGGTCGACCTTCTCCCCGCTTTCGATTGCATACCTCTGGCTTGCTGTCGAGAACGGGAAGTCCTGCATCTTCTCCGGTGGGACCGCATCGGGCAAGACCACGTCTCTGAATGCGATTGCACTCTTCATCCCGAGGATGGCAAAGATCATCACGCTTGAGGACACGCGGGAACTCAAGCTCCCGCACCCCAACTGGATCCCCAGCATTACGCGGGACGCGTTCAGCTCGGACGGGAAGGGTTCCGTGGATATGTACGAGCTGCTCAAGGCAGCGCTCCGCCAGCGCCCCGAGTACCTCATCGTCGGTGAGGTGCGGGGCAAGGAAGCCCTCACGCTGTTCCAGGCAATGAGCACGGGGCATATAACCTACTCGACAATGCACGCCGACTCCGTATCCAGCGCCGTCCACCGTCTTGAGAACGCCCCCATCGATGTCCCGCGAAACATGCTCACCGCGCTCCATATCATGTGCATCCAGGTGCAGGTGCAGATCGGCGGCAGGCGCACGCGGCGCAACAAGCAGATCATCGAGATCCTCGATATTGACCCGAGGACCAACGAGCTGATAACAAACGTCGTGTTCCAGTGGCATGAGGCAACCGACGAGATCAAGTACACCGGGAAGTCCTTTGTCCTTGAATCGATTATGGAGAAGAAAGGGTGGGACGAGGCAAGGATGATGGTGGAACTGAGGAACCGGCAGCTCGTTCTCCAGTGGATGCACCTCAAGAAACTGCACAATTACAAAGAGGTCAGCAACGTGCTGATCTCCTATTCGCGGCGCCCTGAGCAGCTGCTTGAGAAAGTAAAGGCAGATCTTGAAGCTGCAGAAAAAGTAGAAGCTACACCGGCTGCTGCCCCGGCAGCCCAGTAACCTATAAAAATATAAAAAAATCTTTGGCATGAACAATTCCTGAATTTTTCATCAAACTTGCAATGAAAACATCCGATTCTCATCCCCGTCCGGCTTGTTTTTTTGTCGGACGTGCCTGAAAGGCTCTGCTTTTCATTTCCGTTCTCTAGAAGTATTGTCGTCGTTTATACCAGCCAAAATACATCAGGGCTGCAATGATGGCAACCACAATGACTACGACAACAGGGTTCTGTTCCATAATGCCGAGCAGCCATGCGAACATGCCGATATCGGTTATAATGGCGGGTTTCTGTGCTGGCTGGATTGTCGTATTCTCATACTCTCTACCTGATACAAGCAATTGACTCATCGAGCAATTCCATATTACGAATCTTTTCAGAACTGGCAACAGACTACCATTTTATCTATCATGTTGCCTCACCGGTACACCACATGAGCTGGGTCTTTTTTGTCCTCCTTCTGGTCACGATTTACGCAGTCGTGGCATACTATATCCACTCTAAAAAATTATTCCCGGATCATGTCATGTTCTACGGCCCGATCATGGCGATCAAGACAAACCGGGTCGGGTTTTTCGACCGGTTCAGCGCCATCCGGACCTTCCTGCGGCTGTATGGTACGTTCGGCGTCCTCATGGTCGTGCTGGTCTCGGTCTTCATCACGGTGATGCTCGTCATCTCTGTCAGGTACACTCTCGTCCTGCAGCCGGAACCCACCGGTATCTACAAACCCCAGAACATCCTGCTCCTGCCAGGCATCAACGAATATGTCCCGTCAACCCTCGCCGTCTGGCTCGCGTTCATCATCACAATCGCAGTCCACGAGTTCGGGCACGGGTTCCTGTGCCGGGTCGAGAACATCACTGTCAAAGGCATGGGCGTCATCCTCGCGGTCATCCCCATCGGTTTTTTTGTCGAACCTGACGAGGACGAGCTGGAAAAGACAAAAGGGATGCCCAAGATGCGGATGTTTGGTGCCGGCATCACCAACAACCTTGTCGTGGGTTTTTTTTGTTTTGTCCTGCTCATCCTGCTTGTCGGCACCGCAGTACCGGCAACAGCGCCGGTCATCCATGGGATCTACAAGGACTACCCCGCCGATCTTGCAGGCGTCCCGCAGGGTTCGGTGGTCAAGGCAGTCAACGGGGTCTCGGTTGCCACGCGGGACGAGGTCGCAGGAATCCTTAACTCCACCCGACCCGGCGATCCCATCGCCCTGAAAGTAGAAAAGGATGCAATTGTCTCTGAGTACTACTTTACTCTTGCGCCGTGGCCGGCAGAGCTCAGCCGCCCGGGCGGGTTCATGGGTGTCCAGTACTATGACGGGGCGTCGATCAAGGAAGCGATTGGCAGCATGCTCTCGCCGTTAGGCGTGCTCCAGTTCCTTGTTATCCCGTTCGATACCTCCTCAAACGCCCAGTTCCTGCGGATCCTTGCATTCGATTCCCCCGACGAGCAGTACTACCAGGTACCTTTTGCTTCGTACTGGGGGATTGTGCACCTGCTCTTCTGGTGTGGCTGGATCAACATCAATGTCGGGATCTTCAATGCGATCCCGATGGTTCCCCTTGACGGGGGATATATCTTAAAAGAAGGAGTCGACCGGTTGCTTGACCGGCGCGGGCTCCTGAAATATTCTGCACGGGTGGTAAGCACGGTCAGTTATGTCATGCTGGTCATGCTGATGTCACTGATCCTGCTGCCGTACCTGCTTCATATGTGAAACCCGAATCTTTTTAAAAAGAAACAGGAGGAAAGGTCAAAGACCATGACCTTCGTCCCCTCCCAGGATACCGATCGGGAGTTGTTCTGCGTCAGTTCTCCATGAAGATACGGCGGTGGATGATCCTCCAGCACAGGATCAGCTGGGCGAGGTCACCGGCAGTCACGTACGCCCGGTTTTGAAAAATTGAGATCGGGTGGACCCGTGTCTGGTTCTCAATGCTGTGCTCGAGCTTTTCTACGACGTGCCCGCTCAGTTCACCGTCCATGACAAGCTCACCCATCCTGTGACCGTCATGCTCGCATGTCCCGAATTTAAGCGAGAAATTCCTCTGGGATATTGAGAGGATTGAATAGAGGTCCAGCGACAGATCGATATTTTCAATGCTGTGTTTCAACCTGCTCTGGGAAAGGGTGATCCGGTAGACATTCCGATCAATGCCGAGCTGCCGACCGTATTCAGAGTAATCGATGCCAATTACTGCTTCGGCAAATTCTTTCTGGGGTGCAATATAGTTTTTATAATCCTGTTCCCTTTCGGCGATCTCTCTGATCACCTGCTCGTGCGAATACCCCCGTTTTCCCGTATCCCGCCGTATCTTCCAGTCATACTTTACTTCCTGTACCGGGTCCACAAAGAGCGAGAAATCGAGATAGCGGCGAAGGGCCGGAGTGAATAACGGGTGGAGCCCTTCAAGGATCAGGATCTTTTTCGGGCGAAAAATTACAGGTGGGCCAAAGGTCCCGGTATCATGGTTGTAGACGGATTTTTCTATGGGGACACCGCGCCTGAGCTGTGCAATATCCTTTTCAAGCAAATCGAGATTGTTTGCCCGGGGATTGAGGGGCGTGACCCCCAGTTCTTTACGGTTTTTCCTGTCAAGACTGTGGTAATCGTCCAGCGTGATGGTAGAGACCAGATCGTCCCCGAAGATGCTCCGGATCCCCTGGGTAAACGTGGTCTTTCCTGACCCGCTGTCACCGGCAACACCGATAATAAAGATGAACGGAGAAGCTGCGATAGTGTCCTTGAAATTTGGATGGTGCATGGGGGGTTCAGTACTGCATGGTATGGCGTTTCAATAAAAAACCATTCTGCAGGCTCTGGAGATCTCTGCAACGCTCCATGCCTGGGCGATGCACCCTCTCGGAATGTATGGGGGATCGCCATCGAATATTTCAGATATGTAACCCATACCGGCTTCCCTGAGATGGTGGAGGATTGGAATGAGCAGTGGCTGGATCTTATCACCCCGGACTCCGTTTCTTATGAGTGCATCGACATACCAACCGGTCAGCCATGGCCAGACACATCCGTTATGGTAGCTGCGATCGCCGGAATAACGTCCCTCATAATGAGGGTCCCGGGGCGAGAGGGTCCGAAGCCCGTATGGGGTCAGGAGATTTTTATTGATGGCATCGAGGGCTTTTGCTGCATGGTCCTGGTCAACAAGACCGAGCGCGAGAGCGACTACCTGGTTCGGGCGGATGGAAGGATCAACCGGATCGATGCGATCAAAAAGGCATTGTGTTTCTTTGTTCCAGAATCTTTTGAACGCTTCCTGCGCAGAATCAACAGTTACGGGTATATCGATTCCCATTGCCTCGGATTCTGTCAGCGCATTGACCCATAATGCATTGATCTCGACTGGTTTCCCTTCACGGGGTGTGAACCCGGTATCCATCCAGGTGCTCTTTGGCACAACCGAGATAAGACTTCCATCAATTGAAGCAACCGGTGATGAAACGTAGTTGTTAAGGATATCACTAATTACCGGTCTCATCTGCCCGATAAAGCGGTCATCCCCCCAGCGTCGCCTGTATCGCACGAGTGCATGGATGAACCAGAGGGAAGCGTCACTTGTATGATAATTATCCGGGAACCGGTTGGGGATTATACCATCTTTCATCCCAGATGCCAGCCGCCGGAGCACCGCCTGTGCAGCAGCCTTCTGGTCTCGTTCAATCAGCAGTCCGGTGATGCTGATCGCAGAATCCCTGCCCCATGACTCGCAGAACCAGTGGTAGCCGGCAAAGATCTCGTCCCCGTGACAGAACGCATCGGATGCCCGGTCCATCCATTGAAGGGGGGATTGAGGGGAAAGAATACGGTTTTTTTCCACCGGATCGTGCCCATTACGTGTGCATTGGAACGTGACCTTGCCATTTCTCAAAGGACCAGAGAAAAAACCGGGCGAATAGAGATCTTCAACAGGCTCGTAACCCCTCTCGTGCTCCTGCTCGTACCAGACATTCCAGTACGTGACGGGATCAGGATCAAAGGGGAGGTCGCTTTCAAAGAAGAGTTCACCCCAGCGTACACCGTTAGGTTCACTGACACTCGGGGGACAAGGGATACGGACAACCTCATTGACCGACCGGTCGGTAATGAGAGGACGGACACGGAGCTCCGCATTACCGATAATATCATACGTTATTGAAAGGTTCCCGTCAAAGGAGACAGTCTTCTGGACAGTGACATCACCCACCATATAGGTCCAGCGGGGCGGGTAAGCCGAGAATGCATGGAGGTTCAAAAGCCCTGCGTCATCAGATCCATCCTGATACTGCTGTGCGGAGATACGAACCCCGTTTACGATCTCATCAAGTCCGGCCAGCTGCAGGCGTCCGTGGTCTACAAAAAGTCCGTGATATTTTCTGGTATTCCCACCTACAGATGATGAGCAGTAGGCATGATCCGCCGCCATCAGAAATTCAAGCCTTCGGGCGGCAGCCGGTTTTTGAATTTCCCGACCGTACTTAAATGCCATCAGCACCTTCCCTTTATTTTTTGCCGTCTGCCAGATCCTGGTACACCCCGATGGTCTTTTCAGAGGCAATCTCCCATGTGAAGTGGTCCAGCACCCGTTCCCGGCCGTTCTTACCCATAGTTGCCGAAAGATCCGGATCCTTTAGGATTTTTACAACATATTTTGCGATATCCTGTGGATCCTGAGGATTGATATGGAACCCGCAAATACCGTCACCGGATGGGATCACCTGCTCGCGGAAGCCGGATGTCCCACGGGCACCAACCACTACCGGTTTACCCATCGACATCGCTTCAGTACAGACGATCCCGAACGGTTCGTACTTTGAGGGAAAGACGGCGATATCACACGCTGCATAGAACAGGATCCGCTCTTCCTCCGGCACCATCCTGAAATGCAGCAGTACGTTCTCCTCCAGATGGAGATCGCGGACCATCTGGCTGATCATCTTATCCATTTCCCCGATGCCTACGATGACGAGTTTTGCATCCGGGATCTTTTTTAGGATCCAGGGCATCGCCAGAACGAGCGAGTCGATCCCTTTCACCCATGTGAGCCGGCCGATGAAAAAGATCATCGGGGATGATCCGATCCCGATCTGTTCCCTGAATGCCTCCACCTGCCGGGCTGAAAACCGGGTGGCATCATATTTCCCTGCATCCACACCATTATGGATTACCCGTATTTTGTTTTCAGGATACCCGTATTTCACGAGTTCGTCCCGCATCGCATAGCTGACCGTTACGATGCGGTCTGCAATTGTGGCCGCGAGGCGTTCAATATCATTGACAGTAGCGGATCCTGAGGGATTTCTTCCCTGCTCTGCAGAGTGGAAGTGAATGACAAATGGCATGCCGAGATTCCGTTTTGCAATGATACCTGCGAGCGCGGCAAGCCAGTCATGCGAGACCAGAATATCAAAATGACCATGATCCTTGCCGACAAGGTTATTGACCAGCTTTGATGCGGAAAGGATATTGTACAGAAGAGTATCTGTAAAAAATTCCTGCCCGTTGGTGTCCCATGTCCTCATTTCTGTCGGATTGACAATTGTGAGTATATCGACAAACCTCATGAGCCTCGGACGGTAAACCTCTATGCCCTCCCATGTATCGAAAGTGGGATCGTCTCCCGTATTTAATGAGAAGACCGATACAGAATGTCCCTTAGTAATAAACTGCTTTGTGATTTCAGTAGCATACGTGCCCAGACCGCCACGGAAAAAAGGGGGAAATTCATCAACGAAATAGGCGATCTTCATGCGATCACACGGGAATACGTGTCTGTAATTTTCCTCCCTATCGGTCCCCACAGGAACATCCGATCAACTTTTTTCCTGCCCCGTTTTCCAAGAGCTATCGCAGTATCCGGATCATCCATCACGCTGTTGATCCCCCATGCCAGCGAATCCGGTTCGGGATCGACCTTCACCCCGTCCACGAAGGAATCAATATTTTCAGAGAGCCCGCCGACATTGGACGCAACAACACCTCTCTCTGCACTCCACGCCTCCAGCAGCACGAGCCCGAACGGTTCATTCCGGCTGGGGATGACCACGAGATCGCAGGCGTTTAAGAGACGAACGTATTCCGAATCGGGAATATAGCCTATGAAATTAACCGGGAGATCCTTTGCCCGTTCCGCCAGATACTGGCGCATATCCCCGGTTCCGGCAACAATCACCTTCGCATCCCAGTGGCGCTGGCACACCTTTCTCACTGCCTCGATCAGCAGGTCCGGACCTTTCTGGTAGACCAGCCTGCCGATAAACAGGATGAGGGGGGCAAACGGGTGGATGCCGTATGCCTGTTTAACTTTGCCTGCATCGATCTCCGCGCGGAACTGACGGGGCACCACGCCATTGGGGACCACGTCACACTTCCAGTCAGGCACGTTATAGAGTTGCATGATCTCGTTTTTCAGGGTGGCAGAAACTGCCGTCACCCGCTTTGCAATCAGTCCCCCGTACCACTCCTTCCCCGAAATCTCTTTAAACTCCCACCAGTCGCCGAACTGGTTGCCGTTCCTGCCGTATTCCGTCGAGTGATAGGTAAGAATGGTGTTCCGATCCTGAAGGATATGAAGCGCCTGCACTGGGTGCCAGTCATTAAAATGGAGGAAATCAAATTTCCGGGGCTGGTCAAACTTATAGAAATTCTCGACCATCCCCCTGCTCATACTATCACAATACTCCACAATGTTGTTTCCGTGTGGCTGGCAGTAATGGTAGTGAACTCCTTTGATTGTCTGGTCCTGGATCCAGCCACGGGTGAAGTAGTGCACCTCGTGGTTCTTTGCCAGAGTCTCGGCGATATGGGTCGCCGCATTTGCAAGTCCGCCTACACGTTCTGCATAGAGGGATTCCCAGCAGAAAATCGCTATTTTAAGTGACTCCATAATCGTTCCCTCCATTCACAAACAAGGCTGGTAATTTTCTGTCGTTCCGTGCAGTTTTTGACATTGTCAGCGAGGTTTGTGTCACCAATGACATCCTTAATCCAGCATGCAAAGTCCCCCCTCTCCAGATGGTGCTGAATGGTGTCTTTGGGCACGACATGTAACAGCTCGCAGAACTGGTCCAGGTTGTATGCCGTATACCCGATATAACCGGCAGGAGATGCGAAATGGAACGCGTTTTCCGCAGACAGCGCCCGCAATGCCTTTGCAGCCTTACGATTCTTCATGCCACGGGTATTGCGCTCCTCGTAGTCTGCAAGGATTTTCATGTATGTCTTGAACGCATCATCGCCTTCAAGATAGCAGAAATACGAGTGCACTTCTCCGCAGGAACCATACTTGGACGCCATATAGTAGAAATGATCGCTCGTCTGGAGGTATCTCCAGACCTGCTTATCCTTCGCATAGGCGCGGGCCGATTCAAGGGCATGGAATGCCGCCCGCTGCCGGTCATTCCCCATCCATGCGGATGTATCTTTTTCGATATCAGCCCATGAGATCGTCTCGGTTACATCAATCGTCCCAACCGGTGAATAATCCGAAAGTGCTTTTGACGGCAGGATCGTAGGGACGCCCTGCGCTGAAAGTTCGTCCGGAAGATGCCGGAGAAAATCGAAGATACCGGTGTCCGACCACAAATGTTCCCCGAAGGATTCGTAATCCAAAAAGACATTCACGACATCACCGGGAGATTGCGTCACCCATTTTGCATATGTATCGGCAGTCAGGGGATACATATCCCAGGACCGGTTGGTGAACCGGAACGCAATATCATCTGACAACTGGGTGTTCCTGAGAAGGACCGGCATGTCCCTGCAGGTATAAAGGTAATTGGGGCTCCTCCAGCCAAGGACGCGATCCACCCCCTCCGTGAAAATCCCGGTAAATCCCATATCCTTAATGACGGTTGCTATCTCGTTATTGAACGTAAATTCCGTGTTTTCAAAGATCGCAGGGTCTGCCTGGAACAGGTCATGCATCAGGCTGGCATGCATCCGTACCTGCTCGGCAAATTCGGTTTTGTCGTGAAAGCAGCTGGCGATGCTGTGGTAATACGTCTGGGCGAGGATCTCTGCATTCCGGTGGGCGGCAACCTGCTCGAACAGGGCCAGTGAATCCGGGCTCCACTTTTCAACCTGTTCGATGAGGGTGCCGGAAAAGGAAAAAGCACAGGAGAACCCCTCATCCAACATTTCCAGGACCTGTGTTGTGGCGGGAATGTAGCATTTTTCTGCAACACGGAGCAATATGTCGCGGTTGACCTCGTCAAAATACAGATTCAACAGATCTTTTTTCTTTATTTTTGGATCCGGAACAAAGTGCCTGTTCAGTCTGTATGGCTGGTGCACCTCAAATCCAATCGATAATGCGGGCATATCTTCATTCAATCCTCCTTTTCAATACTGGCCGGGAAGCCATCCAGCAGAACCCCCTTTGATACCCTCCTCTCCTTTATGACTCTGGTATCATGAATAAAATCAGAGGGGTAATCAGCACCAGAATTCCGGGTGGATAGTACCCTGTTTTTCAGCCATATTGAAAATACCAGAGAAAATACTTAAAGTTTTCCCCTTGATATAGTCCGCCTATGTGAGGCAATATATAAAGATGAACGGAATGGGTAATTTTTTTTATCAGGATTACGGGTTTATTTTAAGAACAAAAAAGGTTTAAATCTGAAAAATTTCAAAGGATTGGACGAATTCCTGATCAGAACTGATCTGCAACAAACGCGGTGGATGAAAGAATGTCACCAAGCCCCGTTGTCTTATTTATATTTTGTGAAATGAATGTGGGAACGAGAACCACCTGCCGATCGCCCACCCCGAATATTCCTGTCGTTTGATCCGTGCCAAGTGCAGTGCGGACCGCAGAGTACGCTGACAGCCCATCCTGTGACAGGATTTGTTCATTCCCGCCAGCTGCATCTGCTGTCACCCGGGCAGCAAGGAGGAGGGCATTGCGGGAAAATTCGGGCTGCAGGATTCCGGGTTTGATGATGAGGATATAATACCCGAATGTATGGAGATGGACCCGGGGCACCCCGGTGGCATCCGCAAGGGCAATCGTTTCACGAACACAGGCAACAGGGGATAATGGCAGGGAGCCTGCAGGTTCGTTATCCATTCCCCTCAGGGTATTCATGAGCAATTTAAGTTCATACTCATTTAACCCGATACTGTCGACATGTGGGATGGTATGCCGCAGCATCATGGTCAGCACAAACCTGTCTGCAAACGAAACGCATTCGAGATGTGTCCGCATCAGGGGATTGGTGTTGCGTATCTGCTGAAGCTGCCGGGCAGCACTGATAAACTCCTGTTCTGTTCTCAGGTACTGGTACCCGGAAAGGAATGCACGCTGGCAGGAAGCAGTCCGGTTAAAAAAAGCATCCTGTGCATCATCGGGAATCAGAACTGTTGAAGGAGGATGGACAGGAGACACGATGAACCGGTTGCTCCGGGGCACAACCCCGTCAGCTACCGGCACCAGGTGTGGAGGATATTCAAAAATCAGGTGGATGGTATCGGACCGATTTTCCGCGGCCGATCCGAATGCCAGGGGAATAACACCAGCACCCTGCAACATATCGCAGGTCAGCGGACCGGCACCGGGCACAGCACAGGTCACTGAATGAATCCCAAATTTTCGAAGGTGAACCGCTGCGATTCCTGCCTGCCCCCCGATCATGAGAGTACCTGATTTGGAAAAAATATCTACAAGGGTATTATACACTGATGGTTCGCTGATGAACACTTCATCAGCTGAGCAGTAACGCATGGAATGTATCAGCCGGTCAAAAACGGCATCGAATGCCGGCCCGGTGTTCCGCTTAAAGGATCTCATCGTCCCGGTATCCACCGGAATAATCCGATCGATATTTGCATTGAACCCGGTTAACACCGGATTTATCTGCGGTATCCATACTGAATGGTACAGATCCTCCCAGATTCCTGCACTCTTCAATGCGTTCACCCTTCTGCACGTCAGATGGGAATTACATATACTATAATTTTGCCGTATGATTTCTAACGCATTCCCGTCCCCTCCCGGATTTCCCCAATATTATTAAACCCGACTGCATGTACAGTAGAATTACTGAGGCGAGTCAAAATGGCCGATCAATATAACCGGCTGGCAACTGAGTTCCCCCACGTTCCCGAACGGATCTCCGGCCTCGTCGACCTCGCTTACAATCTCTGGTGGAGCTGGAATCCCGATGTAAAAATGGTTTTCAAACGGCTCAATCCCATCATATGGGCAGAGAGTATCCATAACCCGGTAAAGATGCTAAAAGAGATGCCCGAAGAAACCCTTGCTGCAGCTGCAAAAAATCCTCACTATCTCCACCATTACGATATTGTCATGTCCCGGTGGTACCGGCGCGAGCTGAACAAGTCAACCTCATGGTTCCGTGAACATTTTGTCAACCAGAGTGATCTCTCCATTGCCTATTTCTCAGCAGAGTACGGGCTTCAGCACTCCCTGCCGTTTTATGCAGGCGGCCTTGGCTTTCTTGCAGGAGACCACCTCAAGGAGTGCAGTGATCTTGGCATCCCTCTGGTTGCTGTCGGGTTTATGTACTCTGAAGGGTACCTCCACCAGCATATAGGGCCGGACGGGTGGCAGGAGAACATCAAGGAGGTCCTGAACCGGGATGCCGCGCCGATTACCCGGGTGATGTACAACCACACTGACCAGCTGGTAGTTCAGGTTCCTTTTATTGACCCCCCGATCCACATTGCCGTCTGGAAAGTCGATGTCGGAAATATACCTCTCTATCTTCTTGATACTGATATCCCTCAGAATGATCCAGCCAGCAGGAGCATCTCCTTCCGGCTCTATACCGGCGACCTCGAACAGCGTCTGCGCCAGGAGATTGTCCTTGGAATTGGAGGAAATTATGTGCTGGACATCCTTGGAATCCGGCATTCGGTGATCCATTTGAATGAAGGACATCCTGCTTTCGCGCTCCTGGAACGGATCCGGGATAAGGTTACAGATGGTTATCCATTCAGGGAGGCATTCCAGCAGGTGCGGGAAACGTCAATTTTCACAACGCACACACCTGTTCCTGCGGGACATGATGCCTTCCCGCACACCCTGATGGACCGATACTTCAGTAATTATTACTCCCTCCTCGGGATTGACCGGGAGACGTTCCTGCGCCTGGGATATCACCCGCGGGATCCCCCCGGCCTCTTCAATATGACAGCTTTTGCGCTCAGAACATGTTCATTTACCAATGCAGTAAGCCAGCGACACGGGGAGGTTGCCCGGGAGATGTGGCGCAGCCTGTGGCCGGAAATCCCCCCGGAAAAAACACCAATAGAATATATTACAAACGGCATTCACATACCGACCTGGCTCAACCCGAATATTGAATTGCTTTTCAACCAGTATTTCTCCCCCTCATGTCCTAACTGGCTGGATGAGCATGATAACCCGATTATTTGGGATCTCATCGATGAAATCCCGGATGAAGAGTTATGGAAGGTCCACCTCAGGCTGAAACAGAAACTCCTCAACCGGATCCGTGAGCATAAGCGGCGGAAATGGGAGCGCGAGGGAGCGGACCCGGTTAATGTAGTGGGTGGCGGTGCGCTGCTTGATCCTACTGCCCTGACAATCGGGTTTGCCCGACGATTCTCAACCTATAAACGCGCCGACCTTATCTTCTCAGATCCGGAACAACTCAAACAGATTGTTAATGACCGGTGGAAACCGGTGCAGATCATTTTTGCGGGTAAGGCGCATCCCGCAGATGACGAGGGGAAAAGGATTATACAGCGGGTGTACCAGTATACCCACCAGCCGGAGTTTGGCGGCAGGATCGCTTTTGTGGAGGATTACGGGGAGCAGATGGCACAGTATCTCGTACATGGTGTTGATGTCTGGCTTAACAACCCCCTTCCTCCGATGGAAGCCTGCGGGACGAGCGGGATGAAAGCATCAATCAACGGGGGAATCCATATGAGCATCCTTGATGGCTGGTGGATCGAAGGGTACAATATCAAAAACGGCTGGGCATTTGGTAATCCGTCAGCCACAACCAATCGAGACAGGCATGACGCCGACCAGTTCTATGACCTGATCCGGCGTGAGGTAGTGCCGATGTATTATACCCGCTCTGATGACGGTATCCCCCACATGTGGGTCAGGAAGATGAAAGAATCGATCAAGAGTAATGCTCCGAGGTTTTCAGCTAAGAGGATGGTGAAGGAATATGTGAATCGGGGATATGCGCCTGCGTTCAGGAAAGCGGTGGAATTTGAAAAAGCAAAATGATGAGTTACCCGGACAACCATTTCCTGATAATGGCACTTTTTTCAAACGGAAAAATAATGCAATAAAATTTTTTTTAATCATCATGGAAAAATTTAAAAAAAATTGGGGTCAGGCAGGCGGCAGTGTTTCGTCTTTTAATTTTTCAACCGGCAACCTGCGCTTGCTTGTGTCCTTGAGTTCATCTTCAGAGACATGTGGCACTGCATCCTGTATCTCTTTTAAGATTGCGTCGACTGCCTCCTGCCTCGGAATGTCCCCCAGAATGCTGTCGTCCATCACCGGGCGGCCGACTACCTCTTCTGCAGTTTCTTCGGTTGCGCCAAGGAACTTCGCACCCTGCCGGATCAACTGTGAGATCTCGAACGGGAAGATGATCTTGGTTGCCTGACCGTTTGCCATCTGCTTGAGCGCGTCAAGTGAGAGCACCGTGATCGCCCGCTTGTCAAGCGGTGCAGCACCGACCGAGAGGATGCGCAGCCCCTGCGCTTCGCCCTGTGCCTGCAGGATCCGGGAGAGTCTTTCACCTTCGGCACGGAGCACCTTGCTCTGCCGCTCCCCTTCAGCTTCAAGGATCATGCTCTGCCTCAGGCCCTCTGCCTTGAGGATTGCAGAGCGTTTCTCGCCGTCTGCCCGCAGGATGGCTGCCCGCCGCGCCCGTTCCGCGGCAGTCTGTTCGGTCATCGCGTTCTTGACAGCCTCGACCGGGTCCACCTCTTTAATCTCGACACGCTCGACCTTGACTCCCCACTGGTCGGTCTCGCGGTCAAGGATGTCGCGGAGCTTGGTGTTGATTACATCACGGTTATACAGGACCTCATCAAGTTCCATGTCGCCGATAATACCACGCAGGCTTGTCTGGGCAAGTGCGACCGTTGCCAGCCGGTAGTTGGAGACCTCAAAGAACGCCTTTTCAGGGTCGATCACCCTGACGTAGACAATCGCGTCGACGTTCGTCGGCGAGTTATCCTTGGTGATCACTTCCTGGCTGGGAACGTCCATCACCTGCGTCCGCAGGTCGAGTTTGATCACTTCACTCACGAACGGCACAATCCACCGGAATCCGGGGTTCAGCCGCCCGACATATTTCCCGAGCCGGATCTGCAACCCCTGCTCATAAGGCTGGACGATAACAACGCCGCGGGCAAAGATAGCGACGATGACAAGGATTAAAAAAATGGTGATTAACGTTTCAATAAATGCCATTATGTAACCTCCTCTACTACGATATGAACACCTTCGGAACTGACGACCCGCACTTTTTTACCTTTCAGGATGGTTGCACCGGTTGAGTGGGCGCTCCAGTCAGCACTGCTGACCGTGACCTTGCCGTTCAGGCTTTTCGGATCGACCTCTTTTATCACGATCCCCTCCCTGCCGACGAGGGAGTCTCGGCTGACGGTCGTCGGGCTTTCGTTGGGAGTCATCCTGCCGTAAGCATAGACCGTAACCGCCCCGGCAACGATTGCAGCGGTAACTCCGGCAATTGCACCCCAGCCGGAGTTGTAGATATCGATCCCTAAAAGGACCATGATGCCGAGCGCAATCATCACGGTCGCCGGCACTGTGGCAAAAAAGCCCGGGCTGTGCACCTCGATTAAGAGGAGTACGGCGCCCATGACTATGAGCAGCCACCCGAGCGCCATTCCATCAAGCGGTATCATGATCACAGATTTGTCTTTCTGCTCAAAAGGATATGGGATAAAACAGCAGGGGATAGAGAACAGGTTGCTGTGCAGGGAGATATTATTAAAAGGGAAGGGAAAAACACCCGTTTCTTTGTCTTACCGCGATTAATCAGGCAGACCAGCTGAGGGTTCAAAAAAATTTTATTAATGCTGATTTCGCAGCATGGCAATTTTCGCCCCGACATGCAGCCCCACATCGTCTGCAACCGGCTTGCATTTCACTGCCATCAGGTAGGCGATGGGGGGAAGATCATTGTACATCGACAGGGACTCATAGTTTGCCATCCCTTTCGCGATGATGATGGTGCATCGGTCGATGGCATCCATAAGAACAGCGGGCATCTTGTACCGGTCGAGCCCGATCTCTGCCCCGCCGCCCGTGGTCGTCAGGCAGTCCACGATCCGGTCGAACTTCAGTGCGAGTGCATCCTCCATTGTGGCGTCGTTGAGGATCGGGGCGTCCCGGACAGCGAGCGTGATGTGGGAGCCGTGCTCATGCAGGTATTCCACCACGAGCCGGTCGAACACGATCTCGCCGCAGTTGTCAGTTATGTATACAACCCGTTCTGCCATGGGAAGGATACGGTCGGTATCATCGACTGCGAGGCCTTTTGGAAATTCACGGTCAAAGAATGCCGGAAAATTCCTGCTGACCTCATGCCCGTGCACACCGTAATCGAAGGTGTTTGAGATCACACTGGCAATGACCCGGTCTCGGAACGACAGAAGATTTGCCCGTTTCGCGCGGCAGACTTCAAGCGCCTGCCGGTTGCCCTCTGCCTTGAGCATGAGGAACGGGTCTGTATTTCCCACCCTCCGGCAGGCATGCCGGTGGATGCAGCTGGCGATCTGGGGATGCAGGAGCCCGGAATGCCGGAGGTCAGAGAGGATCTGCCTGCATTCGTTCCGGATCCCGGACGAAAGTTCGGGTGAAGCCCCGGCAAGCGAACACTCCATCTGCACCCGGGAAAGAAGGCAATCGATGCATATATCGGTGAGTCTCATATTCCCCCGCAATAGAAAAAAATGATGGGGCCACTGCGATTTGAACGCAGGTCAGAAGACCCCCAGTCTCCTAGGATGGCCAGGCTACCCTATGGCCCCGCTCTCATACTATTCGTGCAGAATGCTTATGTATCTTATCATGAATAGCGTTTTTATTAAGGGTTATCTCTGCCATTCGTCCCCGTAATTGATGTTTTTGAATTCCTCGACCCGCTGCATCAGGTTTTCCAGTTCATTATCATTGACCTTTATCTTCCCTTCTATAGTATCCAGTTCCAGCAGCAGTTGTTTGATCCTCACGTACATCAGGTACATGATGAACTGCTGGAAAAATATCGCGATCCCGAAAATTACGAGGATATACGATTCATACGCCATGATCTCACCGGGATATCCTGTACAACCCGTTCCAGCCTGCCACCGTAACCTGCCCTGCCCATTTTATCCTGATGCAATTTACAATCTGTCATCTGAATAATATTTAATGATATTCAAACCCTTCTTTTAAGAAAATCCATAAGAAATAAGCGGGACTAACGAAGTATCCTTATCCGGTGGGGATACGCAGTCGGTTTTTCATGCTATCGAATACAGAGCGTATCTTTTTAGTTGTAACGTCATTTTTTGAAAAGATTATAAAAAATCCCCTCAAAATGCCGCCGTTTAAAAAGATATGTATATAAGGTTCCCACAGTTATTATCAATTACCAAAGGATGATCTATTGGGTGCAGATGCCATGTTGAAAGACAAGATTTCCGGTTTTATTGACAAAATCCGTGCGGTCGATGGCGTAGCGGCATGTGCTGTAGTCTCAAGGGATGGGATTGTTGCAGGGAAAGTGTTCGATCGTGATCTCAACGAACCATGGTTTGGCGCACTTACCGCAACCATCCTTGCATCTGCAGAATCTGCGGCAAACATCATCAAAATGCACACAATGGAATCGGTGACAATCCGGGGAACCGATTCGTCCATTATGGTGATGGGTTCCGGGGAAAACTTCCTTGTCGCTGTAATTCTCGCAAACCGGGCAGATCCATCAAAAGTTCATGAGCAGATCCTGAAGATAGCAAAGAATATTGGAGAGGTGATGTGATGTACACGATTCTTGTTGTCGACGACAGCCCGTTCATTGTCGATGTATTTGTCACGATGCTTGAGCGGGGCGGTTACCGAACTGTGGCTGCATATGGGGGGGAAGAGTGCCTTGAAATCCTTAAAACGGTTACCCCCGATCTCATCCTGCTGGATATCATGATGGAACCCATGGACGGCTGGGAGACCCTTGAGCATATCAAGGAGAGCCCTTCAACAAAGGAGATACCCGTCCTGATGCTTACGGCAAAACAGCTTACCCCTGCAGAAGCGCAGGAGTACGGTATCTATATTGAAGATTACGTGTTAAAACCCATCACCCACCGTGAACTCTACGATGCGATCGAACATGTCCTCAACCGACGGCAAGGGATCAAGTCAGATGTGGATATTGCACGCCAGTCAGGGTTTGATGACCAGGTTGTCAGTGAATATGCTCGGCTGAGTAAAGGCATTGATGTGAACAAACGGTTATTGAAGATCCTTGAAACGACTTATAATATCAATGACGTGAAAATGCGCGTGTCTGATGAGATATCCCGCGCGATCAAGAGCATGGAGACCAATATCAAGTTCCAGGAGAGCCGGCTCCAGCAGATAAAGGACGAGTTATCAGGCACCCTGTCCAAGGATGCAACAGGTTGAAATTGTTGCAACAACACCTAATAATAGAAAAAATGGCGGACGGTCAAGGCTGCGGTGGCCGGTACTTAGTAATATTTTCAATGGCGTGGCGGTGCTGTTCCGGAAATCCGGAAACCTCGAGAGGGAGATCCAGGTGAACAATTCCATCATGATCGTAGACGACAGCCCCTATATTGTTGATGGGCTTGTTGCCCTCCTCAAGCGAAAGGGCTACCTGCCGGTTCCCGCCCATGGTGGCGATGAGTGCCTCGCCCTCCTTGAAACAACAAAACCTGATCTTATCCTGCTTGACATCATGATGGAACCCATGGATGGTTGGGAAACGCTTGATCATATCAAAGAAAATCCTGCCACCCAGAATATTCCCGTGCTCATGTTCTCGGCGAAGAAGATCACGGCAGATGAGGCACAGGAGCACTCCTTAAGCATCGATGACTTTGTCTCAAAACCGGTAAATCCTGCCCAACTACTCGAATCTATCGAAAATATCTTTGAACGGCGCAAGGACGTCGCGATGGAAATGCTGCTTGGCAAGGATGCGGGGCTTGACCAAAAGACTCTTGAGGAATATTCCGCACTCCGGAAAAATATTGAGGTGGACAAGAACCTGCTCACTGTCCTTCGTGCATCAAGCGGCATGGATGTGCCGGGAAAAGAGGTCTCTGAATCTGACCGCGCCGCTATCGCAAAACTCGAAGAAAAGGTCGATATTAGCGAGGCACGGTTAAAAGCGATCAACGAACAGTTCACGAGCAATCTCTGAACCTGCCCGTTACTTTTGCTTAAATTATTGTATTTATTTGAAGAACGTTTATATACTTTTCCTGCGTTGTAATAATGCTGTACGTCTTACCTTGGGGGCTCGTAGCTCAGTCCGGTAGAGCGCCTGGCTTTTAACCAGGTGGTCGGGGGTTCAAATCCCTCCGGGCCCGTTGCCACGAATAAATCGTGGGGTTTTTCAAAGTGATGCAGTCTTGAGAGGAAACATGATCGATACGGGGGTCTTTTTATGAGCACCAAACTGAATGTGTTGAACCATATCATGGTGCCTGATCATATCATAATGAGTGAGGAGGAAGTCAAAAAGCTGCTCTCCCACTACTCCATAACAACTGAACAATTACCAAAAATTTTCCATGACGATCCTGCAGTAAAAGCCATTGGCGCACAAGTTGACGACGTCATCCGAATTGTGAGAATCAGCCACACGGCGGGCAGGGCGGAATCGTACCGTCTTGTGACCAGAAGACCGAAAAAGTAATTCAGGGTTGATCGTTCTGATTGAAAGAAGCATTTTATCACGGGCATATTTTTCACGGGAGCATGTTGCGCGGCACCAGCTTGACTCCTATAATCATTTCTTAACCCACAATCTCCAGAAGGTCGTGGATGAACAGCGGGTCATCGAGACGGATATCGAGAACCGCGGCAAAAACAATGAGCCGGTATGGGTTGAGCTTGGCACAATCGAGGTGAAAAAACCTCTTGTCCGGGAAGCGGATGGATCGCAGGGGGAACTGTACCCGAGCGAGGCCCGGCTCCGGAACCTGACATACGCTGCGCCAATACAGCTCGGTCTCACCCTTGTCCACGGCAGTGACCGGCAGGAACCGGTCATCACCACCATCGGTCAGTTGCCGATCATGGTTGGCTCGGCATCCTGTAACCTCTATGGCATGAACGATAATGAGCGGATAATCCACGGAGAGGACGCGTTTGATCCCGGTGGTTATTTCATCGTAAACGGGACCGAGCGGGTGTTAATGACGCTTGAGGATCTCGCCTCCAACAAGATCATGACCGAGTTCACAGAGCGGTACAACGAACGCATCTACGTGGCAAAGGTGTTCTCCCAGTTCCGCGGGTACCGGGCCCTCGTTGTAGTCGAGCGGAACAAAAAGAACCTGCTCGAAGTCTCATTCCCTTCGGTTGCCGGGCACCTGAAATTTGTCGACCTCATGAGGGCACTTGGAATGACAAACGACCAGGCTGTCGTGAACGCAGTCTCCACGGATGAGGAGATACTCACGTTCATGATGCAGAACCTCGAGGAGAGCGAGTGTGATTCAGTAGACGGCGGCATCATGTACGTAGGAAAGAAACTCGCCCCGAACCAGACCAAGGACTACCAGCGCAAGCGGGCTGAATTTGTCCTGGACAATTACCTGCTGCCTCACCTTAACTACCAGCATGGAAGCCTCAAAGAGGGAGATGAAGGATACATCGAAGCGATCTTAAGCGAACGGCTTGCAAAAGGGCATTTCCTCGGACGCATGGCGGAAGCCTGCTTTGACCTTGTTCTCAATAAGCGCCGGATCGATGACAAGGACCATTACTCCAACAAGCGCCTGAAGCTTGCGGGTGACCTGATGGAGGACCTGTTCAGAATTTCATTAAACCGGCTGACCCGGGACATCAAATACCAGCTTGAACGGGCAAGCATGCGCCACCGTGACCTTTCAATTGCTACAGCCGTACGAGCTGATGTGCTGACCGAGCGCCTGCTTCACCCTCTGGCTACCGGCAACTGGGTTGGAGGGAGGACCGGGGTCTCCCAGCTGCTCGACCGCGTTGACCATATGAGCGTGCTTTCCCACCTGCGCCGTGTCATCTCCCCGCTGTCGCGTTCTCAGCCGCATTTCGAGGCGCGTGACCTGCACCCGACCCAGTGGGGCAGGATCTGCCCGAGCGAGACTCCTGAAGGGCCGAATTGTGGTCTTGTGAAAAACTTTGCCCAGATGGTTGAGATAAGCAAGGGCATTGACCACGAAGAAGAAGTGATGCGGATACTCCACTCCCTTGGTGTTGAAAAAATACGGGGTGAAGTCCGATGAAAAAGTCGCGCGTATTTGTTGACGGTGCGCTGATCGGGCTCGCCGAAGACGGAAAGGGGCTTGTCGAAAATATACGGGGTATGCGCCGGCAGGGGGTCCTCTCGACGGAAGTGAATGTCTCGTTCAAGGAATATAACGGCGATGTCGTGATCCTGACTGACCGGGGCCGGGCCCGCCGCCCGCTTATTGTCTTAAAAAACGGCAAACCCCAGATGACCGCAGGTGAACTGGAAAAGCTCTCAAACCATGAAATTGAATTCGACCACTTTGTCCGGCACGGGATGCTTGAGTTTATCGATGCAGAAGAGGAAGAAGACCTTTTTATCGCGATGAATCCCGAGAACGTCACGCCCGAACACACCCACCTTGAGATCGATCCTTCCCTCATACTTGGTATCGGTGCGGCACACGTGCCCTTTCCCGAACACAATGCAAGCCCCCGTGTCACAATGGGTGCAGGCATGGTCAAGCAGGCGCTGGGTTTTGGCGCCTCGAACATGAAGCTCCGCCCTGACACTAGGGGGCACCTGCTCCATTACGTGCAAAAGCCGCTCACCCATACCCAGACTTCGGAGCTGATCGGGTCCGATGACCGTCCTGGCGGGCAGAACTTTGTGGTGGCGATCTTAAGCTACGAGGGTTTCAATATAGAGGATGCGTTGATCTTCAATAAGGCTTCAATTGACCGCGGTCTTGGCCGCTCGCACTTCTTCCGCACCTACGAGGGCGAGGAGCGCCGGTATCCCGGCGGGCAGGTAGACCGGATCCAGATCCCCGATGAGGACGTAAGCGGCGCACATGGCTCCGAGGCTTACAAGAATCTCGATGAGGACGGTGTGATCAACCCCGAGACCATCGTTGCAGAAAAGGATGTACTTATCGGCAAGACTTCCCCACCACGGTTTCTCGAAGAGCCCACAAGCGACCTGATCACGGTAGAAAAACGCCGTGACACCTCGGTAACGATGCGCAGCAACGAGCACGGCATCGTTGACACGGTCATTATCACTGAAGGCGAGAACAGCTCGCGCCTCGTGAAAGTCCGGACCCGTGACCTTCGTGTGCCCGAAGTCGGGGACAAGTTTGCCTCCCGGCACGGGCAGAAAGGCGTGGTAGGCCTGATCTCCCAGCAGGAAGACATGCCCTTTACCGAGAGTGGCATGGTACCCGACCTGATCATCAACCCCCATGCGATCCCGAGCCGGATGACAATCGGGCATATGCTCGAGATGCTTGGCGGCAAGGTAGGGGCGCTCGAGGGGCGTCGGATCAACGGGACCGCTTTCGGCGGCGAGCTGGAGGGGACAATCCGGCAGTCGCTTAAAAAGATCGGGTTCTCCCATACCGGGAGAGAGGTGATGTATGACGGCATCACCGGAAAACCATTCTCCGCTGATATCTACATCGGAGTAATCTATTACCAGAAACTGTACCACATGGTATCCTCCAAGATGCATGCACGCTCCCGCGGGCCGGTGCAGGTGCTCACCCGCCAGCCCACGGAGGGCAGGGCACGAGAAGGGGGCCTGAGGTTCGGTGAAATGGAACGGGATGTCATGATCGGACATGGTGCAGCAATGGCGCTAAAAGAGCGCCTGCTTGACGAGTCCGACAAGGTGATGGAGTATGTCTGCGCACACTGCGGGATGGTTGCAATGCTTGATCGCAAGCGCAACATGACCCGATGCCTTGCGTGCGGCAATGAGACCGATATCTATCCTGTAGAGATGAGCTATGCGTTCAAGCTCCTGCTTGACGAGATGAAGAGCATGGGGATCGCCCCACGACTGAAACTTGAGGACGTTGTCTGAAACGAGGTGTGCCATGCCAAGCCCAAAACGTATTGGAAAAATAGAATTCGGATTACTCTCCCCCAAGGAGATCCGCGAGTTGAGCGTCAGGAAAATTATCTGGGCTGACACCTATGATGATGACGGTTTCCCCTACCCACAGGGGCTCATGGACCTCAACCTCGGAGTAATCGACCCGGGGCTCCGGTGTAAGACCTGCGACCAGAAGGCGAGCGAATGCCCGGGACACTTCGGGCATATCGAACTTGCAAAACCCGTCATCCATGTCGGGTACACGCGTCTGATTCGAAAACTGCTCCGTGTCTCCTGCCGTGCCTGCGGGAGGATACTGCTGTCTCCGGATGAGGTTGAAAAGGTCGTCGGGACAGAGGACGACCAGACCGGAGACCAGATCTCGGAAAAGGACATAAAAAAGGAACGGATCTGCCCTCACTGTGGTGAGCAGCAGCTAAAGATCAATTTTGAAAAACCCACGACGTTCTCCGAAGTGCTGGTTGAGGACGGTAAAAAAGTCGAGCACAAGCTTACGCCTGCTGATATCCGGGCAAGGCTGGAAAAGATTCCGGACGGCGACCTTGTCTCGCTTGGGATAAACCCGGCAGTCGCCCGCCCGGAATGGACGATACTGACAGTCCTTCCCGTCCCCCCTGTCACCATGCGCCCGTCAATTATCCTTGAGAACGGGCAGCGTTCGGAGGACGACCTGACCCATAAGCTCGTGGACATCATCCGCATCAACCAGCGGTTCAAGGAGAACCAGGATGCAGGGGCACCCCAGCTGATTATCGAGGACCTCTGGGAACTCCTGCAGTACCATGTAACCACGTACCTAGACAACGAGGTCGCCGGGTGTCCCCCGGCACGGCACCGGAGCGGTCGTCCCTTAAAGACACTTTCCCAGCGCCTGAAAGGCAAGGACGGGCGGTTCCGTGGTTCACTATCAGGCAAGCGTGTGAACTTCTCCTCTCGTACGGTCATATCCCCTGACCCAAATATCAGCGTGACCGAAGTGGGTGTGCCCCGTGCGGTCGCAAATGAGATGACAATCCCGGTCCGGGTCACATCCTATAACATCGAAGAGCTCAAGCAGATTGCACGGAACGGTCCGACCCGCCCGACCGTAAATGCTCCCTGCGGGGCCAACTATTGTATCCGGCCGGATAACCGCAGGCTCCGGCTTGGTGCAGACAACCTTGATACGGTCGCTGACATGATCGAGCCCGGCTGGACAGTCGAACGGCAGCTCAGGGATGGCGATGTTGTGCTGTTCAACCGGCAGCCCTCCCTCCACCGTATGAGCATCATGGCTCACCGGGTCAAGGTCATGGAAGGCAGGACATTCCGTCTCAACCCTGCCGTATGCCCGCCATACAATGCGGACTTTGACGGGGACGAGATGAACCTCCATATCCCCCAGACCGAGGAAGCGCGGGCAGAGGCATATATCCTGATCTCGGTGGAGGAAAACATCCTCTCTCCCCGGTTCGGCGGGCCGATCATCGGGGGCATCCATGACCATGTCTCGGGCATCTTCATGCTTACGCACGGGTTGCGGTATTTCAAAAAGGAAGAAATGCTGTACCTGCTCCGGTTTACACCTATCGAGCATCTCCCCCCGGTAACAAAGGAGGAGAACGGTATCGAGCACTGGACCAATAAACAGGCATTTTCCCATATCCTTCCCGCGGAGCTCAACATGGTCTTCCATGCTAGCTCCTGCAAGAACTGCGAGACCTGCAAAAAGGAGCTCTGCGAACGTGATGCATATGTCAGGATATTTGACGGCAAGCTCGAGTCCGGCACTATCGACAAGAAAGCGATCGGCGCATTCGATGGCCAGATAGTTAACCGCATCATCCGCCAGTACGGCATGCGGAGGGCCGCTGAGTTCATCGACGACCTGACCAAGCTCTCGATCCGTGCAATCATGCTCGACGGGTTCTCTTTCGGGATCGATGATGAGGACCTTTCCAAGACCGAGTACGGGCAGATCGAGGATGTGCTCAACAACGCGGTGCTGGACGTTGACCGCAGGATCAAGATCTATGAGGACGGTCAGCTGGAACCGATGCCCGGGCGTACTGTTGAGGAAACCCTTGAGATGCAGATCATGCAGGTGCTGGGCAAAGCCCGTGACCAGACAGGACAGATCGCGGGCAGGCACCTCGGGCTTGGCAACAGCGCCGTGCTCATGGCGGAGAGTGGCGCCCGTGGCTCAATGCTGAACCTCACCCAGATGGCAGGTTGTATCGGCCAGCAGTCGGTGCGTGGGGAACGCATCGTCCGAGGGTACGATGACCGCACCCTGCCGCATTTCCGGAAAGGTGACCGGGGCGCTGATGCCCATGGGTTTATCAAGCACAGCTACAAAGGCGGCCTTTCACCGACTGAGTTTTTCTTCCACGCTATTGGCGGTCGTGAAGGTCTTGTGGATACTGCGGTACGGACATCGCAGAGCGGGTACCTCCAGCGCCGTATGATCAACGCCCTGCAGGACCTTAAGGTAGCATACGATGGCACCGTCAGGACGACGGGCGGCCGCATCATCCAGTTCCAGTATGGAGAAGACGGTACCGATCCCACCAAGAGTGCCTTTGGTGAACCTGTAGATGTGAAAGGGATTGTAGAGAGCATTCTCAAGGAGGAAGTCTAATGATTTCAGAAAAGTTTGTAAAAAAGATTGAATCAGCGCCACTTCCTCAGAAGACAAAGGATCAGATGCGCGGATTTTTAGAGGGAAAAGACCTTACTGATTCCCAGTTCAAGCAGATATTCGATCGTGTGGTGCGGGAGTACCAGTCCACCCGGATTGAGGCATGCGAAGCGGTTGGGATCATCGCCGCCCAGTCAATCGGTGAACCAGGCACCCAGATGACCATGCGGACGTTCCACTATGCAGGAGTGGCAGAGATCAACGTCACGCTGGGACTACCCCGCCTTATCGAGATCATGGATGCAAGAAAAGAGCCCAGCACCCCCACGATGACAGTCTTCCTTGACCCCGAGTATGGCAATGACCGGGACCGTGCGCGTGAGGTCAGCTGGCAGATAGAGGCGGCACCGCTTCATGAGTTTGGGGACATCACCACAGACATGGAAAACATGCAGGTTGTTGTCCATTTGAACACCAAGGTCTGCGACAAGAGAAAGATCGCACCCAAGGAGATTATGGACGTCGCGCCAAAAAAGATGCGCGACCGCAGGCACTACCGGGACTTCGACCACAAGATCGATGAGGCAAATGCCACGATCATATTCCTGCCAAAGGATCCGGAAAGCTACCAGAACCTGTTCCAGCTTGCCGAACATGTGCGGAACGTAATCGTGCAGGGTATCGATGACATCCTGCGCGTCGTCGTCAGGAAGGAAACCGGAGAGTATATCCTTTATACTGAAGGCTCCAACCTAAAAGATGTCTTTGAGGTTGCCGGCGTCGACACCACGCGCACCCGGACAAACAACATCAGCGAGGCTGCCTCGGTGCTGGGTATCGAAGCGGCAAGGAACGCGATCATCTATGAGGCACTCTCAACCCTCGGCGAACAGGGTATCCTTGTTGATGTCCGTCATATCATGCTTGTTGCGGATATGATGTGCATGGATGGCGAAGTCAAGCAGATTGGCAGGCACGGGATCGCCGGTGAGAAGGAGAGCGTGCTCTCGCGCGCCGCCTTTGAGGTAACGGTCAACCACCTGCTCGATGCAGCTGTCGCAAATGAGGTGGATGAACTGAGTGGTGTGACTGAAAACGTCATCGTAGGCCAGCCGATACAGCTGGGAACGGGCGACGTAAAACTGATTGCAGTAAAACCTGAAAATTAGGTGAATTACAAATGGATTTTAATGCTTCATTACGCAGAGCGATAAAAACCGGAAACGTCATATTAGGCCAGGATAAAACCCAGAAATGCATCCAGGATGGCAAAGCGCAGATCATTGTCGTCGCACAGAACTGCCCGGAGAAATTCAGAACCCAGCTGAAAAGTTACGAAAACATTTTCATCCACACGTTTGAGGGTACGAGTGTCGCGCTCGGTAAAGCATGCGGCAAGCCCTTCATGGTAAGTACGCTCGCTGTCGTGGACCCGGGAGAGTCAGATATTCTTTCCCTCAAGAGGGCATGATATGCCTGAAGTAAAACTTACCGAAGACAGCATGCGCCTGATCTCCCAGTTCGAGAGCCTGACAGGTGCAGGAAGCCGGGACTGCGTCATAGATGAACGCAACGGCAGGTTAATTTTCGTCGTCAACCCCGGGGACATGGGGCTTGCGATAGGGAAGAAAGGCACCAGCATCAAGAAAGCTTCAGAAGTGATGGGGAAGAAGATTGAGGTTGTCGAATACAACAGCAATCCCGAGCAGTTCATTAAAAACTGCTTCTTACCGGCACAGGTCACTTCTATGATGTTTGAAGGCGAACCCGGGGAGCAGACCGTCCAGGTCAATGTCCGGGACGAGGACCGGGGTATTGCGATTGGCAAGGACGGAAAAAATATTTTCAAAGCAAAAAAGCTCGCATTGCGCCAGCACAACATCATGGACGTGCAGATCCTGCAGAAGCCTATGATGGAAGAGCAGGCTGCCCAGTAATTTTTTTAATAATTTTCATTATTTCGCAATAATAGATCTCCTCAACCATTGTCATTATTTGCAGCTGTATTTGCGACATCATATTTGTGATATCACTTCTTGTCGGTTTTTCCCTCCCGGGGAGATGTTCTAAAAAGTAATTATAGTAAAAGAAACGCAACTCTCTTTGTCAGAGAAAAAAAGAGCGGGCCTGGGGGGATTTGAACCCCCGACATCCGGGTTAGAAGCCCGGCGCTATGTCCAAGCTAAGCCACAAGCCCCGACGCCTATTACATACGTACTGCAGGATAATTAATATGTGTCATGGGATGCCTTGTCCTGTTACGATATTGTATCATGAAGCGATAATGGGGGAAGAAAGGGATTACTTGCGTTGGAGAATCCTGTTGATCCTGTCTGCTTTCTCGTGAATTTTCTGGATTTTATCTTCTGTTCTCTTGATATCAAAATGCGAGATCCCGAACCAGATTGCAGCAAAGCCGAACCCGAACATAATCAGATTGAGGACGATGTAATAAAAATTATCGACATGCCTCACGACCATATATACACTGTAAAGGGCAAGGCAACACCCAAACAACATTATACTCAGTATCAGCAATTTTGTAAACAAGTCGTCCCCGTCTTTTGCTTTTTTTTCTGTTGATTTTTCTGTCATGGCACTCACAACCCTGTCTTTTATAGCCTGAAATCTCTCAAAGATGAGATTCTGCCTTATCCGGCATGATAACATGAGGACTTGAGCACCTCAACCTCGGTTGCCTGGCATATCCCCTCATGATACACTTCCTTGACGACCGATGAAGCGCAATATTTTACCTGAACACGTGCAGATGTCCTTTCCCTCTCCTCATAATGCAGGCCGTGCACAAACTCCACAATTCGTTTCATCGTGATATTGACCGAGAGCACATACACGCATATCCCGGTATCCCCTGGGGCAAGGTCTTCCATGTCAATAGAGGTCATAAAGAGATGGGTCTCTGGACCTGGAATGATATTTGCGACCGTGACGATATTATGAGTGCTCTGGAGCTCAAGCGTGCGGGGGCGTCCTGCCCGGATCTCCTTGAGGATATCAGGAGAGATACTGGTTAGTGCGGGACATTTCATGGCAATCACCCGTACATAGGCAGGTCTTTTTTCGGCGCCTGCTCTGCGGACTGCACTTCTTCGGAGAGCTTGTGCATGCTCTGTTCGATCTCCACTGCCTGTTCAAGGAGCGGACGTGTATCGAGATTCAGGTTATACATCTTGTTTAGCACGTCAATTGTCACTGCTGATGAACGGGGATCCGGTGCATTAACCGTCTCGCCCAGCAGGCCGTACGCAGGGATTCCACGGATCTTGCATTCGGTAAGGAGGCTCGATGCAATTCCAGAGATGCTTCCGATCGGCAGGATGAGTGTATGATCTGCGATCCGCTGTAAGGCATCGGGAGTTGTCGCTACACCAAAGACCCTTTTTTCCGGTTCGTTTGTGATGATGCCGGCGATCGTCACCACCTCCTTGGGTTTGAACGGTGCGAGCCAGTCCATAATCCCATTCGAAACCTCATAGCAGATCATCGGGTGGATCGGGATATCGGCAACGATTGCAGCGATATTGTCCTTTGCATAAATACGGACCGGGTCATTGATTACCCCTTTATTCATCATCGCAAGGGGAGGGAAAAATTTTGAGGTCATCGTGCCGATAAGATCAAACTCCAGCTGGTCAACCAGATACTGGAGCGCGATGCTGCCGACAAGACCGCTCCCCGGGAATCCTACAAGGACAGAGGTATCCGGTGAAGGGAGTGGTTTTGATAAGATTTTAATCTCGTCTCTTTTTAACGCTTCAACAGATTTATGGATTTCTCCAAGTCTATTCATTATATTTTTGATATCTTCATTGTAATCCGGGGTCATTAGATTAACATATACGCACATGCTAAAAAAGTATTATGCAGGAATATCCGGTGAAACGGGGACTAAACAAAGATCTTATCGTGCGGATGACCACAGAGATGAAGAACTGTTTCGGAGTCGAACCGACCGAATCAGACGGGACGTTCCGGATCAGGTATGGCGCTTTAAAAAGGCTTGATGTAAAGGCGGGTGACGGAAATAAGACCGTCATCATCGATACTGAATCGGATATGACGGTAACCGATGATGTGATTATCGATACAAACAAGCGGTTCCGGAAGTACCTTGATGCCGTGACGGGCTTCTCGACAAAAGAGCGGGTGAAGCGGGCAAAAAGCCCCGGGGAGGAGTGACCCCGAGAGTATAAAAAATCTGCAGGGTGGCGGGGCATACATGACAGACGAAATGCTCTTTATTGACGGCAGACAACCAGTTTGTATGTGATCTGTCATGCCTTTTTGCTCTGAATGTGGTAAGAGTGTCAAGCCAAACGCGAAATTCTGCAGGAACTGCGGAGCGCCCCAACTTGATGCGTCTCAACCGGAACCTCAGGCTCCATTTCCCATCGTCTCGCAACCCCCTCCGCCACCACCCCCCTTTACCCCCCCGCCTCCTCCGCAACCGATGCCCTCTGCACCGGTTCAGGATCAGACGCCACGTTGTTCCATGTGCGGTGCACCGCTGAACCCTGACAGGAAGTTCTGTGGTTCCTGCGGCTCCCCAATCGTGACCATACCCTCCGTTCCTGTACCTGATCCTGTCGCCACCCAGCCTGTGTCTGCAGCGGTAATCCCAACTGTCTGCTCTTCCTGTGGAAGTCCCCTGTCCGGAACGGAAAAATTCTGCGGGGTATGCGGGGTCCCGGTAAATCAACAGCTGGTTTAGCTCCCAACCGTGTAATCCCAAATGAAGGGAATCACGGCACCTGGTCTTAAATTCAAAGAAGTGGGAATGGGGGCTCTCAAATACCCTGAATTCATCCTCGTTGTTGATATAATTTAAGGGGAAATCCGGGGTTTTGACCGGTGTGGATGGATGGTTCACGGTATCTTTAAACCGGTCTGTTGTAAAAAGATGTAACTGCCATCCGGCTTTTCCTCCGCAGGCAGCGTGAGGATCAGGTTTTTTTAAAAGGAAAATTTACTCGATTACAATCGCCGGTTTGAATGGCAGGGATGTTGCTGCTTTCACGTGAGTGGCACTCTCCGCATCCGTGATGTGGACAGGCACCCCGAACTCTTTTTCAAGGAATGCCTGTGCCTGTTCAAAGACCGAATGCTCATTGACACCGTCGGTTGCAATCAATTCCACGATCTGCGGTGGCAGGCGGTGGATAAGGGTGGTGCACTGCTTTGCCGTATCGGTCGCCTCTTTACCCCGCCTCCGCATCGCCTCATCCTTCATGACCTCGCGTATAACGAGGTTCTTGTCAGGTGCACGGGCAATCGTATTGAAGATATCATGTTTCCAGGCAGGCGCCAATGCGATAGTGATTGACCGGGGGATGATCTGGATGAGTTTTTCGATCGATTCAATATCCACGACTGTTCGCAGGAGCAGTTCCTCGGCAAGTTCGATCCGGCGGTTTTTGAGTTTTTCATCTGCAACCGGCCATTCTGCAAACGATACAAGGCCCTGGCCCCCGATATCATCCCAGAGTTTCTCACATGTGAAGGGGATGAACGGGGCGAGCAGGCGGACCCATGCAGAGCAGAGCAATCGGAGCATCCTGCTGCCGTCGCAGCCTTCCGGCAACCGGCGGCGGTACCACTTCAGGTCGTTTTCAATCCCGAAATATGATTCCTGCAGCGCCTGCCGGGTCTGGAAATTATCGAGAGCTGCAGTGGTTTTTTCGATATGATCCTGCAGCCGGCTCGAAAGCCAGAGATCGATGTCTTTTGGCTCCCCTCTCTCATCCTTCATCTCGTGAACGGCATTATAGAACCGTTCGATCTGCTTTTTTGTGGAAATGACCAGTTCGTTTCTCCAGTCAAAGTCCTGCCATGGCTCGGCGCTCCCCATCAGGAACATCCGCACTGTATCGGCACCGAATTCCCTGACCGCATCCTCAAGCAAAAAGACATTGCCCTTGGACGAGGACATTTTCGCGCCGTTCAACAAGCCCATCCCAAAGACAACCATTCCTTTGGGCAACTTGTCTTTTGGGAAGATAGTCACATGATGAAATAGCTGAAAGGTGAGGTGGTTGGAGATGAGGTCCTTTGCAGAGAACCGGAAATTGTACGGGTACCAGTACAGGAACTCCTTTCGCATGGCATCCAGTTTTTCTCGCTCCGGCAGGTGGGGAGACTCTTTTCCAAGGAATATATAGTCAAAGACGTCTGGTGTAAGGACTTGGGGGTCCATAGTCCTGATCCGGTGGGCGATGGTGTAATACGCCATATAGATGGTCGAATCGGATAACGGTTCGATGAGCTGGGTGGTGTCCCACGGGAAACGTGTACCAAGTCCGACCCGGCGGGTACACGCCCAGTCCTTGAGCCAGTCCACAGTCCGGTCAAACTCAACACGGACCTCGGGAGGGACAAGCGCCATATCCTCGAGATGGCCGGATACCTGCTTCTTCCATGCCGGGTCACTGTATTTCAGGAACCACTGGTCATGCAGGATCTTCACCTTAACCCGGTTTCCGCACCGGCAGACCACGGGTCTGTTGTCAAACTCGTACATGACCACCGACCCGTACTTCTCAGTCATGAGCGCAGCAACCTCATCGCGTGCCACCCGGACTGGTTTTCCGCCATACTTTTCGAAGAGCTTGCCTTTAGCAAACTCCGCAGAGTAGACCTCATGCGTTATCGCATCCATACGGGTATCGAGCTGATTGGCGATGCCTGCCTTTTCGATTGCGTCCTGCGCCGGAATTTCACCGTATCCTTCGACTTTTATCAGCGGCACAGGCATGATACCCGTATATCTGCCCTGTCTTTGGAGGTCGCGCAATGCAATGTAATCGAACGGTGCGTGAGCCGGTACGCTCATTACCATGCCTGATGCCATATCCGGGTCGACAAAGTCTGCCGGAAGGATTGGGACTTCCCCACAGAGCGGGTGGGAGACACTTTTATCGATCAGGTCTTTACCGGAGATCTCTTTCTCAACAATGACTGCATGATCCTGCAAATTTAGCTTTTCTGCAGCTTCATGAGAGATCACCCAGGTTTTGTTATCGACACGTGCCCGCACATAGGTCACTGCCGGATTCACCCAGAGGTTGGTGACGCCATGAATTGTCTCAGGGCGCAGGGTTGCGGTCGGAATCATCGCATCGCCGAACCGGAACATAACCAGCGTAAATTTGATCACTTCTGCGTTGTCGCCTTCCAGAAGGTCATGGTCGCCGACCGGGTTGTCATCATACGTACAGTATCGTACAGGATGTGCCCCTTTGGTCACATGTCCTGCCCCGTAGAGATGTTTCCACTGCCATTCGATAAACTTCGAATAGGTCGGGTCGACCGTGGTAAACCGGCGCCGCCAGTCAATGGAAAGGCCACAGGCAGTCATAACGCGCTGGTATTCATCAGAAAAGTGTTTGACAATTGTCAGGGGTTCATTGAATTTTGCGAGGACGTCCGGCGGGACCTTGTAGAGATCACGGTAAAGCCTGATGGTCTTTTCATCATTTCTCGCGATCCGTTTTGAGATCCCGATTACCGGTGCCCCGGTGACATGGAACGCCATCGGGTAGAGAACCTGTCGCCCCCGCATCCGCCAGAACCGTGCGATCACATCGGGAACAATATACGTTCTCCCATGCCCGACATGCATGGCGCCGCTCGGGTAAGGGTACGCAACCGTCAGGTAATATTTCTCCTTGTCGGAAGGGTCCGGTTCAAATGCATGGGTCCATCGCTCCTGTGCTTTCTTTTCAAACCCGCCAAGATCCAATCCGTTCAATTTTGTGTCACCTTCTTTATTAAGACCAGTCAATGTTCACCGATCATACCGGCCGAAGTTTGATGACTTCTCCTGAAGAATGACGCCGGATCATCTCCTGGGCTATACTTGAGTTCTTGGCAAGGTGGATCTCACCGTTTTCATTCACCGTAGCAGTGAAGAGGTATTCCTTACCCGCAAAGACATCTACGATCTTGCCATTATGCTCAGGGGCGACAATCGTTAACTGTTTTTTATCGATATGGATCCTGACACCGCCGCCAAGGTTGAACTCCTCCTCCTCTTTTTTCTGCTTTTCCAGTTCATTCCTCGGTTTGATATCGATTCCTATACCAATCTTGTTGACAATGGCAGATATGTTCTTGCCGCCCTTCCCGATTGCGGCTGGCACATCCTTGTCATCGATATACACGACCGCTTTGGTGTCACTGATCATCTGCACATCTACTTCACCGTCAGTGTATCTCCCGATCTCACGCTGTATCTCCTTTTCAGAGAGCTTCCATCCAGTTCGTTTCTCGCTCTCCTCCCGTGGTACTGGTTCCGTTGCAGGGGTCCGGACCTGTGGGACAACCGGGTCCAACGGCGCGGGGGGGCTTGTCCGCAGTAACGCTTTTGCGGGCGCATCTTTCAGTTCAGCCGCATGGGTTACCGGTATGATGATGGTCTCGCCATCGTACCGGAATACGTCATAGGCAAGCTCCTTGGACTCGTACTCAGTTACGGTCGTGACGGGGCGGATATACATCTCGTTTGTCATCCCCTCCGGCACCTTGACGGTAAACCCGACATCATAGATCTTGGTGATAACACCCTCTTTGACAAAGATGATGGTATTGATAATCTGCGAGAGGACACCATAGTCAACGCGATCCGAGAACCTCTGGAGGGCATCCCTGACATCTGTGGCATGGACAACGCCGACCATCCCCATACCAGCAAGACGCATGTCAGCAAACGTCCTGAAGTCCTCGTTTTTGCGCAGCTCGTCAAAGATAACAAAATCGGGGCGGATGAGCATGAGTACATCGGCGGTGTTCTGCATGCTCCCGTCAAGCATGGTGTACTGCGTAATCTGGTCAGGCACCTGAAGTTCCCTGGGGGCTTCCATTGTCTTAACCACAAACCCGCTGTCGCACAGGTAAGTCGCAACACTCTGCGCAAGTGTCGTCTTTCCCGACCCTGGTGCACCTGCAATGATCATCCCGCGTTTCTCGCCGGAAAGTCGTTTTTTGATCACATCTGCCTTTGAGTAATCGTTGAGGGTTACATCCACGATAGGGCGTACTGCGGTGATCTCCATGCCGTCAGAAAAGGGGCGGCGGGCGATCGCGATCCGCATTGACCCGATCTGAACGACGGTGATTCCGCGCTTTTCCACCTCAATGAAACCATCGGGGTTCCGCTTTGCCCGCTCAAGGATCTCCTGCGCCAGTGCCCGGAGTTCGTATTCAGTGGTCGGCTGATCTCGTATCTGGACGAGTTTCATCGCGCTGATCGTCCCCTTCTTTGCGACAGGACAGACGCGTTCTTTGAGGTATATGGCGATCGTGTGTTCGTCAAAGAACTGGTCGATGCCCAGCGGGACAAAATCCGTAATCTGCGGTTTGAGGTACGTGACGTTCAGCCCTTTTGCCCGTGCTACTTCCGCCTGCACACTGTCGCTTGTAATGAATTGTGCTGCATTCTCGATCGCGATCTGGCGGATCATGGCATCGATCTCTCCGCCGCTTGCCAGTTTCACCTGTTCCAAGGAAGGGCGTTCTCCGGAGAATTTGAGCTCGATTACTTTTTCCTCTGCCAGCCTGCAGAGCGACTGGAGCTCGTTCAATCCTGAAAATCCGATCTCCCGTCCCTGATTTGCCTGCGCTTCGAGTTCCGCGACAACAGCTTCAGGAATGATTATTGTTGAACCATTATAATCCCCGGTTTTTATCATCGAGGTGATGCGCCCGTCGATAAGGACGCTTGTATCCGGTACCATTCTCATAAAAAGTCCGCTCCTTTATTGCTATTCCTTGTGTATTGGTCACTATTCTATTCCTCGGGTTCAACGATACAAAATCGTTGATGTGGTATTGGTATGTGCACAAACATTTATATAAATACGGGAAATGATTTGAGCAATCCATACCGTTTTTCGGATCTGTAGGGACCGTTCCCTCCAATTTGTTCATGATCCCGTGGCAAAAGATGCAATATTTAATATAAACCATAATCTGATATCTCACCGGATACAAATATGGCAGTAAAAAGGTCTGGCTTCCTGACAGAACAGCGGCGGGAATACCTTGGCATGTCCCCAAAAGAACGGGAAAGACACTATTCTGAAAGCCAGAGGATTCAGTTTGATAATGCAATCCGCGAGCAGGCAGCCTTGGTATTCGACGATCTGATCCTTATTGCCCGGGAATATGACAGGAACGGATTAGGGCAGATCTTCTCAAAAGAGGCTATGGAGAACCTGCTGGGTCCACTCATGGACCGGATCGGTCTTGATGAAATTGACGGTGATGAACGGTATTATCAGGTCTTTTTACAAGCGATCGAACAGCGGATCCACGAAAAATATATGGAACAGAACCGGTTCTTCAAACTTGAATCTACCCATTACCCAATTATGCCCAGCAAGCCGGCATACCGTGATGTAAAAGCATACATGCGAAAATGATCAGGACCGGGCACGGATACAATCCATTTCAGTTTCATGTCTTAATGATTTCATAAAAATGTAATCTTAATAAAAATCTTTTAATCCTGAATAAATTGATTTATAATCGATCTATAACGGGTATATGATTCTGGTTCGGATATTATTTTCACCTGCAGGATATCATGAGATGATTCAGCCATAGTCTTTTTTATTCCCACTGGTCAGGAACAGGTATAGCGCCGCAATAACAAGGATATAACCGCATGTGCGGGCTGTGATCAGGGCGCCTTCCCAACTGATTCCAAAGCCAAGGATGGTATAGATATGGGAGATACCAAAAAGTCCGAATGCAATACCAATGAGCAGGGCACTCATCTCACCATTACGTGTGTAGACAAGAATACCGAGGATAACTATGATCACGCAGAGAATCGTATTGATCATGGATACCAGATCAGGGACAAAAACCATGCCATCTCTCCTCAATTTATGTTGAGATATCTGGAAAAAATAACTATATAATTGTATCATTTAAAATTGCAGCCGGCCAGTAATACACGGGAAAAATTGTTGAAAAAAAAAGGCGACTGAATTGCATCGGCCGATAATCGAGTGGAAAATCAGTTTTTCCCAGGTTTTTTGACGTATACCTTATCGGGATCAAATACTGGTTCAGAAATAACTTCACCTTCAAGGGTGCGGTAAAAACAGCTTGGATAGCCGGTATGGCATGCGGCACCGGTCTGTTTCACTTCGTAGATCAGGCAGTCTCCGTCACAGTCAACGAGGATCCGCACAACCTTCTGGACATGCCCGCTCTCCTCTCCCTTCTTCCAGATCTTATTCCTGCTCCTGCTGTAGTAATGGGCAAACCCGGTTGACCGGGTAAGATCGACAGCCCGTTCATCCGCATATGCAACCATCAGTACCTCGCAAGTCCTTGTATCCTTGACCACAACAGGAATCAACCCATCAGCAAATTTCAAGGGAATCATTTTACGCACCACTTACAATTCTCATAATCGTAAAGAGGAAATCGCCGAATACAATCGCACTGACCAGACCCGCAGTGATCGGGATGATGAACGGCACTGCATACGAAATCCAGACCAGACCCGCTTTACGGTACATCGCCAGCTGTGCAGCGTACTCTTCGGGGTGTTCGCGAAGATCCTTGGTATAGACCCTCCCCTCCCCGGTATACATCCTGCGTATCGCATCGAAGAACCCGATGAATTTCCGTTCCACCTCGCCATTTCTATCCTTGAAATCCTCCATCACGAAGCCCCACGATTTCTGGATCTCGTCACCCTTAACCGGAAATCCGAAGAACAGGTACATCAGCGGGGCCCGATTTCCATGGATGATATTGATCAGGAAGATCCCGATCGGGGCGACAAGGTTGAGGATGAGGGCATTGATCAGGACGGAGAACGCGAGGAAACCAAGCGGCGGGACTCCGAGGAGCGGGGTTACCGGAAACACCGGGATACAGAACGAGATGAATATGAGGGCCCACGCATCAGCCCCCCCAAAGAAGTGCAACCTTCCGAAAATATAGAATACCCCGCAGAAGACTGAGAGGAAGAGGATAGAAAGCGCCGGCATCCCCCAGGCGCCGTAGAATAAAAGACCGGAGGTTATCATAAAGATCATGATAAGCAGAACGAAATACCAGCGGCGGATCGCTTCAGCAGTGCCAGTCTCAGGCTTCGGTGCAGCCCGCTTCCGTTTCGGATTCCCCTCCCCACCCCGGCCCTGTTGGTAAACCAGGTATGTGACATAGGAGATGATCCCGGCAAACATTGCGTACCATGGGAGAATCTGGACATTTGCATTGCCGGCGAGGACAAACCACGCGAGGACCGGCAGGACGAGGACGATCGTGAGATATATAAAGACCGCGGATTTCCGGTAATACCATACCAGACCAATCGAGTCCGTCCTTCCCCGGTTGTCAAGGTAATCGGCATACAGGAACGTCGCGATGAGCGAGAGGTACCCTGCGACAAGGCTCCCGTTACCAGTCTTTTCCCAGAGCAGGTATCCCGTGCAGGGGATACCTACGCACAGCATCGGCATCCAATACACGAAAGGCACGCGTCGATCCCTGATATCGAGATACGAAGCATAACCTAAAGTGGCAAGAACCGCGAGCGAAGATACCAGCATCTCGATGACAATCATACCTGTGTTCAATCATTTTCTTCCGGTAACACTTATGGTTGGCGATGCATTCCATGATTTTTTCTGCTAATCCAACGCATTGTCGTAAATTATGGGTTTTTGCTGGTATAATAAAAAAAGGAATCCACAAATTAATATGATGCAAGTGTCGTATATTCCGTAAACACAAACCGGTTATTTTCCCCGGTTCGGTTCAGGTAAAGTGTGAAGGCTTCCCATGAAAATTCAGGAATTGCTGGAAAACATCCTGAAAGGATCGCAATATCTCGGGACATTTGACCTGCTGGAATTGATGCAGTATGCATCAGCACGCAGCATCAATGGCATCGCAGTTGCAAAGGGTAATGGACGGGACATGTACCTCGCGTTCATTGCAGGCGAAGCTGAGGGAGCGATCTACACCGATGAGAAAGGGGTGCTGTTCGGGGACAAGGCAGTGCTGATGGTACAGCCAAAGGAAAAATTCGTACTTACAGAAAACAGGCCGGATGTTGTCGAAGAACTTGTCATGGGGAGCAGAATCTTCGATAAAAACCGGTTGAAAAAGAGCATTTCGTACAATATACCTGAAATCGGGGGGCCCGCAGGTGGTATCGGGGTACTCTCGATCACGGTGAAGAAAGAAGGTGTCCCGCAGAATGGGATCCGCGTCTCGATAAGAAAGGACGGTAGGATTCTGGGAAGCGATATCACGACAAGTGATGGTACCGTAAGGTTCAGGATCGCATTTGGGATCTATGACTGCATCGTACAGGACAAAGCCCAGATGGTCACAAAATACCGGATTGAGTTTGACGCATCCCATGCATCCGTCCCGCTTACGATGTGATTTTTTAATCTTCCGATTCTAATTCTTCTCCCTTATTTTTTTTAAAATTTCAAGACGAAATCCTTTAGTAACTGGACTGCAGAGCTATGCACCATGGAAAAAAAGAAGATCGGGCGTGAGGATTTTGAAGCCCTTCTTAAAGGTGAAAAAGACATCACACCATACATCGAGTTGAATCCTGTCACCGGTTCATATTCTGTTTTTGGTGTTAAAACAGCAAGCAACCCGAATTATCTTGTTAAGGCAATCTATGAAATGTATGAAGCCAACCTCGGCAGAAAACTTGCAGTTCAGGCAGTCCGAAAGCTCTTCAGGTCTGTTGGCATGGGATCTGTCGGACTCGACAATCTGCTAAAAAAACTTGGCATGGATCTCAAACCGGCTGAATTTCTGATACTCGTGTTCAAGCTCCAGCACCAGCAGGGATGGGGTGCCCCGTTTGAACTTGTTGAGCAAAGTGACAAACGGATCAAACTACGCACAAAACAGACCTTTGAATCACAGGTCATGAAAGACTGGAACATGCCGGTATGTGGCCTTCACCGGGGCTGGATTGAGGGGGTCCTGAGTGCAGTTACCGGCAAAAACTGGTTCTGTCTTGAGACCAAATGCCACGCACAAGGCGACGATGCGTGTGAGTTTGTTGCCGATCAGGTCGAATCCAGCTGGAAGTTCAAGGCGCAGGCAATCGTGAAAGGCGACTCCGCCATAACAGAATATATCGAGCACAAACCCCTTGAAGGCAAAATCAAGCTGATTGATGACCCTGTCGTCATGATGCCACGCTTCATCTTCACATCCATGATGAACTCGTTAAAAAAGACGATGGGTGAGATGCCGGCGGGTGGGGTCAACTACCGTGCATATATGGATATGGGTAAGGAAAACGTTGGGCACTACAAGAAGATGGGAATCGATAAACCCAATATCCTCTCCGACATGGCATTTGCCTTCTACTCCCAGATGGGGTGGTTCAGTATCATCAAAACGGAATGGAATGAAGCGGCAAAAACCAAAACGATGACGCTTTCGCATACGGTTGAGTCCGAAGCGTTTGGCAGTATCGGCAAAAATGTCTGCTTCTGTACAGCCGGGCTTCTTGCGGGCATCATCGAAGGTTCGTTCGGTATAAAAGTTCAGGCGCGGGAGATAAAGTGCCGGTCCAAAGGCGATGAACACTGTGTTTTTACCATCACCAATAAACCCGAAAATCCCCAATAATCTCTATTAAAAATTTTTAGAGCCCCTTATTTTTTCAAAATAGATTGGAAATTACAATATTGTCAGATAATAAAAAGAACCTCTATCCGTGAAAATCAATAAAAAATAATACTGGTATCTATTTTCTCTTAAACAGGGCTTTTGAAAACCGGTCGATAAACCCTTCCCTCGGAATGGCGCTTTTTTCTTCCTTGTATGCGACCCCGATTAGTTCCGAAGCGATCCGCTTGAATGCGAGGCTCGCAGGGGAGGTAGGAAATTTGAGGACGATGGGTGTCTTTGCCGCTGACGCCCTGCGCACATTGGAGTCTTCGGGAATAATCCCGATCACTTTTACGCCAAGGACTTTCTCCATCTTCTTGGTGATGACATCGATCTTGTCCTGGTCAACCCGGTTGATGATGGACCCGAGCACCTGCCCCCCGACGACTTCGGTGAGAATCTTGGTCTTGAGGGCGTCGACAATTGATGAGAGTTCTGGGTTCACGACAAGGATGACTTCATCAGCAACAGCAAGGGGGACCACACCATCCTTACTGATGCCGGCAGGAGCATCGATGATTAAAAACTCACACCGTTTGATAATATCTGCCATCACATCCCGGATCCGTTCGGGATCTGCCTGCTGGAACCCCTGCAATGAGAGCCCGCTCGGGATAACTTTCAGTCCTGCAGGCCCTTCATAAATCGCTTCGTTCAACGTGCCCTTGCCGGCAAGTATCTCATGGAGGGTAACCGGTGCATCCTGGAGGCCAAGGATCAGGCCGACATTTGCCATCCCGATGTCCGCGTCCATCAGGAACGTCTCTTTCCCGAGTTGCGAGAGTATCGTTCCAAGATTGACTGAAACAGTTGTCTTCCCAGTACCTCCTTTACCGGATGCAATTGTGTATACCTTGACCATTCAGCACCTGTATGATTATGTGTGATTTTATGCCAGATTTATATAAGATTATCCAATTTATCTTCATAATTCAGTTATAACCACCACTGTAAAATACCTTTTGTATCTTCCCGTATTTCTTTTTTCCAGGTTTGAGGCAGATCCTGTTCCTCTCGGATGATCCCGATTATATGCGCCTTCTTGTGATAGAGTTCAAACAGGCTGACCCCGGACTCACCGGTTGCTTCCTGGTGTTTGACGATTTGGCTGTATCGTGCGGCATCTGCCTGAACATCGCGGTCAGTGGAAGATGCAATGACAAGTCCGTCATCAGAAGCAAGAGTAATTTCAAGAATCGAATATTTTTCAGCAAGTGCCCGCAGGCTGTCTGTGATATTAACGCGGTTTTTTAAAAGTTCGATTTTTTTCCGGTTTTTTTCAGGTTCCTGGAGCACGGGTTTTACCGGATTTTCCGGTGCCTGACTGAATTTTGCCGTATCACTTGCGGGATATTTCACTTTTGATACAAGTTTAAAGATCTCGTCTGCAGGAGGCGCTTCAATAACCTGTTCACGCTGTTTTTTGAATTTTTTTATCTGGAACCATGCAATGAGTATGGTAAGCGCGATGATGATACAGACAATGATTATGGTGATGATATCGGTAATCTCGAGAATGTTGAATTCGATAAAAATCCCTCACAAGGTTTTATTTTTCCATCAGGTGGTCGAGCTCGAGCTGTTTAAGAATAACTTTAGAATCCCTTCGGATTTTTTGTGTAACGTCCTCGATGTCCATGGAGTCGAAGGTTTCGAACTCCTTCTCCGCTGATGTGAGCGGAGGTTCTTGCGACGTGCCCTGTTCCTCCCGGATTTGTTTTTGGGCATCCGATGAATTACCTGTTGTCAGATTTTTACCAGGTTTTGCAGGCACTGGTGCACCGGGCGGTGCTACGGGCAGGGTCTTCATGAAATTCTTTTCTTTTGGCACCGTCCTGCTTTCCGGTTCAGGTTTTTGAATGGCTCCCTGCCACCCTCCCTTCCGCACATAGGCATGTTTATTGAAATCAAGTGCCAGCTGCATCTGTGTACCATCGAGATCGGAAAGCACTGCATCAATCACCTGATCCACAATCGACCGAGCCTCATCGATCGCAGGGTCACCATACTGCTCCTGGACTTTTGCAAGGATTATTGCCCCTCCTTTGAATACCATAGTGCCATTGACCGTGTTTGATGAAAACGAACAGATGCCGGAAAAACCTGATGTTGCCATCTCATTAAGGATCTCTCCCAAAGGGACTTCTTTTTTTATTGAGCGGAATTTTCCGCGTGGGAGCTGCATAGTCACTCTATTGTCATCGTTTTTGGGTTTAAATCTTATGAGTTTTTTTTAAAAAATGCCGGAAAAAATCTTTTTTTAAAGAGACCTAATTAGCAGCCAATTTATTGAAACCAGGAAAACCGTGCAGATTTTCCTTCTTTTTTTAAAATAAATCCTGCATTTCATCGTTTAGCCTAAAGTATTAATAGAACAAGACGAGAACAATTCAATTATCAGTGGTGATACGATGTTAAAGCCGTTACTCGAGGAATTTTTGAAAGTTGAAGGAGTATCAGCAGCAGTGGTTGTTGGAAGGGATGGGTTTGTTATTGAGAGTGCGGTCTCGGGAAAGGTCGATATAGAAGCACTTGGCGCCATGGCATCGACGGGTCTTGGCACATCGGAAGCAATGGGCACAACGCTTGGGAAAGGAGAACTATCCCAGATGCTCGTTGAGCTGGAAAAAGGTCCAATCATCCTTTCACCACTCTCCGCAGATGAACTGATTGCGATAGTTGCTGACAGCTCCTCCAATATTGGCAGGATCCGGTACGAATTAAAGAAAAATAAGGAACGGATTATCGCTGCCCTATAATCATGAAACTTCCAGCAGGGACCGATGGCGGGGTTATTACAGACCCGCAGGGTGAGGAAGCAAACCAGCAGCTGATGGGATTCAGGGGAGCAGTTGAGATCGATACGCAGCTGGGGCAGGGCTTCCTGCTCACCAATCACGGTACCCTGATTGCTGCATATTTTAAGGATATGAGTGGTTCGTTTAAGGGAAAATCAGCCCTCGACCACATGGGTTCCGTCCAATCCGATGAGGCAGGATATCATCAGACATTCAAGCTCCGCTTGTATAGTGAAGACGAATTCCAGAAAGCGGTTGAAGTATGCGACAACGAAGGACTGATGCTTGGAATACAAAAAAAAGAACCGGTGGCGCACCTCCCGCATCTACTTGACGAAACAAAACTCAAAAAGATGCTGACCCTTCCCGGGGTTATCGCCATATCAGCGTTTTTTGAGGGTTTTTCAGTCCAGTCGCTGGGAGAAGCAGATTTCGAGCATGTTGCTGCACTCGCAGAAGACCTGCTGCGTGCAGGGTTCAAGATCACCAGGGAGATGGATATGGGCGAGCTTGACCAGCTTATCCTTGAGACTGCCACAAACAAGATCATCATTGCGCCATGTGGTGACCTGTTTTTATGTGTGTTTACCCATAACGACGCTCAGCTAGGGCTGGTCCGGGTGGCGATAAAAAATCTCCAGTCGGATCTTGGGGGAGTAGCCTGAATTCTGGCTTTAAGGTTATGCATCCAAAAGACATGATGCTTGATGAATATTTTTTTATCAAAAGAATATGCAAAAAACAAAAATCCGGTTACTTCCAGAGAATAGATATACTAAAATGGAGATTTATCAATTAGGCAGATTATTCATTACCAGTTGCGATTAACGGGGGGAATAAAGTATGACAGATCAGGAAGAACCAGAGGACTCATCGCTGATGAAGATCCTTGGCGCTTTAAAAAAGCCAAAGGAACCAGAAAAGAAGGCTGAACAGGAAAAACCTGCCGGGTTTGCACAAGAGACTGCTGGTTCAGGTACCGGCGACTTGAGCGACCTTATCAAAAAGATAAACGAGTCAAGACAACAGGACCTGCAGTCAGCGACAACTCACTCTCCGGAGAAAGTCCCCCTTGGCACAGAATCCCACCTTCAGAGTACCTCACAACCCATGTCACCGGAGGCCGCTCCTGATACTGTTCCCCTTTCAAAGGATGGCACTAAAGGTAATAGTACTACCGGAAGCGTCAAGGAATTGAGTGTACAGGATGTTCGCGATTCTATGGGAAAGATCATGGCAGAAATTGGTTCACCGGAGCCTGTTCCCGGTGAAAAGCCTTCCCCCTCTCCCCCTCCTGTAGAATTCGACATTTTTGATGAGCCTGAAAAAATCCTTCAGCCCCCCCGGGCTCAACCCGATACCACTCCCCCGGCAGGAAAAGTGGCCGGAGCCATGGGCACCGCACCAAAGACTGAAAGCGATGAAAAGATCATATCGGTTGACCAGATTTCAGATCTGTCAGGGCTGATCCTCCCCAAAGGAGCTACGTTCAAGATCGAAGAACTCAAACTCCACGGGCGTGTCAATGTCTTTGAAGGCAAAGGCACCGGATCACTCCCCCCCGAGATCAACGAGATCTGGCAGCGTGAATTCTCAAGTTCGGGCTTTAAGGATATCGATTTTGAAGGGGATGTCATCTCGGAAAAACCATCAGGGATCACTCCTTTTAAAAAGTTCGGTCTCTCGAGCCTTTTTAAAGGCATTAAATCAGACCAGGAGCAGTATAATGCCAAGATTCATGGTCCTCTGGTTGATCTTGCGTTCCAGCCGAAACCCGGATTAGAGGAGATTGAGGTCTACCCTGTTAACGAACCCTATGCGTATGTCCGGATTATCTATGACCATGCCACCCATGAATATACCTACATGGTGCTCGAACCGCTTCTTACCGAACCTGAAAAAGACCTGTTAAAAGAGCTCAAGGAACGTCTGTTTGAAACCCTTGATATCAATACCAAGGATATTTCCAAAGATGACGCCCGGAACCGTCTTCGTGCCGTCACCGACGATATCATACATGATTACGGGCTCAAGCTATCCCCGATACAGCGCGAAAAAATTTTCTATAACATGTCCAAGGATTTTATCGGCGACGGGCTGATCGATGCGATCATGCACGACAAATATATCGAAGATATTTCGTGCGACGGTGTGAACAGCGTGATCTTTGCATACCATGCCAGCTACGAATCGATGAAAACAACCCTCTCATACCATAATGCTGAGGAACTGGACTCATTTGTTACAAAACTCGCACAGCGGGCAGGAAAATACATCTCTATTGCGGAACCGATCCTTGATGCAACAATGAGCGACGGTTCCCGTATCCAGATGACCTTGGGGCAGGAAGTCACCGCTCATGGCTCGACGTTCACTATCCGTAAGTTCAAGGATGAACCTATCACGCCCACCGATCTCATTGAATGGCATACATTTGCCCCGCTGTCGATTGCATATATATGGCTCTGTGTTGAACACGGGAAGTCTGCCATCTTTGCGGGTGGAACCGCATCAGGGAAGACCACATCGCTCAATGCTATCGCACTCTTCATCCCCCCGATGGCGAAAATCGTTTCGCTGGAAGATACCCGTGAAATCAAACTCCCCCATCCCAACTGGATACCAAGCGTCACACGGGACTCATTCGATGCGGCGGGACGGGGGGAGATCAACATGTACGAACTCCTGCGAGCAGCAATGCGACAGCGTCCTGAATACATCATCGTGGGTGAGGTTCGTGGCAAGGAATGCCAGACACTCTTCCAGGCGATGAGTACCGGCCATACTACCTATTCTACCACGCATGCGGACTCGGTTTCAAGTGTTGTGCACCGTTTCGAAAACCCGCCGATGGACGTCCCGAGGAACATGTTGTCCGCCCTTGATTTCATCTGTATCCAGGTGCAGGCGCGGGTCGGCGGCAAACGGATAAGGAGGAATAAGCAGATCGTCGAAATTCTTGATATCGATCCGAGGACGAACGAACTGATCACGAACGAGGTCTTCAAATGGCGGTCGGCTACTGATGAGATCAACTATTCAGGAAAATCCTACCTCCTCGAAGAGATCATGGAGGCGAAAGGCTGGAGCGAAAACCGGATGCGTGAGGAGCTCAAACGGAGGCAGGAAGTACTGGAATGGATGCGGATCAAGAAAATCCGGCACTACAAGGACGTGGCAAAGATCCTGATCTCGTACCACCGGGATCCGGAAGCGGTCATTGAAAAGGTGAGGAAAGACCTCTATGAATAGTTACGAGCGGTTCTGCTTTAACCTGTTAGGCAAAAGGATGAAGGCACAGCGGGAACAGTACGCGAGCCTGAGAAACGATCTCTTGTCCTCCCGTTCCAAAACACCGTTCGAAGTCTACCTATCCACTGCACTGGTGAGTTCCTTTATCGTGGGAATCGGCATGGCGGTGGTGCTCGGTTCAGTGACGTACCTGCTTGACCTCCCAACATTAATCGCCAAAATGTACAAGGGACAGGTCCCAGATGTTATTTTTGGACTTTCAGCATACAGCCTTATCCTTGGAACCCTTTTTGCCGTCATATTTTCGCTCGCCTTTTTCGGGGGTTTTACCTATATCGCTTTCCTGATCTACCCGAATATTACCGCAGGGAACCGAAGAAGAAGCATAGATTCAAGCATCCCGTATGCGATCAATTATATTACCTCTATGTCCACAGCCGGTATCACCCCGGCAGAAGTTTTCAGGTTGCTTGGGGACAGCCCTATCTATGGCGAGAGTGCCGTAGAAGCCCGGTATATAGCCCGGGAGATTGATATATTCGGGAGGGATCTTATTGACGCCCTGCGTCTTGTATCCGCAAGCACCCCAAGCCCGCGGATGAAAGAGTTCCTTCAGGGAGCAATGGCGAGCATCTCATCGGGCGGAAACCTCACCGAGTATTTCCGGACAAAGGCAAAACAGTACGCACTTGAGAACCGCCAGTCCCAGAAACAGTTTCTGGACACGCTTGGGCTGATTGCAGAATCCTATGTGACGGCAATTGTTGCCGGCATGCTGTTTTTGATCATCCTCCAGTCGATCATGTCGGTGCTCGGTGGAGAAAAGACCCCGCTGATGCTATATGCAGTCATTTACCTGATGATCCCGTTTGGCACGATGATGTTTGTGATTATGATCGACTCCATGACCCCGGAGACATAACATGGGAATGAAGGAGACTATTAATAACCTGCTCAACCGCGGGAAGTTCAAAGGGACAAAACTCCCTGATAAGGATCTTGTAAAGGTCAAGGAAGAAGTCCACGAGATCACCAAAAAAATCGATCAGGAACACAAAACCCGCGAGGGTATCGGGCGGTTTTTCAAACACCCGGTCAAGGTATTGACTGAAAAACCGGTTAATATTCTGATTGTGTGTATCCCTCTATCGATAATCGTCTTTTTCGGGGGTTTTATTACAGAAGTTCGGACATACGGGATTTCCGTACTCTTTGACACCACTATCATTGATGATTTTCTTGTGTTTGCAATCCTGATTGCAATTGTACCCCTTGCATTGCTCGATTTGAAAGAGGACTTCCGTGTAAAAAGACTCGAGGAATCGTTACCCAACTTCTTCCGTGATCTTGCCGGAATGAACGATTCCGGTATGACGCTCCCCAATGCCGTTCACCTTGTCGCAGGAGCCGAGTACGGGACACTAACCCCGCACATCAAGAAACTGGACAACGAGATGTCATGGGGTGTTGGTTTTGTCGAGGCGCTCCATCATTTCGGGAGTGGTCTTGGCACCAAACTTGCCGATCGCAGCGTGGATCTTATAGCAAAGGCAAGCAAAGCAGGGGGCGATGTGAGCGAGGTATTGCGGGCTGCGGCAAACGACCTTTTTGAAGTTGTTAACCTTGCCCAGGAACGGCGCAACAACATGATGATCTATGTAGTCATCGTCCTGGTCTCATTTGCTGTGTTCCTGTTTGTTATCGCAATCCTTGTCAGTACATTCCTTACAACGATGGCAACCGCCGGTGAAGCAGCCGCCAAATCCGGTGCCGGGGGATCGTTTATGGGCGGCGTTAATATTGCAACCTACAAGAGGCTCTTTTCCCATGGAGCGATGATCCAAGGGTTCTGTTCCGGGTTCATGGCAGGGGTAATGGGCGAAGGAAGGATTATTGCCGGACTTAAATATTCTGCTATAATGCTCATCATCGCATGGGTGACGTTCCGGTTCTTCATTTAATTTTTTTCGGGACTTCAATCATTCCCTGTTTCACAATCTTTTCCTATTGAAGAAAGATTCCGCAGGTTATGTTACCGTACTGCCAGTGTCAGTCTTATTTGTGGAAGCCCAAATGAGACATCCCATAAAAATGCGATAAACCCGTCCCAAAATAAGGGACAGTAAATAATAAAAACAATTTTTTAGAAGAAAAAATATAAAATCATCAGGAAATATTATCGACAGAATAGCCCTTTACGGTGAGCAGTTCCTTGACACGGTCCCGGTGATTGCCCTGCAGTTCGATCGAGTTTCCCTTGACAGTTCCCCCGCAGGCAAGCTTGCTTTTCATGAATTTTGAGAGGTCTTCAAGGTCAATATCGGTCGGGTCGAGCCCTTCGATTACGGTGACTTCTTTCCCGTACCGGCGTTTATTGACCTTTACATTGATCCTTTGCTGTTCTTTTGCTACCTCCTCACAAATACAAAGTTCTTTCGGTAGACCACACGTCGGGCAAATCCCACCAATCATTATGACTACTTTTTATCTTTTCTGCTTATTTATTCCTTGGCATTGCCTGACAGTTCTTCTCTTTGTTTCTTTGTGTATAAGGCCGGACTGGTGCCTTTTTACACCGCCCGGCTCAAGTATATTTTGATAAATGTCATTGTTTGTGATCGGTACCGCCTCACATGTGGGAAAAAGTGTGACCGCTGCTGCTATCTGCCGATGCTTCGTGAACCGGGGAATTGCTGTGGCTCCGTTCAAGTCCCAGAACATGAGCCTGAATTCCTTTGTGACTGATGAAGGGGGGGAGATTGGCATGGCGCAGGCAATGCAGGCACAAGCGGCAAAAATACTCCCGCACACGGACATGAACCCAGTCCTTCTCAAACCTAAAGGGGACTGTGTTTCACAGATTGTCCTTTTCGGCCGCCCGTATAAGGATGTGCCGATCTCGGACTACTACCGGGAGACTGATAATCTGCTGGATCAGGCCGTGGGAGCGTACAGACGGCTCCTCGCAACATGTGGGCAGGTCATTGTCGAGGGTGCTGGAGGTGCAGCCGAACTTAATCTCTATGACCGGGATATCGCAAATGTAAGATTGGCACGGGCGCTGAAGATCCCAATGGTCCTCGTCGCCGATATCGAACGTGGGGGAATCTTTGCCCAGATTCTCGGGACACTCGATCTTTTGCCAGACGATATCAGACAACTGGTCAAGGGGATTATTATCAACAAGTTCCGGGGAGATCCCTTGATCTTTGAACAGGGGATCTCATTGATTGAGCAGCGGGCAGGGATCCCGGTACTCGGGGTCGTCCCGTACTTTGATTTACCTCTCCCCAGCGAGGACTCGCTTTCCATCAACGACAAGGAAGCGGGGCATGCTGGTATCCGGATTGCAGTCTTGAGGCTCCCCCGGATCTCCAACTTCACGGATTTCGAGCTGCTCGAACAGTATGCAGCGGTTGAGTATGTGCCGTTGGGGGCTTCGCTTGAAGGTTATGATTGCATTATCATTCCCGGGACAAAGAATACCATTGAAGATATGCATGACCTGAAAAAAAGCGGGATGGATAAAAGGATCCTTTATGCCCGGTCGCGTGGCGTTCCGGTTATCGGGATTTGCGGCGGGTACCAGATGCTTGGAAAAACGCTTATTGATGATGGGTTCGAATCGAAAAAAGGGACATACGCGGGTCTGGGTCTGCTCGATGGTGTAACCCGGTTTATCTCCTATAACAAGACCACACGGCAGGTCACCCGCTGTGCACGTAATGTTCCCCCCATTCTTTCGGGGATGGGTGAAGTCACCGGTTATGAAATCCATATGGGTGAAACCGATCCGGGCAGCAACCGTGAAGCATTTGCCGGAGACGGCAGGGTGAGTGCAGATGGTCTGGTGTTTGGGACATATATGCACGGGTTGTTCCAGAACCTGTCTGCAGCAAATGCACTCCTTTCATATCTCTCTGTGAAGAAAAAAGAGAAGTATACACCAATAAGTGCGCGGAAAAAAGACCCCTATGACGAACTTGCTGAAATCTATGAAAGATATGTCGATGTAGATGAGATCGTCAGGCTGACAACGGAAAATTATAATAAATAATGGTAAAAAGCAGAGATTACTCTCACTAAAGGTTAACCGATAATATTGGCGATGCTGTGAAAACCCTCGCCCTGACGGTCAGCACAATTTACGGACTCGGCTTTTTTTAAATCGACTTCATCTGTCACATGGCATTTTGTGCAATAGGCAAGCGAGGGGGATTTTACAAATCTCCCATCGATACAAAATTCCCGTGCATGTATGCAGAACCGGCAATGATCGACCGGTTCTTCTTTTTTTTCAAGGCACTGCACCTTCCCGTTCTTTACCGGAATTATCCGGTACAGGTTATCTTTCATCCCTGATCTTCCCTGTAATAATCAGACATCAGTATTTGGTCGAAAACTCTGGGTTTTCTACCTTAATGTTAACACAACCAACTCCTATACAGACCAATTTTGGCCTCTTTTGAGGCTGCGACTGGTCATGGATGTTATGTTCAACACTATAATTAAAACAATTCAGCACAAAAAACACTGGTATGAAGGTGTGTATTATGTGCGGGGGAGAGGGAACGCGGCTGCGCCCCCTCACGTTCGAACGGCCAAAACCCTGCATCCCGATTGTCAACCGACCATCTATTGAACATCTGGTCACACACCTTTCCAACCTTGGGTTCCGTGATATTGTCATCACTCTCGGATATCTTGGGACGGCAATTGAAGAAGCACTTGGCGACGGCTCGTTATTTAATACCACAATCACATATGTTCGCGAGAAGACTAAGCTTGGTACGGCAGGGAGCGTGAAAAATGCCCAGAAATATCTGGACGGGCAGGATTTCCTTGTTGTGGGCGGGGATCATGTCACCGACCTGAATGTACTGGAATTTTACCGTGCCCACAAAACTGAAAAAGCAGCAGTATCTATCGGATTGATATCCATCGATGACCCGGGTGAATATGGTATCGCTGAGATCGATGTCAGTTACGATATTAAAAGGTTCAAAGAGAAACCCGCTCCCGGGGAAATATTTTCAAACCTCGCAAGTACCGGGATGTATGTCTGCTCTCCTGAAGTCTTTGACCATATCCCTGCTGGAAAAAAGTTTGATTTTGCCCGGGATCTGTTCCCCCGGATCATGGAGGAGGGGCACCCCCTCAAAGGGTGGCTTGCCCGGGGGAACTGGACTGATGTCGGGAGCCCGCAGTCGCTGCGTCAGGCAGAACGCTGGAAGCTTGCTGATATGGCGTCGACCACGATCAACGGGGACCTCTCCATGCGGGGAGCGCATGTGCAGGGCCCTGTTGAGCTTGGCGATGCAATTACACTTGGCCGGAACTCCCGCATCATAGGTCCGGTTGCAATCGGTGCCGGAACAACTGTAGGGGATGATGTTCTTATCGGGCCCTATACGACAATCGGGGAAAAATGCATCCTGAGAAATAATGTCAAGATCTTTTCATCATCCCTCTATAACAGGGTGATCGTCGGTGCGAATTCCACTATCTCCGGTAGTATCATCGATATCGACACCCATATCGGTGGGGATTGCAGCATCGAGAACGACACGGTGATCGGGCCACGCGTGGTGCTCCGGGACAATGTTGTTGTGCATTCAAAGACCCGGATCTGGCCAGAAGTGATCATTCCGGATGGGAGTATTGTCAAAGAGCACGTGCTGAATGAAAAATTCGACCTCAGATATGAGGGCTCCTAACTTTTCTTCCCAAGCCGGTGCGTGAGCGCGACAAGCGGATGGCGGGCATAGTCGAGAACCTGTATATCGTCAAGTGTGTGCAGGTTCATCGAGATTGCAGTCCGTTCCATCCCCAGTTCCACATCTTCTGAAATCTCGATTATATAAGCATCAAGTGCGGTAATCCCAAGTTTTTTTGCGGCAACAGCCCGGTGGTGCCCGTCGACAAGGATGATGCGGTTCGGGCGCTTTACCACAATAATCGGTTCGGCGAGCCCTTTTTTGATCTCGTAAATCCTTCCCTCAAGTTCGTCTTCATAAATCTTTGACTGAGTGGGGAGAAGATCGGAAATCGGCACGGTGCCCCGGTTGAGTGCAGGGTCGACGCCATACAGTTTTTTTAATGTTGTAATAAAATTGAAGACCTTTTCCGGGGAAACCCGTTCGATCTGGGAACGGATAACATCGGAGTTTGAGATGATCCCCAAGAGGTGGTTTTTCTCGTCAACCACCGGCAGCTTCTGGATCCCTGACCTGAAGATCACCCGAGCTGCATCACTGATGCTCATATCGGGATCTGCGACAATCAGGTTGCCGGACATTACCTTTTCAACAGGGGTCTGGGGCTGGACAAACAGAAGGTCCCGTGCTGAAATATAACCGACGACCTCATCTCCAGAAACAACCGGGAATCCATCGTGGTGCGTGGTCTGGATCTTTTCCATGACATCATGGGCCGTGCCGTCGAGATCGACGCACACGACATCGTAGGTCATGTAGTCTCTGACCTTTTTCTTATCCATCACTACAGCTTGCGGCGCAGATTACTTGAATTCATCGAAAAAAAAAACGATTTATTCGATCTGTATGCGTGACCCGGGCTGGATTGTTGCTTTCCGGAGCCGGATTTCGAGCACCCCATTTTTGAAGCTTGCATTTGAGGCATGTTCGGTGACGTCAGCAGGCATCGCAACAATACGTCGCATCGAACCATAGATACGTTCCCGCATATAATAACCCTCGGATTTCTCCTCTTTCTCCCCTTTGTGTTCGCAGGCAATCTCCAGCGCCCGCGGGTTTAAGAGCTGTATTGATACATTCTCCTTCCCGACACCTGGCAAATCGGCAACAACAACCACTTCATCGTCATGTTCCCTGACATCAACCCGGAATTCGCCCCGGAGTGCAGGGAGCATCCGGTCACCAACACCACCCGGCGGGAGCAGTTTTCCTTCTGCATATGTCTGATGGATAATGTTCTCCAGTTCAGCTCTCATCTCCTCCATGTCCCGTCTCATCGTTTCAAACGGATATCGTCTCCATACCATTATGTATCCCTCCCTGTACGATTATTCCCCACAGTCTGCACCGTTTGGGATAACTTTTGGTAAGTTTTTTTATAATTAATTTTCTTATTCCAGTAATATACATAATTTCTCTGGCAGAACCAATCCCTTTTTTAAACCAAATCAGAATGGTTTATCTCAACAGGAGGATGTACTAAGAAGGAGGATTTTTCCCATGGGTGAAAAAAAGAAAAAACAGGAGCAGGTCAGGAATATATACAAGGTGCTCGCTGTCGTTGGGTGCGTATTGTTTGTGGTACTCATGGTGGTCTCATCCATGGGTTCCGGGTGGATCACCTCGCTCCACGGTATACAGCCGGGCGAGATCGTAACGATAGATTACACCATACGTGATGCTCAGGGGTCCCCTCTGGTCACCACGGACCAGCAACTTTACCAACAGGTGGCCGGTACAGGTCAGGGAATATTTTTTTCAAAACAACTCGCCATCCAGGCAAACCAGAGCTCGATAAAAGCGGTTATCCCGATACCTGTGTATTCACTTGATAGTGGATGGACAAAAACCTTCGCGCTTTTCGGCAGTGAATCCGATGCTATCAGTCAGGGTATTGTAGGTATGAAAACAAATGAACAAAAATCTATCAGTATCCCCTTCCGGGACTCGATGACCCAGACCTGGTCTGCCGCCCAGCTGAAGAGTAATGGAGTGAACTTGACCGAGATCCAGACCGGGGATATGATTGCCATGGGAGTCTCCGATTCCCCGGAACTTGAAAAAAATTCGACTGCATCCACGTACTCGATACGGATCGGGGAAGTGACAAAAAAATCGGCTGACGGGGTCGTCATCAACTTTGGTTATCCCACGATTGATGTACGGGTTGTTTCTATCAGCAACCGCTAAATTCAACCCACCACATCCTTTTTATTTCCGTTGGTGCATTCCTTTACCTATGGCAGTTAGCATCATTTGTTTTTTCCAGCCCGGCTGCATGGGCTGCATGGAACAGAGCCCGATCAACCGCGAAGTATCACAGGCTCTTCAGGTCACTATTGATGAGATCGATGCAGTGAAAGCGCCGGAATATATTAAAAAATATTCCCTCAAGGTGACACCTACCATTGTAATCGAAAAGGATGGGATACAAAAAGAGCGGTTCGAGGGTATGGTGCAACGCGAGCAGCTCGAAGGCGCGATAAAAAAATACCTATAACCGGTATCCGTAAACCCGTTTGATCCGGTGCGCAACAGTTTTCCAGCCCTCTTTTCGCATAAGGGGGCCGTCCCGCAGTTTGAGTTGGGTTATCTTGAAACGTTTTTGCTGAACCGTATAGATTTCCCCGACGACAAACGTATCCTCCCCCTCACATTCCTTATACAACGGGATGGTTTTTCTGCCGTCATGGACCGAGATCTTGACGACCACCTGTTCGATCACCCTTGTCCAGAGGGATGTTATCGCCTTTGCACGGGCACGCTGGACCCGCCGTTCACCAGTCTCGATTCCCGTGATCTCGACGCCAAAGGCGTCATCGCCACATTCCGCCACAAGGTGATCATCGATCGAGCATTCGTCGTCCGGCATAAGGTCAATCCCACATACTATCGAACTATCTTCGCGGGAAACGATCGCCTTGACGGTTATGGGTTCGGAAGTTCTCTCCTGTTTAAGCCGCTGGACATGGTTGCAGGTCGTGCACCGGACCAGCCTGTCCCGGGCATCTGCAATAACCTCGTGTTCGCACTCCTCCTTGCATTCAGGGCAGTAGCCGGTAATAAACATTGATTATCAATAGCGACCCTCACCTAATAAAGCATGGAGGCAACCGAAATCATCCGCTGCCGGGGTCACCCGCTCGTATCAGCGAGCCACCCGACAACATTTGAAGTGACCATGGAAGAGGAGCTATCGGAAAACGGGCACTGTATCATCGGTGTGGGAGCGGATAAAGGAGCAGCTGGGCTCTCAACAGAATTCAGGGATATCCTCTGTCGTGATGGTGCAAAGCTTACAACAACCCTCGCCTGTGAAGGTTTTATTATCGAGGTGCAGTCAGAAGGGAGTGCCGCGATGGTACTCGATCACAGGACTGATTGTGTGTGGAGAAAAAGTTCGTTTGTCTGCGGCAGGACCATTGGTATCCATTCGGACCATGTTGCAGCGACGCTCCCCATAACCATTATCACTCACCTGAAGGCAGGACGGCCAATGGTTGTGACAATGACCGTCAGGGGTCCCGGCTGAGCGTGGTGATCTTTACCTGTGCTTCGGAAAGGAGCGTCTCGCATTGCTTCACCAGCGCCGCTCCCTGTTCATAGAGCCGGATGCTCTCGTCAAGGCTTGTGCTTCCGTCTTCAATCTTTTCGATTATCTGTTTTAATCTCTCAATTTTCTGCTCATATGTTTCCGTCATGCTCCACACGCTCCACGATTACATGGCTCCTGCCATTATAAAACCGGATCCTGAGCCGGTCCCCCTGAACCACCGTATCCACACTCTTTACGAGCATACCGTCCTTTTCTGCTACACAGAACCCCCGGGCAAGCACAGCAAGCGGATTTCTTGCGACAAGCGATGTTGTCATTTCCGATAGCAGGAGCCATTCGCGTTCGATCCTTGTTGCAAACGCCCGCTCGAGCCGGTCTGCAAGATCGGCACACACCTGTTGTTTCTCATCAATCTTTTTTGTAAAACGCTGGGGACGGAGTCTGTCCCTGAGATCGCTTACTGCCGTTTTTGCCTGCGAGATCCGGTCAATCAACAGGGTACCTAGATGACACCATATCTCTGTTATCTGTACCTGCAGAACTTTTTTATCGGGGACAACAAGTTCTGCAGCAGCGGATGGCGTAGCTGCCCGGATATCTGAGGCGAGATCGGCAAGGGTCACATCCACTTCATGTCCGATTGCCGAGACCACCGGAACCGGGCAGGCCGCGATCGCCCTGACAACATCCGGGTGGTTGAAAGGGAACAGGTCCTCGAAACTTCCACCACCCCGGGCGATGATCACAACATCCACCGAGTCTTTGAGACGGTGGATTGCCTGTGCAATCTGGCGGTGCGCATCTTCTCCCTGCACCAGAGTCGGAGATATGATGATCTCGACCGCAAAGCGTCGGGAGATGACGGTCCTGATATCATGGACCACAGCTCCGGTCTCTGATGTTACGACACCGACTTTTAAGGGAAATGGTGGCAGCGGGCGTTTTCGTTCTCCTGCAAAACAGCCCTCGGCAGCCAGCTCCTTTTTCCATTGCTCGATGAGAAGGTACTTTTCCCCAATCCCTGCCTGGAGAATCTCGTGCACCTTGAGCTGGTATCTGCCCTGCGGGGCATAAGCGGCGACCGAGCCGGATACGATGACCTCCATGCCATCAGAAGGGGTAAAGGACAGCCGGTCGGCATCGGATCGCCACATGACGCACGAGATCACCGCCAAGATATTTGCCCCCTTACCTTCGGCAAGGGTGAAATAACAGTGCCCCCGGGAACTGCGGGTGTACTTGGTGATTTCTCCTCTTACCCAGATCTCCTGCAGGCGCTCATCGTCAAGCAGACTCTCTATAATTGCCGAGACTTCCGATACCCTCAGCGGAGCAGTCTTTCCATCAACCGTGTGTCTCTCTCCCGGTTTTTCCGCCAGCGTGTTATCTGTGCTGTAAAACCAGTCCATCAACAACTATTATGCGCAAAATAGATATTAATGAGTATTATCATGCCTGTTTTCGCCGTCTCCAGCATGTTTTTCCACGAGTATGCGTGCGAAGAGATTTTCTCGTATGTAAGTGCATCAGGGTTAACCGGGATAGAAGTCTGGATCGAAACCCCCGATTTCTGGCTCCGGAACTGCCCGGTTGATGAGATGAATGGATGCATAAAGAACCATCCGGAAATCCCGTCAGTGACGGTGCATGCCCCAATCCTGGACCTGAACCCCTGCTCAATTAACCCAACGGTTGCAGCAGTGTCCATTGATTACATCGTACGGTCAATCCGGCTTGCGGAGTGCCTGGGTGCAGGTGTCCTGACAGTGCACCCGGGCAGGCGAACTGCAAAACGCCCGCCATCTGATGCGGATTTTATCCGGTTCGACCGTTATATCTCTATCCTCCGTGAAAAAGCAGGAAAGACGGGTATCATGATCAGCATGGAGAACATGGAACCGCTTGTTAACTCCCTGCTCTGCACTCCGGAACGAATGCGCGAGTTGCTCGATGCCGAGCCATGGCTCTACTTTACTCTTGATGTATCGCATGCGATGTCCCGCCGGCCGGATGATCTGTTCACCTACATTGAGCTTTGCGGTGATCGTCTCGCAAATGTACACCTTAGCAGGGTTGAGAATAAGCACCTTCACCTCCCGCTTGACTACCATCCTGACATGGAACGGGTTGTCGGAGCGATAAGGGATTGCGGGTATACAGGTCCGCTCACTCTTGAGATCGAGGACCTGAACTTTTCCCACCCGCTCACCGCACAGGAGAAGATCGCGATCCTCATATCCGATCGAATTTTTTTGGAGCTGTGCACTTCTGAAGTCCGCTAATTTTATCTTATTTCCCGCCTTATGAGTATTGTTACCTGCTCTATGAAAATCCGTCTTTATTATTGCCGTGCTGCGGCGGGGATTATATGATCATCGATCCCCTCAATATCGCTCTTTTCATCTCCTGTGTGCTCCTCTCGGCGTTTTTTTCGGGTTCTGAAGTAGCTCTTATCTCGATCACCCGTGCAAAAGTCCGGATGCTCGTCAACGAAAAGAGGAGCGGTGCCGAGGCACTTGCCCTTCTCAAGGAGTCCCCCAACCACCTGCTCACTACGATCCTTATCGGCAATAATATCGTCAACGTCGGTGCTGCAGCCATTGCAACAGCAATTGCCATCCAGATCTTTGGAAATATCGGAGTAGGCATCGCTACCGGGTTTGTGGTACTGATCATGCTCGTTTTCGGAGAGATCGGGCCCAAGGTATACGCAGCACGGGCATCGGAAGGTTTTGCCCTTACTGTAGCAAGGCCGATCCTCTGGCTCTCGTATCTCCTTTCGCCTGCGATCTGGGTAGTTGACCGTGTAACCCGTTCACTACGCCTTCACCGCAACCCCTTGGAAGCATCAGTGACCGAAGATGAAATCAAGGAGTGGATCGATGTAGGGACCGAGGAAGGAACCATTGAGCAGGAGGAGCAGGACATGCTCTACTCGGTACTTGAGTTCGGTGATACGACAACGCGGGAGATCATGACGCCCCGCGTTGATGTGATCCTGATGGAAGACACTGCGACGTTTGAGGAAGCGATACGGATCTTCAACGAGACAGGATTCTCCCGGATCCCTGTGTTCCATGACAGGATTGATAACATCACCGGCATCCTGAATGTAAAGGACGTTTTTTCCGCCATGGTCACCCGCCGGAAAGATGCCTCAATTACGGAGATCATGTACGACCCCACCTTTGTACCGGAAACAAAAAAGATTGACGACCTGTTAAAGGAGCTTCAGATGCGACGTGTGCAGATCGCGGTCGTGATCGATGAATACAGCAGTTTTGTCGGGATTGTTACTGTCGAAGATATTCTCGAGGAGCTCGTAGGCGATATACAGGACGAATTTGATAAGGAAGAACCTGAAGTCCAGAAGCTAAGCGATGGCGTGTATGTCGTGGACGCACAGATGTGGGTCGACGATCTCAACGAACAATTGGGCATCAGCCTTCCGGTGGATGAATCATATGAAACGATTGGGGGGTTGTTACTTGACCGCGTTGGGCATATCCCCCAACACCCGGGAGAAAAGGTGGAAATCGATGAAGGCAGGCTTACGCTTATGGTCATGCAGATGCGCGGGCGCAGGATTGTGAAGGTGAAGGTTGTCGTACACCAGATGCAGGACGATAGCGGCCGTGAAGGAAGGCCGGTATGAGCCGGAAAGGTAGCCTGCCATGACAAAACGGGTTGCTGTACTGGCATCGGGAAGGGGGTCGAATTTTCAGGCAGTGATCGATGCCATACGGGACGGAAAGGTGCCTGCATCGTGTGTCCGGCTCATCACCGATAATCCCAAGGCATATGCGATTGAGCGGGCAAAAACGGCCGGTATACCGTTTACCGTTGTCGATTACACATCATTCCCGTCCCGGGATGTCTATGAGCGGGCGCTGCTGCATGCCATGCAGGACTGCAATGCCGATTTGTTCGTGCTTGCCGGCTACATGAGGATTGTTGGAAGAGAGATCGTGCAGGCATTTGCCGGACGGATGATCAACATTCACCCGGCATTGCTCCCCTCGTTTCCCGGGCTGCACGGGCAGCAGCAGGCAATCCGGCATGGCGTTAAAATCTCGGGGTGCACCGTACATTTCGTTGATGAAAACCTTGATGGCGGCCCGATCATCCTCCAGCAATGCGTCCCCGTTCTCGAAAATGATGATGAGGACCGGCTCGCTGCCAGAATCCTCGAAAACGAGCACCGCTGCCTGCCCGAAGCGATCCGCCTTTTCTGTGAGGACCGGCTCGTGATCGAGGGGCGTCAGGTCCGTATCCATTAAATTCTGGAAGCCCCTTCCTTTTTTACATCAGACACCGATACGTATGCGAGATTAAAGGGACTTCCCATGAAAGAGCGTTCCCGCACCCCGCAGACCAAAAAGATCGCCCGCGAGCGAATAGCGGTGCTCTTTTCACAAGCAGAAGCAGGATTTTCCACGCAGCCAAAATTGAGCAGCCGGTATGTAGAGATTGCACGGAGGATAGCAATGCGCCAGCGGATCCGGATCGACCGTGACCTCAGGCGGCAGTTCTGCCGGAACTGCTCCTCGTTTCTCGTACCGGGAAGAACCTCGCGGGTGCGGATCAGCGGTGGCAATGTGGTGGTCACCTGTCTGGCCTGCAAAAAAAAACGGCGGTACCCGGTAGGGAGGGATGCTGAAAATGGAAAATGACCGGTCGATGCAGGACTTAAAGCCGACCGTCTGGATTGGAAAGTCCGGCTGCACCGATACGATGATCGATGAGATCAAAGCCCAGCTTAAAAAGCGCACGCTCATCAAGGTCAAATGGCTGCATAACACCGATATCGACCCGGAGGCAATTGCACACCGGACAGGATCAGACCTCATCGGGGTCAGGGGGAGGACTCTAGTGCTTGCCCGGCGCAAAAAAACAGGGCGTGCTCCATAATTACATCAATCGGAACCGCCGTCTTTTTTTCGCTCGAAATATATATGAACTTACTTCGCAAATAAGATAAGACTGTTATTTATTATAGCAACAGTGAGGTCCAGATATGACAACCGTGTACGATGTACCGGCTGACCTTCTTATCCGAAAGGTCGCAGAAGCGCTCAAATCTCGGCAGGAAATCAAGCCGCCGGCATGGGCATCTTTTGCAAAGACCGGTGTCCATAAAGAGATGCCGCCCGAAGATCCGGACTGGTGGTATGTCCGCGCGGCGGCAGTATTGAGGCGCGTCTACGTGGACGGTCCATTGGGAGTCCAGCGGATGCGCAGCTTCTACGGTGGGAAAAAGAACCGTGGCTCCAAGCCAAACGCATTCCGCAAAGGCAGCGGCTCCATCCTGCGCAAGGCGCTCCAGCAGCTCGAGGCGTGCAAATTTATTGTGCATGACAAGACCGGGCGGCGCGTCTCCCCGGACGGGCAGTCGTTTATGGATGCAATGGCACTGGATACGGTGAAAAACCCTCCGCCGCCGGTCCTTAAGAAGTTACAGCCGCACAAGGCAGAGCCAAAGAAAGCCGAAACCGGCAAACATGAGAAGAAAGCGTCAGGCAAGAAATCAGAGCCAAAGAAACCGGAGAAATCTGACGCGCCAAAGGCCGAACATAAGAAGGCCGAGGGAAAGGAAGCAAAGAAATCCTAAAAAGAAAGAGTGACGTGATCGTGTATGGGAGACGACGAGCTGGCTGAAATCCGGAAGAGGAGGATGGCGCAACTGCAGCAGCAGTCAGCAGACCAGCAGGGTATGCAGGAGGAGCTCGAACGTCAGCAGCGACAGAAAGCCCAGTTACAGATGGTGCTCATGCAGATCCTGGAACCGGATGCACGGGAGCGCCTGAACACCATCCGGCTGACCAAGCCGGATTTTGCCGGTGCGGTCGAGCAGCAGCTGGTCATGCTCGCCCAGAACGGCAGGCTTCGCCAGAAGATCACCGATGCACAGCTTAAGGAGTTACTCCGGCAGCTTGCACCGGCCAAGAGGGATTACTCAATAACGCGCAAATAATGAGAGCGGGAGTACTATATAGCGGTGGAAAGGACAGTTCCCTTGCATCACTGATGCTGGGTACGTATTATGAGATCGAACTCAACACGTTCGTTTTCGATTCCGCCCGAGCCATCCCGTCCATTGAGGCTGCGGCAAAAGCACTGGGTTATCCTATAAAAAAAAGAATATTTCGTGAAGGATTATTGAACGAGGCGGTGGATCTGGTGATACAGCGTGGGTTTCCCAACGATGCGATCAATGCTGTTCACCGCACCGCTGTTGAATCTCTCTGCAGCGAGTACAAAATCGTTGCTGACGGTACAAGGTTTAATGACCGCGTACCGATGCTGACACAGTCGGAGGTGCAGAGCCTCGAGGGCCGAATGAAATGTTCGTACGTCCGCCCTCTCTTGGGGTACACAAAACCCGAAATTGACCGGCTTGTCGGGCGTTTTCTTGTTGTCCGGTATGGTGAAACGGGGACAATCGAGAACGGGGACTATGAAGCAGAGATCCGGGAAGCATGCCAGAACAGGGGCATTGATCCCGCAGCGCTGTTTCCACCCCGCCATGACCAGTCCCTGGTCGTGGGGAAAAAGGCAGGTAGTAATTAACAGGTGACCGATATGAGCAAACTGAGTAAAGGAAGAAAAATTCGTCTTGCAAAGGCATGCGACCAGAACCGGCGCGTGCCCCAGTGGGTTATGGTCAGAACAAAGCGCACGGTTGTTGCGCATCCAAAAAGGCGCAACTGGCGTAAAAGCACTTTAAAGGTGTAAGCAATGGCAGAGAAGTTGCAGGAGCATATCTATATCATTCCCTTAAGGGACGCCCGCAGGGCACCGCGGTGGAAGCGCAGCAATGCCGCGATCAAGGACATCAGGAAATACCTCGCAAAGCATATGAAGAGCGAGGATGTCAAGCTCGATAAAGGTATCAACGAGAAGGTCTGGGAGCGGGGGAGCACCAAGCCACCCACAAAGATCCGTATCCGCGCCATGAAGATGGAAGACGGGCAGGTCCAGGCCGAGCTCGCTGAGGAATCGTAAGGATATGGAAAGGACATCTACATTCGCCGGCGACCCGAATATCGGTGTATTCTGCCGTGTTTTTGACGATATCGCAATCGTCCCGCCGGAAGCTCCAGGGGAGTTTAAAGAGGCAGTCCGCGCTGCACTCAATGTCGATCTGGTCGAGACGCTCGTACAGGGAAGTACCATTATCGGATCGCTTCTTGCAGGCAATAGCAGGGGTTTCGTCGTAAGCGGGCTTGCGACACCAGAAGAGATCGCGGCACTTTCCGATTACCGCGAGGTCATGCTCCTGACCGGCACGATGAATGCCGCCGGCAACGTGATCCTGGCAAATGACAAAATTGCAATAATCCACCCGGAAATGGAGACGGAGATGGCACAGGAGATCGGGGAGTTCCTCGGGGTTGAAGTGCTGCAGAAATCCCTTGGAGGAGTCAAGACTGTCGGGATGGCAGGCGCAGCCACCAACAAGGGCGTGATCGTGCTCCCCCGGTCAACTGAGCAGGAGATTGCACGCCTCGAGGTATTCTGCGGGATCCCTATCGGTACCGGGACCATCAACATGGGTTCCGGGCTTATCGGCACCGGCCTTCTCGTGAACACCCGGGGGTACCTTGCGGGTGCCCAGACAAGCGGGTTTGAACTTGGCAGGATTGAGGATGTATTTGGCTTTATCGAATAAATGAGAAAAAATTGGAATTTTGGAGTGAGTTTTCATGGAAGACAAGCAGTATGAAGTTAAAGGCACGTTTATGATGGGCGAAGACTGGAAACCGTATACAAAGGTGATCTTGGCGCCCAATGAGAAGCAGGCACAGGAGCGCACGTTTGCGGTTATCGGCAGCAAACACAACCTTAAGCGAAGGTATATCAAAATCGATGGCGTAACCCTGATTAAGGGTGTATAAAGTGGAACAGATGGATCAGCGGGAACTGCTGACTCTCGAGCATTACCTTAAGGAGTACGGCCAGCAGGCGGAAATTTTTGCAGGCCAACTGGAACTTATGGAGAACGGGAGGATGGAGGCGCTTACCGCAGTTGAAGCGCTCCAGGGTATAGCCGGTGCTGAGGATGGCACGGTGCTGCTCCAGATCGGCGGAGGTGCGAGTGTTCGGGTAAAGGTGCCGGATCCTGATACAATCCTTCTTAATATCGGGGCTGATGTTATCGTAGAAAGGACGAATAAGGACACGGTTGAATTTTTAAAAGACCGTGTCACTGAGATGGAAGCCTCGGAAAAGAAAGTGGCTGAGGCACTCAACCGGCTCCGGTCCCAGATGAACGAGATCGCAAAACGGCTCGAACAGGGATACCAGCAGACGGTCCAGTCTGAACGGATGGCACAGCCAGCTGCTTTGGGCGAACAGGACGAATAGGCAGGACGGCGTGCATGTTCGGGGGGCTTCGCGAACGATTGCAGGCTGCACGTGCGAGGCTTGCCGGGAGTATCCAGACTGCTGTTGCGGACGGTTCGGATAAAAACAGGGATCCCTCTCCGCAACCGGCTGCTTTTTTGGGCCTGCCCGGTCAGCCCAACTCCCCCTCAGATCCTACTTTTGTCAATAAAGTCCGGACCTTCATTATCGACCGCGAGCTGATCATCACAGAAAAAGAGCTCGCCGGTGCACTCGATGAACTTGAGATCACGCTCTTGGAAAGTGATGTGGCGCTTCCTGTCACCGATGCGGTCATCACCCATGTAAAAAAAGACCTCATCGGCAAACACCGGCGTATCGGGCAGTCAGTGGATTCTCTTGTGGTCGGAACATTAAAAGCGGCACTGCTCAACGTGCTGGGCAAAGGATTTGACCTTGAAAAATATATCAGGACCCACGAGCGCCCGGTCAAGATACTATTCACCGGTGTTAATGGCACGGGCAAGACAACAACCGTCGCGAAGATCGGCTTTTTTTTAAAACAGAAGGGTTTTTCGGTTGTAATCGGAGCGGGAGATACGTACCGTGCCGGTGCGATCGAGCAGATCGAGGTCCATTCCGAACGGATCGGCATCAAGATCATCCAGCACCAGCAGGGTGCCGATCCCTCGGCTGTGCTCTTTGATGCTGTCCAGTATGCTGCGTCGCACAAGATCGATGTTGTGCTCGCTGATACGGCAGGTAGATTTCACACCAAGTCGAACCTGATGAGCCAGCTTGATAAGATCCGACGGGTGATGAAGCCCGATCTTGTGGTCTATGTGGATGAAGCCGTCGCAGGAAACGATGCAGTGGTGAGGGCATATGAGTTTGACCGGACTGTGGGGGCGGATGCCGTTGTGCTCACCAAGGCTGACATGGATTCCCGTGGTGGTGCAGCGATCTCGATCGCCCACACCATTGGAAAACCGCTCATGTTTCTGGGCACCGGGCAGGCATATGATGATATCGTGACATTCTCTCCTGAAGGGATGGTCGAGGAACTGCTGGGTGATGTGTAATGCTTGACATTCTCTCCAGTTCATTAAAAGACGCCATCAAGAAGCTGGCAGGAAAGACTGTTGTAGACCGAGCAGCGGTCGACGAACTGGTCAAAGACCTGCAGAGAGCGCTCCTTTCTGCGGACGTGAACGTAAAGCTGGTCATGGAGCTTTCAAGAGCGATCCGCACCCGTTCACTGGATGAGCCCCCGCTAAAAGCAATTGGGGTTCGCGAGCATGTGTTGCGCATCGTATACCAGGAGCTTGTCCGGCTCATCTGGGCATCTACCGATGTGAAACTTGAACCCCAGACGATCCTGATGGCAGGACTTCAGGGCAGCGGAAAGACGACCACAACCGCCAAGCTCGCCCGGTACTTCCAGAAAAAGGGGCTTAAGGTGGGTGTCATATGTGCAGACACGTTCCGGCCCGGTGCATACGACCAGCTCGCAACTCTCTGTGCAAAGATTAATGTGCCCTGCTTTGGCAACCCGCAGGAGAAAGATGCACGTGCAATTACCCGGCAGGGACTGGCCGCATTTAAGGAACTGGAAGTCATCATCGTTGACACGCAGGGCAGGCATGCTCTTGAAGCGAACCTGATCCAGGAGATCATCGAGCTGAACCAGATGACACAGGCGACACACCGGTGGCTTGTGATCGATGCAGCGCTCGGACAGCAGGCGAGTGAGCAGGCACGCCGGTTCCACGAAGCAATCGATATTGACGGCGTCATCATCACCAAGATGGATGGTACTGCCAAGGGTGGTGGGGCCATGTCAGCAGTGGCAGAGACGAAAAGCGGGATTGCTTTTATCGGTCAGGGAGAGACAATCGAAGACCTCGAGCGGTTTGACCCGGACGGCTTTATATCCCGGCTGCTGGGCATGGGCGACCTGCGGGCTCTCGCAGAAAAGGCCGAAGAGGCGATGCGGGCAGATGACGTGGATGTCAAAGCAATGATGAAGGGCAAGTTCACCCTCCGGGACATGTACAAGCAGCTCGAAGCGCTTAACAAGATGGGTCCGCTCAAGCAGATTATGAACATGCTGCCGCTGGGCAATATGGAGCTCCCCGAAGGTGTGTACGATGTCACCAGCACCAAGATGGTCCGGTACCGTATCATCATGGACTCGATGACGAGCACCGAGCTCGATGACCCTGCGCTCATCAACAGCTCACGTATGCAGCGTATCGCCCATGGTGCGGGAGCAAAGCCGGATGAGGTTCGGGAGCTCCTCAAGTACTATAAGCTGATGCAGCGGACCATCAAAGGGCTTCGTGGTGCCGGCGGCAAATTTAATATGCAGCGCTTAATGAAGCGTTTTTCGGGAATGCAGTGAGATGACTTTTTTTGCTGTTGTCGGGCACACTGCCCGCACTGACGGAGCGTTCAGCCTCAATGATCTGCCATCGGGCGGGGGCAGGATGGACGTACTCTGCCGGTGCGTGAATGCATCGCTCTTCCTGTCCCATAATATTCGGCAGGACGTGGAGTGTTCCCTTGTACTGCTTGGCCCGCCAGTCCCGCCAAAGACAGTAAAATTTTCCGGGGATAGTGTCCGTTCCCTGAATCCTGATGAACGCAGCCCGGCTTCGCTGATCAAAAAGGCGCTGGAGATCCCGTGCGGTTCAGAGTTCCGTGAATCATCTGCAGGAGTGGCTGTGCGAAAGGGAGGCCTTGAACGGTTGCTGCAGGAACACAGTTTCGGTGTGCTGGATGAGCAGGGGGCCGACATCCGGACGTGTGGTCGTCTGCCGGACGCATTCCTGCTTTCCGATCATATGAGTTTTTCTATGGATGATGACGCGCTCATAGCCGGGTGCCCCAGGTTTTCCGTAGGTCCCACGATACTGCACGCTGAGTCGGCAATCGTCATTTTGCTCAATGAACTCGACCGGAGGGTAGGCGGATGGAAATAACGGGTGTTGTTGAAAAGATACTTTCCTATGGAGACTGCTGCGATCATTGTCTGGGCAGGTTCTTTGGGAAGCGGGGGCATGGCCTGACCAATGATGAGCGGGGCATGGCGCTCCGGATCTCGCATGCGATTGCCAACAACCTCGCATACGAACCGTTCACCGGATCATGCTGGGTCTGTGGTAGCTTCTTTGATACAGTTCCTGTATGGGCGGACCGTGTTGTTGACGAAATGAAGGGGATCGAGTATGCGACGTTTCTTATCGGGTGTCGAGTTCCTCCGCTTATCTCCGAGAGCGAGGAGATGGTGTGGAGCGACCTTTCACTAGCCGACCCTGAACCATTCAAGTCCGAGGTGAACCGTGAAGTAGGAAAAGCTGTATCGGCGATCACCGGAAAAAACGTGGACTTCAAAAAACCCGACATTGTTGCACTCCTTGACCTTGGCCATGATATGGTTGACCTGCAGATCAACCCGGTCTTTTTCTATGGCAGGTACCAGAAATATGAGCGTGGCATCCCCCAGACCCACTGGGATTGCCGTCACTGCCGGGGTGCCGGGTGCGAAAAGTGCAATTTCACCGGCAAACAATACCAGGACTCGGTCGAGGAACTGATCGGGCGGCCGGTAATTGACCTGTTTTGTGCGCAGAATGCGGTGCTCCATGGAGCGGGGCGCGAGGACATCGATGCCCGTATGATCGGCACAGGAAGGCCGTTCATCCTCGAAGTGGTCTCACCAAAGCGACGGAAGGGGGATCTCCCCTCGGTTGAAGAGGCAATCAACCGGAGTGCACAAGGACGCATCACCGTGGAACTTGTCCGCTGGACCGAACGTAATGAGGTGGAAACCCTTAAATCGAACAAGGCGCATAAAAAATACAGGATCATAGTCGGGGTTGAGGGTGCACCCTCACCTGACGAGTTCGCAAAAGCCGTAAAATCCTTATCCGGCGCCATAATACGCCAGCGCACACCGGAAAGGGTCGCACATCGGCGTGCTGATAAAATCCGCGAACGCAGGGTCCTTGCTATCGAATGCACCGGTGCGGAAGACGGCAGGTTTACCGTCGAAGTGACGGGAGAAGCCGGACTCTACATCAAGGAACTGATATCAGGGGACAACGGGAGGACGCAACCGAGCCTGTCGGAGGTTCTGGGCCTCTCCGCCCGAGTAACCAGCCTCGATGTAGTGCTGGTCGAGGAGAAAAAAAGTGAGTGAATAACCATGGCACACCATAACGGACCGCGAAAAAAGACACGGTATAAGTTCAAGAAAGAATTGAGAAAGCGCGGGCTACCCCCCGTCACTTCCGTCATCCAGAAGTTCGAAATCGGTGAGAAAGTCCACATCGTTTGTGAACCCTCCATCCAGAAGGGCATGCCCCACCGCAGGTTCCACGGGAAGACAGGAACCGTTGTCGGGCAGCGGGGACGCGCCTGGATGCTTGCAATCGCTGACGGCAACGCCGAAAAGATCGTGATCGCAAGACCACAACATCTAAAAGCACAACGGTAAATCCATTATCAGGTGACTGGCATGAAAGTTAAAGGTGTTATTAGCGAAGAGAAGGTCACGCTCCCTCAGGTTCGTGAAGTCCTGCGGGGCGTAGAAGCGCAGCGGCTTGCTGAAGAAAAGGAGATGTCCTACGAGTTTCGCCGCAGTATAGAGCATGCTAATCAGGTCGCAAAGACACCTCCGGAAAAATCAGTGGCGCTTGTGGAACAACTCCTGAAAATGGAGAAGATGAAGCCTGAGATCGCGTTCCGTATAGCAAATATCATGCCCAGGACCCGGGACGAACTGCGCGCGATCTATGCCAAGGAACGCTTTTCACTCGTTCCAGAAGAACTCGATTCTATCCTCGAGATTGTTTCATCCCATTTCTGAGGTGGAGCCATGAAGGTTGAGAAGAAGGAGGTCAACTGCATAGTACTCGATGTTCTTGCAAAAGGGCATCCTGACGACCCCCGCCCCCCGTTCAAACGCGAGCCTCTCGTCCAGGCGATGGGGCTTGAACAGTTCAAACTGCTCGAACTCGTCCCCAAGCAAGGTATCCCGATCGAACTCTACGAGAAACTGTATATCGGTGATGGTGAGCGGCAGAAGATCGAGCGGGTCAAGCGCAGGATCGGGTACGAAGAGCTGACCCAGACTGCCCGCGGTGAACTGCCCTTTATCATCGAAAAAATTGTCAAGGAGCGGGAGCATGATTTTGTACAGTTCTTCAACACCGCAGTTCCTATCACCCCCAAGATGCACATGCTCCACCTGCTCCCCGGCATTGGTAAAAAACTGATGTGGGAGATCTTAGATACCCGCAGCCGGAAACCATTTGAGAATTTTCTGGACATTTCGACCCGCATCAAGTCGATCCCACACCCTGAGAAGATGATTATTGCCCGCATCCTTGAAGAGCTTCAGAACAAGGACGTGAAGTATCACGTCTTTACTACGAGATGAAGGCATATTGTGACCAGCATTTCCTTATCGACCCGCAGGCAGTCGGACGTATCGCAAGCGTAACTGACGTCCAGGACCGCGAAGTGCTGGAGGTGGGACCCGGCAACGGCGCACTTACACAGGCACTGCTCGATCGCGGGGCAATCGTCCATGCGGTAGAGCTGGACAGGGACCTTTGCGACGGTCTTAATGACCGGTTCTCCGAAGCGATCGCTCATGGCAGACTTACCGTGATGCACGGGGATGCGTCGCGGTGTGACCTTCCCCCTTTTTCAATCGTTGTTTCAAACCTCCCGTACTCGATCTCATCGAAGATCACGTTCCGGCTGCTTGAGAAAGGATTCGAGGTTGCAGTGCTGATGTACCAGATGGAGTTTGCAAAACGGATGGTTGCACCGGCAGGCACCAAGGATTGTGGCAGGCTCTCGATTATGGTACAGACCTATGCGACCGCACAGAAGTGCTTCACGCTCCCGCCCAACTGTTTCTCGCCCAAACCACAGGTGCATTCTACGGTGGTAAAGATTGTTCCCCGCCCCCCGATCTTTTATATCAATGACAACAGGCGCTACGCGGATGTCGTGCGAGCCCTTTTTTCCCACCGGAGAAAGACCGTCAGGAACTGCCTGAAGGGTTCCGGCGGAATGCTCGATCCTGCATGGGTGAATCGGGCTATTGAAATACTGCCCAAAGAGATCCTTGCAAGCAGGCCGGAAGAACTGTATCTCGAGGATTTTGCTTCAATTGCAAACCTTGAGTAGACCGGGAAATAGTGTATCCATCAGTCAGGGATCGGTGAGCGGGAAGGGAAAAAATCACGTGTTTTGCGTGAAAAAAAGGTTTTTAGTCTTCCACAGGATCCCCGCGATACCCGTGAGCTCCAAGGATCGTGATCACGTTATTGAGCCATTCGTGATCATCGGTATGGTGAATATCCTGGAGATGGGCAAGGATATGGGAATCATGCCCGTGTATGTTATGTCCACCAGGGCCGTGAGTATGCTGGACCTGATCGTGCTTTGTTTGTATAGGATGAGGTAAATGTGCTATCTTTTCTGACCAGATGGAGACAAGGGCTTCGTCATGTGTCCTGAGCTCATTGATACCGATGACCCTTCCACGGATCTCACCGGATGCATGATGATGGATCAGCATGCGATAACACTGGAAATCCCTGCAGATGGTGGGGCGGGTGGGATAAACTGCACACGCAAACCCCTTGCCTTCGGGATTCTTCCTGCTGAAGAAACATCCCTTGCGGTTCGGATCTTTCCCGCCCGTCTCCTCAAAGTCTTCGGCTATCTCATCCGCAAATTCTGGTTGCGTATGAACAAGAAACAGTTCATTGGAGATCCCGTACCGGCAATAGTAATCCCTCTCCGTGAGCTGGCTTTCAATTTTTATGAACTCCCCAAAGCTCTGGCAGCATTTCCCGCACCAGTTACAGTCGAACTTGGCCATATCTCTCAGCTCATTTCAGCCATGGGGGGTAATAAATTCTGTGAAATATTCCGGGCAAAAACATCAGGAAAAAATGTTATTCCTGTGGATGAATAATAACTTTCAGGCTCCCGTCCCGGTGCCGGGCAGTTAGGAGAAAACCTTGAACCGTTTCTCGTAATGGAAACACATGGGTTATCATGTCGGTCACATTGATTCTTTTATGCTGAATCAATTTCAGGGCCGTTCTCAGATTATGGAAATCGGCAGCATATGAATGGGTAATCGTAATCTCTTTCTGCCACAGGTTCCAGAGGTTGATTTCGGACTGTATTTCAGGATTTGTGGGGGCAAAAAACAAGATCGTACCCCCGGGTCCGACTGCGTCAAGCGACTGTTTCACACAGACGGGAACCGGTGCGGTCATAATGACGGTGTCCGCTCCAAGCCCACCATTTAATTCTTTAAACCTTCCGGGAACATCTTCTGTGGCGGAAATGGTTGCATCGGCACCGAATTTCCGGGCGACCCCCAATCGTTCAGGACTCGGGTTGGAGACAGCGATAAATCCCGCACCATTCAGACGGGCTGCCTTGAGATGCAACAATCCGGTGATCCCCGCACCAATGATCAAAACCGACCGGCCATCCGAGACCGGGGCCCGTTCTTGCCCACGCAACACACATCCAAGGGGTTCAACAAATGTTCCCGCATCAAAAGAAACCGATTCGGGAAGGCGTAGCATACCCCGGTCCACGTTGATCTCGGGCAGCACCACATATTCTGCAAACGCCCCGTACGCATTCTTGAATTTTGTTTTTTGCAGTGTGTCACATGCGGTTGTATGCCCGCGTATGCATGCATTACACGTGTTACATGGTACATGATGGGTGAATGCGACCCGGTCTCCCACTCTCCATTTCGGGTCTGCGCCGGGACCGGTTTCTGCAATGATTCCTGTGCATTCGTGCCCGAACGCCCCGATACCGCCGGGCCTTCCCGCACGCTTGATCCGGTACCATTCCATGACATCTGACCCGCACACTCCGCATGCCATGATTCTGACTTTGATTTCTCCCGGCCCGACTATTGGATCTTCAACATCTTCGGTGCGAATGTCACTGTTCTTATGATAGACCGCTGCTTTCATTGTGTTCACGAATGGAAAGTAAATTTATAAGAGATAAAAAAATTCAGTCAAGCTTGCATGCACCGGGTAAATTTGCATTGTAGATATCCAGGGCTTCCTTTACCGTATGATTTTCATGGACAATTGCACGAATTCCTTTGATCATGCCGATAGGATTGTCATCCTGGAAAATATTTCGTCCGAAATCAACTCCCACAGCACCAGCCTTGACAGAGTTGTAGGCCATCTGGAGAGCGTCAGGAGGACTGGTATACTTACCTCCCGCAACTACGACAGCAGTTGGAGAAACCCAGTCAACCAGTTTGGAAAATTCCTCACAATAATAGGTCTTGATAATCCGGGCCCCGGCATCCTGACAGATACGGGAGGCAAGCGCTAAATAGCGCAAATCCCTCGCCATGTTTTTCCCGACAGCTGTTACTGCCAACACGGGAATTCCGTATTCGTCGGCGTGATTGATCATGTCGGTGAGATTGAGAATCGTCTGTTGCTGGTTGGCAGAGCCGATAAACACACTGACCGCGATACCGGCCGCATCCATCCGGATGGCTTCTTTAATCGTAACCGTGAGCTTTTCATCGCTTAACTCTTCGAATAAAACGCTGTTTCCCCCTGTAACACGTAACATGATGGGCTTTGACCCGGCATCTTCGGGCGCAATATTGCTCCGCACTGCCCCGCGTGTCGTCATCAGGCAATCGCAATAGGGAAGGAGTGTTTTTATTGTGTTGCTCATGTTGCGCAGCCCCGTTGTCGGTCCCTGGAAATAGGGATGATCTATCGCAAGCATCACTACCCGATTATCTTTCGGATTGATTATCCGGTTCATCCGGCTCTGGATTCCAATATCAAGATGTGCATTTACCATGGGGACACTTCACGAGAATTAATGATACACACCTGTATAAAAACTCGGGTTATTTGTGCTCCGGTCTGACGACGAGGTATCCCTTCCCTGTTAACCAGTGGTGAAATTCATGGGTGCTATGGAGACAATTGGATGCACAAATCGCCCGGATTTCTTCATGTTTAGGAGATTTTTCGACTTCTTTATTCAAGAGCAATTGTATCGGGCATTTCACATCATTACAATATTCCCGACGCGTATACTCGATATACCCATCTATCGACTGCATAAGTAATCCTTAGGAAATAAATGAAAAAGGTTTTCGGAATAAAGTACCAAGTACCAATTTTAAAAATTGTTGTTTTCTCACTGTGAACGACCACAAAAGATCCCTTGCTCCATCCCACATTGCTCACCTGAATAGATGCTCTTTGGTATGCACAAGGGCGTGCCAGAGATGATTCAGGGGCGAGGGATATGGTATGCGGGATCTATGAGGGAACAGATTTTACATCGGGATAAACTGCCGGCGGGTGTATATTAGCAGTATTGCCTGTGGCAGGGGCGTACTGGAACAAGGCGTAAAAATACGATGAAATAATCAGAGGGTGAACCAGCAATATTTGGGACTTAATGCCGAGATTATCGGCAATAAAAGAACATTATCTGGTATTTATCCAGATCCAAGAGAATTATTGTTGAGTAAATGTAGATCCTGGAAAAAAATCTGGTTACATTCTGATTTTTTATTTCAACCGGTTTTGATACGGCAAATTTCAACAGAAATACATGGATTGTATCACCAATATCTTGAATTCCGACAGTTTGTACGGATTGCATCCTGCGAATTTCTGTGTGCCAGAGCGCCATTAATAACCTTGGCATTACACCCGCCCTGTTGTATTACGTTCCGTCACCTTTCAAATAGTCTGTGATATATACCTCCATGTACATGGATCCCCTGCACCCGCCAACAGCACGGCAGCAACATGCGGTCCTGTTGATTGTATCGCTCGGTGCATTCATGGTCTCCATTGATGCCACGATTGTCAATATCGCCCTCCCCAGCATCGCCCAATCATTTGGCATCGACATGGGTCTTGTCTCATGGGTGATCATGGTCTATCTTCTTATCCTGATAAGTTCACTCACCATTGCAGGAAAACTCGGGGATATCAAGGGGTTCCGGTACGTATTTTCCGCAGGGTGTATAATCTTTATCACCGGATCAGTGCTCTGTGGGATCTCGGCAACCTTCGGACAGTTGATATGTTTCCGGGCGCTTCAGGGAATCGGGGCTGCCGCCCTGTATGCCATCGGGCCCGCGATGATCGCTGAGCATCTTCCTGCACGGAAACGGGGCTGGGCTCTTGGGATTATGACGACCATTGTCTCGGTGGGGGTTGCAATCGGACCTCTCCTCGGGGGTTTTATCACCGAATACGCGAACTGGAATTTAATCTTCTTCGTCAATGTGCCAGTCGGAATTTTGGTACTTTTTATCTCACTCTCGCTCCTTCCCTCAGATATCCCCACGGCTGTGCCTGCAGAATTTGACCTTGCGGGGGCAGTCCTCATCTTTTTTGCCCTGCTTATGTTTCTTTTTCCTGTTAACCGCGGGCTCGTGCTGGGCTGGACATCCCCGGCCATTATTGGAACTTTTACGGTTTCACTCGTTTTTTTCTTCCTGTTTTTTGTCCGCCAGCATTACTGCAGGCACCCAATCATCAATATGCGGATTTTTAAAAACCGGGCGTTCCTTGCGGGAAATCTTATTGCATTTCTCTTGACGCTTGTTATCAACGGCGCCGAGTTTTTATTCCCGTTCTTTTTTGAAAATGTGCAGGGATTATCCCCCGCTGTCACCGGTATACTGCTTGCAGTCCCGGCCGTTACCCTGATGGTCACCGGGCCGGTTGCCGGTTCCCTGTCGGACCGGTACAGCCCGCGGATTCTCACAACTATCGCCCTCACCATCGCTCTTGCGACGTTTGTCATGTTCAGTATGTTCGATGCGGCAACAGCGTTCCCGTTTATCATTGCCGCTCTTGCACTTGAGGGGATAGCCATTGGCCTGTATTCCTCACCGAACACGAACCAGATCCTTTCTGCAGGCAGCGGGAACGAAAAAGGGCTCTCTTCCAGCGTGATGATGACGATCCGTCACTTCAGTTCAGCACTCGGTGTTGCCATCTTCGGGTCTGCTGTACTGCGGATTGTGTTTGGGACCAGCAGTGCCAAAGGTGTTGTACCAGCCAGTGTCCCAGCTAATCAGCTGGTGATCGGATTTCAGGAGGTGTTCCTGCTCGGGGCAATCCTTGTCTTTGCCGCACTGGTACTTGCTGTGGTGATGAGCTGGGGGACACAAAAGCAGGATAAAAAAAGGGGAAGAGAGTCCACGAGATAAAAAAAAGGCGGACATACAAAACACATGGTGCCCTTTTACCCAATATTTCATGATTTATCATATACTCCGGTTGCTGCCGACCAGTTTGTTCCGGCAGACGGAGGCGATATTTTTTCTTGACCGGTTGCAAAATATTGCACCAACAATGTCCGGTAATCCCGCCCAGGTCTATACACCTTCAGACGACACGCATCTCCTTCTTTCTGCTGCACAACGCGAAGTCCGCCCGATCGATCGTGTGCTGGAAGTCGGTACAGGGAGCGGGATCATCGCAGCCACTCTCGCAAAGACCGCAGCTTCGGTCATTGCCACGGATATCAATCCCCATGCACTGGTTTACGCTCACGGTACAGGAATCGAAGTGGTACGGACAGACCTTTTCTCCGGTCTAAAGGGCACTTTCGACCTTGTGGTCTTCAACCCGCCGTACCTTCCCACGCGGCCTGACGAACGGATCGATGACTGGCTCGAATATGCGCTGGACGGCGGGGAAAGCGGCAGGGACGTGATCGGGCGATTCCTTGAGAATACCGGGCAAGTGCTTGCACCGGGAGGCAGGATCCTGCTCCTGGTCTCATCGCTGACCGGGCTGGATGCGATCATCGGGCTTGCCCTTGCCCACGGGTACTCCGCGACAGTCATCCGCGAGCAGGCCGTTGAGGATGAGAAGTTATACGTGCTCTACCTCATTCGTACGAAGGATTGAAGATATGGCCTGCAGACTACTGAATTCTGAATGAGGAACAAAAATTTTGGCTTTGTAGAAACAGACATGAATCTTTCAGGTTCACACCCGGACTATGAAAATGCATCTCTGCTAACCTGCCAAAAAAATTGATCTCCGCAATGGCACCCGCCCAGCGCGACGCCTCGACGGGTCTCGCGGCGGGCAGATCGGCTGACCGGAATAGCATGCATTGAAGGTTTCAATCGTCATTTTCATGGGAACCCCTGTATCCGCCTTTTGTCTCTGGAATAAAAAAAATGATCTGTCTACGATAGCTCCCGCCCAGTGCGACGCTCGAAGCCTGATGGTTTCCTGTTCTCACCTTCGGCTCGGAACACGAGGAGGCCGGGAATGACTGCGCGGGCGGGCAGCTCTGCTCAGGGTGGCGCCCCCGCTCACGTCCTCCCGTGGGGTACCTTCTTCTCCTTTGATGCTTCAGATTCAGCATGATAAATAAAATTCATGGCATAATAGCGCAAATGATTGCTGTACCAAGCTGCCAAAATGCCTGAACGCCCTGAACTGACTCCCGGAATGGAGATCGCCGCTGAGATCCTGCCTTTCGGAGCAGGTATAGGGATTATGATAGCCTATCTCTCCCTTGTAGGGAGCGATTTCATGCAGGGCCGGCCGCTTCCTGATGAGACCCGGCTCTATCTCCTGTTCATGGGGATGGCGATCGCCCTTGGATCATTTCTCTGTTCCCTTCGGATACGGTATGGCCGGTGGTGCCTGATCCCCCCGGACCAGGCCGGGGATCCGTCAAAGAAAGAGACACCGGGTGTCAGGCTGATCGTCTACGGGTTCATCGTTTTCAACATCGTCATGATCCTATGCATTTTCCTCTTTATGGAGCGGATCAGCCATACAGCAGATACCCGGCTGCCTGATGTACTGGGCATTCTCTGGGGGACTGTGAATGCTGTCCTGGCCTTCGCCTACATGAAGCTGAAAAATTCACCGGGTGCCATGGCATACGGGAAAAAAGATGAAAGGCAGGTATTATGGTCGATCGGTGTGGGCTTATTTCTGGTACTGGTGGCGGTCCTTGCAAGTCCCGGGGTCATGCATAGTCTTGCAGGAAACGATGTTCTTACCGGCATCACGGTTGCCGGTTTTTTCATCCTGATTTTCATCGTAGCGATGGCAGATTATTACAGGACCCGGTTCGGGTACTCAGTTGACGGTTCACCGGAACTTCTGATATCGAAGGTCCGGGATGATGCCCGCAGGGCCTGGTCTGAAGGAAATTTATTCATCAGTATTGCAGTCTTTATGAATGCCCTTTTTATTCTGGCATGGCATCTGGCAGATAACGGCAGTATTCCCCTCTCTATTCAGAAATCTTCCGGTTTTGTCTTCTTTGTGTCCTGGATGACGGTGGACGGGGTCGTGTTCTGTGCGGCTTATATCCGTTATTACCGGAACAATCCGGAGCGTGATCCGGCCGGGGAAAGCGGTGAGCAGCCGGGAAAGTAACGGTTCGCTATTTCCCATTCTGCTGAATTCATCCTCAGATAAAAGGATGGCATATCCTCATCACACGATCAACCTTCTCCGCATCAGGTTGATGGAAACGAGACAGACGATAGAGCCGGCTGCGGCCATCCACGCAAGGTTCAGCACACCTGTCCATGACAATGCCGGTAGCGTCAGCATCCTCATGACTGCGACAAGGTGGGTGAGCGGGAGTACTGCAACCGCGATATACTGGAGGAAGGCAGGGAGGATCGTGAGCGGAAAAAACGTGCCGGAAAAGAGCATCATCGGAGTGATGAACAGGAACGAGGGGTAGTTCAACGTATCGATGCTGGGGACGACTGCCGTGAAACACATCGCGATCCCGGCAAAGAGGAGCCCGCCAAAGAACGCGAGCGGGATGGCGAGCAGGGAGAGCGGGAGCGAGATCACCCCAAATGCCCCGAGCACCGGCAGCATGATAGCCACGTACATCGTGCTCCGGGTCGCACCCCAGAGGAGTTCACCTGCGATCACGTCCTCAATCGAGAGCGGGGTCGCGATCATCGCATCGAAGGTCTTCATGTAGTACATTCTTACGTAAGAACCGTACGTGCACTCGAAGAACGCGGAGTTCATCACTGCAATTGCGAGAATGGCAGGGGCGATGAAGCTGACGTACGGGATGCCATCGATCTGCTGGACATAGGTGCCGATGCCAAGCCCGATCGCGGTCAGGTAGAGGAATGCCTCGATGAATGGCGGGAAAAAGTTGACCCGCCATGTCTTTAAAAAGACGACGAGGTTCCTGCGCCAGACGAACCAGCACCTCCGCGACACTGGGGGAACAGAGAGGAGCTTTATAGTCATCTAATCCCGGAGCCTCCTGCCGGTCAGTTTCAAAAATACGTCCTCGAGCGTCGCGGGGCGGGTAAGGATCTTCTTCGGCTGGCAACGGTCGAAGAGGATCCGGGCAAGTTCCTGGGCCGATCCCGTCGGAACCAGCACCATGTCTCCCGCTTCCTCGAAGGGTGTGTTGCGGTCCTTTAAGTACGAGAGGACGCGGTCGCTCTTCTCCACCTCGACAATCTCTTCACCTGCGTACTGGCGGACAAGGTTGGCAGGGGCTCCCTCTACGAGGATCTTTCCGTTGTCCATGATCACGAGCCGGTCACAGAGCCGTGCGGCTTCATCGAGATAATGCGTCGTGAGCACGATCGTGCATCCCTGAGCCTGCAGCATTTTCAGGCGCTCCCAGACAAGGTGACGCGCCTGCGGGTCAAGCCCGATCGTTGGCTCATCAAGAATCAAAAGCTCCGGGTTGTTTACCAGTGCTCGGGCAAGGATCAACCGGCGTTTCATCCCCCCGGACAACTTCTCGATCGCAACATTGCGCTTCTCATCGAGCTGGACAAATGCAAGGAGTTCGTCTACCCGCTTCCGTGCGGTATCCGCAGGGATATCGAAGTACCGGGCATAGGTGAGCAGGTTGCCCTCGCATGTGAAGTCCGGGTCGAGATTTGTCTCTTGCGGGACAACCCCGAGCCGGCGTTTGATATCAGCCGGGTGTTCATCGGGATCAAGGTCAAAGACGCTGAGCATGCCTCCAGAGCGGGGTGAGACGCATTGGATCATCTTCATGGTCGTGGTCTTGCCCGCGCCGTTGGGGCCCAAAAACCCGAAGATCTCCCCCCTCGTAACTGAGAAGCTGACGCCGTCCACTGCCATAACATTCCCATAGGATTTCGTCAGGTTCCGGGCAGTGATCACGGCTGAAATAACCGGCACCTTACCCTTTTGATATTTTTGCGATTGCACGCTGTGCGGATTCACGGACATCAGAGAATTTGTCTGAAAGCAACAACCGGAGCGGCGTTATTGCCCGGATGTCCCCGAGTGCTGCCAGTGTCTCTATCGCCCCGACCCGTACCTGCATATCCCGGTCATGGAGGCAGCCAATCAGGGGTTCAACTGCTGACCGGTCTTTGATCTTCCCGAGTGCTACCATCGCGGAAAGCCGGACTACTGTCTCCCGATCGCAGAGGAGCCGGATAAGAGAGGGTCCCGCTTCCGCGTCCCCGGTCTTTCCAAGTGCACGTGCAGCTTCGGTACGCACATGCGCATGCTCATCGGCAAGTGCTTCTATAAGCACCGGTATTGCTCCGGCTCCCCCGGATACTCCCAGCGCTTTTACAGCAGCAGCCCTTACAGTTGCACGGCGGTCGTGCAGATCCTTTACAGACGCAGGTGTTTCGGTCATGCGGCTAACCTTCCCAGGATCGTTCGCATACCCCAAACGAGGCAAACGCTTCAATTACTTGGGTCGTCTCATTTTTTGAGAACCGCTCCGTGATCAATGCAAGCAGGGATTCGAGGTCCTCTTCGGGCAGGCACCCGACACTTTCCTCGCCCCTGATGATCAGGTCTGCGATATAACGCAGTTCCTCATCGGAGAGCCGGCTGATCCTCTCCGCAAAATCACTTTTATCAACAGCAAAATGGTTTGAGACAGGTGGCAGGATCGAATGGAACCGGTGACCAGACCCTGAACAGGTGAGGTCCCCACATTCCGGGGCAAGTTTTTTTAAAATTCCAATGTCCTGTTCCGAGAGTTCGCGTGGCATTGTGTCAATTCCGGACGGGGGTCATTTCGATGGCTTTTTGACAAATGTCCTTGACGGGCAGCGGTCGCTGTCACGGTCTGCCGGTACATCTCCGTTGATCCGGCAATCTCCTTCATCGCTGGTTTTTGGTTTATAACTGATGCACTCCCTGCAGCAACCCATTGCACTAGTGTAGGGCAGGGAGAAGTATCAATTTTTGTGTGGTACGAAAAGAAGAGACAATTTTTTTTATCCCCCCCAGATACGGTAACAACATCATGCCTTGCGCAGGCATTACTCAAAGAATAAAAAAGGGGGCGTATCAGGAGATTAGAAATATCTGCCAAGCCAGTTGCTGATCCTTGCAACGATGCCCTCGGGCTCCCTTTTTCCCTTTGTGAGAGTATCAGAACCACGGGGTCTGAATGTCCTCTGGGGGGATGGTTCCTGGCGTGGAGGAATATCCCGGAGCGTGCCCCGCGGTTCTTCGGGCGCCGGTTCAAAACCCCATGAGAAGCCTACCTTGTATGCGTTTTCATTGCGCCGGATCCAATCAGCTGCTGCGAGATAACCCCGGTCTTCAGCCTTCTTGATGGTGTCGTTGTGATCGAGAGTGAAATGGATTTCACGCTGGAGGGCGACCAGCTCATCATATACCTTCTGTGGGACGCGAATCTTCTCCCTGCTCATAGCTCTTCATATACGATTATGATGGGATACGATATTTAATGATTGTCATAAAAATGACCACGATTGCAAGAACAAGGCTGAATTTTTTTGGTTTTGAGCCTTCTGCCAATTGCCTGTGCAATCTTTTTGATTGCACCAATAATTTTTGAACTGCAGCATTTCTATGAGAAAATCAGCCAGATCTGATTTTCCTGATATTTTCGGCTGGCCGGAGAACCAATCATCCCGGATGATGTGTAAATTAAAAATTCTCATTCCTGTCACATCAAAAACCTCCCCTCCTGCAGTGTCATGATCAAATGCAGGATGAATTACTTGTTCAGATTGTTGTGAGGTAATACCCGCCAAAGAGGATTAGAAATACCCCGCAGATGGCAAGGGTCCACCGGTATTCCCTTTCGCCCAGAAAAAACCGCCCTTTGTGGATACTTGCAGAGACAAGGGTAAACCAGCTAAGGTCTGCACCCCAGTGGCCGAGGATGAAGGAAACCGCGCTCAGGACGCCGCCGGCATATGCCCCGATCAGGAGGGAACTGCCCACGGTCAGCCACCAGAGCCAGAAATAGGGGTTGGAGATGCTGGTGACTACACCAGAAATAAACGGTCGTGGTGTTGTGCTGTCTGCCGAAGAGACAGTCAATTCTGAGGGATCGATCCGGGCGTGCCGGCTCTCAACAACAGTGAGGATGCCAAAAATTACCAGTGCCATCCCCCCAATCATTGCGATGAGCCATGAATAGCTGCCAATCAGAACAGCAAGACCGGCGACGATAAGGATCACCATCAGGATCTCAACGGCAATGTGCCCAAGAGTTACCCGGGGCCCCATTGTCCACCCTCCCCGTAATGTTGCGTTAATAGTTGCAATCAGGGTCGGCCCCGGGGCTAGAGCACCGGTCAGGCCGATAAGAAAACCAAGCACGAACATCTGGATGATCTCTGTCATTGATACCCCTGCGGACACAAAGACATAAAAAATACCTGTGCCCGAATTATCGGAAATAACCTGATATGATTGGTACCTGATGGAAAATAAAAACGGGTGGTGTGCTGTGTGCGGATGGCACACTTAAAGTTTTAATATCGTCCCCAGACTCGTACCCGGATAATCAAATACGTATCCATTCACGACGGAGTTTTGCATAATTATATAATGTTTCCTGCCAACGTATACCATATCACTTTTCAGCACGGTGATCTCCATCCTCAGCGTGAATAATGTTACCAAACAGATCGGAGGGCTTCTGGCGGTAAACGGTGTCAGTCTTACCGTCGGAAGGGACGAGATCGTCGGGCTGGTCGGTCCTAACGGTGCCGGGAAGACCACCCTGCTTAATATCATCTCCGGCATTACTTCTCCGACCGCAGGCACAGTCGCATTCTGCGGGGAGGATATTACGGGATTCAAAGCTAATCGGATATGTAAAAAAGGAATTGCAAAAACATTTCAGATCGCCGAATCATTCCCGCATCTTTCTGCACTGGAATGCGTAATGGTCGGTGCACTTTTTGGCAACAATCATATGCCAAGTATGGAGGAGGGGAAAAAGCAGGCAACTGCTGTCCTTGATTTCGTAGGATTTCCCAAAGAAAAAATTGGAACATTGAACAGGAATTTAAACGTTGTCGAGCTCAAACGGGTGCAACTTGCCCGGGCACTTGCGTCAAATCCAAAACTTCTGCTTCTCGATGAGCTGACAACCGGCCTCAACCCGAAAGAGAGCAGCGAAGCGGTGAACCTGATTAAAAAAATCCGTTCGAACGGGACCTCGATCCTGATCATTGAACATGTCATGAGCGTGATCATGGGAGTTTCTGACCGGATCGTGGTGCTGGACCATGGCGAGAAAATTGCTGAGGGAAGGCCGGAAGAAGTTGTGAACAACCAGCAGGTTATCGATACATACCTGGGCGACCTTGACGTATTTTAAGGATGTGTAATGTGCTGGAAATTATAGGGCTTGATATCTATCACGGGAACACACAGGTCGTCTGGGACATCAGCCTCAGGGTCAATGAAGGGGAGATGGTGACCCTGATCGGGCCAAACGGTTCCGGGAAGACATCGACCGTTGAGACGATTGCAGGTCTCAATAAAAATGGTCGCGGCACGATCCGGTTTAACAAAGAGAACATTTTCGGGATGAAACCCTACGAGATCTTCAGCAAAGGGCTGGCGCTTGTCCCCGAAAAGCGGGAGATATTTCCAAAGATGCCGGTCTTAGAGAACCTGATGCTCGGTGCGGGCGACCGTCATGGCTGGAAGGACAGCCTTCACCATGTTTTGAATCTCTTTCCGGTCTTGGAGGACAGGCAGCAGCAGATGGCCGGCACACTCTCCGGTGGCGAACAGCAGATGCTTGCCATCAGCCGTGCACTGATGTCAGATCCAAAACTCCTCATTCTCGATGAACCCTCAACCGGACTCTCCCCGCTCCTTGTATCACAGGTGTTCCGTTCCCTGGAGCGGCTTGGCAACGAGGGCATGACGGTGCTCCTTCTCGAGCAGAATGTCCGCCACGCGCTTGACATGTGCAAACGGGGGTATGTCATTGAAAACGGCAGGATTGTGCTTGAGGGAAAGGCAAAAGACCTCATGCACGAAAAGCACATCCAGAAAGCGTATCTCGGGATCTGACCGGCAGGATATGTAAAAAGTATTTCTTGTCGGTTTTTTTAGGATTTTTTTAACACATCCGAAAACGATCCGCTTTAAAACCTTCCTTATTTCCCATCCAAAACCACCACAACCTAATACTCATCCCCTGCATTTTTGTCAAACAGAACGTGGCTATTTCTGGCTGTCCAATATCCCAATTTCACACCTCAAACAACCAAAATACGCCTAAAACAACCAGTTCCAAAATACCGATGGCTGCATTTTACGAAAACCTGGCTGCCGAATCCTGAAAACAGGGGAAACGGAGCCTGAAATGGGCTTATTTCACTTATGCCCCCGGATAACCCTGGCCGGAATCTGATGCTGTGAGTGCCAAATCCATAATTCCAGTTCTGGTGATCCTGAAGAACCACGAACCCCCTAGCGCAATAAAATCCTGTCACAACCGTCCATTTCTGAACCAGATGAAAAGGTGACCTGACGGATTCATTAACGGCATGCGTACCAGGTCACAACCGCAAAAAAATTAACAGAGTTTACCTTATTCCTTCCCCGGCAAACCGGTAATTCTACCCCGCATCTTCTGTAATGCCTCCCGCCATTTCGGCAATTGGTTGGGGAGGTCCACAAGCCCTTTTGGCAGGAAGATAATTGTAAGGATCAGGATGACACCCACAATGATGTACCGCGAGAAGGTGAGCCCGGCCATCTTCAGCCCCTCCCAGATGACGGTGAGGACTACGGTCCCGATCACCGGGCCGGCGATTGTGCCAAGGCCCCCGAGGATCACGTAGGTGATCGGCCAGAACGAGAGGTCGACTCCGAAGATCTCCGGCGTGATGTACCCGATGTGGTGAATTTCAAGTGCCCCGGCGATACCGGCAAGGTACGCGGAGAGAGCAAATGCAAGGAGGCGGTACCGCATGGGATCTACTCCGGACGCCCGGGCCTCGAGCTCGTTCTCGCGGATCGCGGAGAAGGCAAGCCCGATCCGGGATTTCATGATATACCAGATGAAGACGACCGAAGCAATCGCGATCGCGAGGATAGAGTAGTACTCGATCAGCTGGTAACCGGGAATTGACGGGGAGAGTAGGCGGGGGGATGCAATGCCATCCCAGCCACCGGTGAGCGGGGTGAGGATACTGACGGTGATGGTCTGCACGATGATCGCAAATCCGAACGTGACCATGGCAAGGAACCATTCCTTGAGCCGGACACAGGTAAGCCCGATCAGGATCCCGATGAACGCGGCGACAGCAGCCCCAAAAAAGATCGTCACATAGGGAGAAATCCCACTCTTTACTGCGATCAGCGTCGAGGCATAGGCGCCAATTCCAAAGAACGCTGCATGTCCCAGCGATCCCTGCCCGGAACAGGCGAGCAGGTTCCATGCCGAGGAAAAGATGATGAAGATCAGCATCAGGGAGAGGAGATTGAGAAGGTACATGCTGTCGGATACGAAAGGCATGATAAGGGCAAGAGCAATCACGGCAATTATCCCGTACCGGGCCAGCCTGTGCATGTCAAATATCATAGCCCCTTCACTCTCCTGATTCCCCGAACAGTCCTGTCGGCCGGATCACTAGTACAACGATCAGGATGACAAACGAGATCGCGTCCTTCCAGACCCCGCCAAGGAAATACGCAGCCCCGTTTTCCGCAATGCCATAGAGCAGGCCACCGACAATTGCACCGGGGATGCTTCCCAGCCCGCCGAGGATGATGATGGCAAATGCTTTGACCGCGGGTATGGAGCCCATGTACGGGTTGAATACCTGACCGCTCACTACCCAGAGGGTGCCCGCAGCTGCCGCAAGAGCGCACCCGATACCAAAACTCATGACATCCATCCGCTCGACATTGATGCCCACGAGCATCGCCCCTTTCCGGTTCTGGCTGGTCGCCCGCATCTCCCGCCCTGTCTTTGTCCTTCTCAAAAAAAGGTACAGTCCGACAAGGATTGCGGCAGTCACGACCATGATGATGATGTAATCCAGTGGTATCGTGAGAGATCCGAGCGGGACAGTTACGCCCTCATAAGGGCTCTTGACGCTCTGCCACTCGTCCCCCCAGATCACAGCTGCGCCATTCTGGATGATGTAGATGAGCCCGATCGAAAGGAAGATCTCATTAAGCTTGCCTGTGCCAAGAATCGGGCGGAAACAGAGCCGTTCAACAACGGCACCGATCAGGATCAGGGCGAACATGGAGAAGAGGATGATCACGTAAGGGTTGATGCCGGTTAAAAAAAAGACCGTTGCCGTTACATAAGCGCCGATCATGAGGAACTCGCCGTGGGCGAAGTTCACGATCTTCATGACACCGAAGATCAGGTTCAGGCCGGTGGCAAGCAGGATGTAGATGCAGCCTGCATAGATCCCCCAGAAGAGTATTTGCAGAAGGATCCCAACGTCCACCGTATCTTCTCCTGTAAGCTAATCAGTCGCCGGAAAATAAAAAGGACTTGGATGGGTTTTTATGCGCTGCCGGGTTTGTACCACGATGGTAGGACAAACTCAGTTACTTTGAGGTTATCAGGCCATACGATCTTCGGCCTGCATTCACCGACGCTCTGGTCAAATGCCAGCTGCTCCATCCAGAGGTCGAACTGCGACTCCCGGAAGTCTTTATTAAACGATATCGTGCCGCCTTTCATCGCCTCGATCACCTGCGGCATGCTCAGGTCGACAAGCGCCTGCCTGACCGTTGCCTTGTCGTTTGTCCCGGCACTCGCGGCCGCCTGCACTGCAATATAGATGCCCTCGTAGGTGGATGCGCCCATCATGTCCGGGAACGTGCCCCACTTCGCATTGTAGCTTGTCTTGAACTTTGCCTGTGAGTCAGCTACCGCGCCAACGGGAGCAGTGTAGGGTGAGAACCGGCTCTCAATGATGGCGCCTTCCCCGTACTGCCCGAGGTCCTTGTAGAACTGGGCGTTGTCATTGTTCTCAACATTCAAAAAGATCGTGTCAAGCCCGATATCCCTCCGCGCCTGTGTGATGAGCGGAGCTCCCTCGTTCGGGAATGCCGCGATATATACTGCGTCGGGATTTGCAGCTTTGATTGCGGTCAGCGGTGTCCTGAAATCGCTTTCACCCATCTTGAAGCTCTGTTGGGTGACGAGCGCGATGTTGAGCTTGTCCTTTGTGATCGTATTGTTCACCGCGGACTGCACCCCTTTGCCAAAGGCCGTGTCCTGGTATATGAGTGCGAGCCGGAACGGGCGGTCGGCAGCAGCGTTCAGCTTCTTATTGACCGCAGGCCGGATGATCTGGTCGATGAACATCGTGGTATACATCCCATAGCTGTCGGTTGTCGGGCAGTGGTGGAAGACGTAACTGGTATCGATGTCCGTGCGGTGGGTGATGATCGGGCTTGAAGCGCCGGTAACGATGAACGGTACCTTGTATTCTGCGATGGTCTGTTCATATGCAGATGTGACAGCGCTTGAGTACCCTCCGACAAGGATGTCCACCTTGTCATCGGTGATCAGCTTGGTCGCCGCTTTCTGTCCCCCCTGCTGGGTGGACTCGTCGTCACCTACGATCAGTTTAAGCGGGATCTTTGTTCCGTCCTTGAGCGTCACGCCTCCTTTGGCATTGATCTCGTCCGCTGCAACCTGCGCGGACTGCCACATGTTCTTTCCGACATTGCTGGCCGGGCCGGTCAGCGATGCGATCACGCCGACCTTGATCTCTGTCGGCTTGGCAGACACCGGCGCCTGCTGTGTGCAGCCGGCGCACAATACCGCAAGGAGAACGATAATTACGAGAAAAACTGACAGTTTTATTGAACCTTTCATGGAAATACCCCTATGCTATGCCATAGCATGGCATAGTATAGTGTGGGGATTACCTTTATAAAAAATTCGATATCGGTTTTCAGGTTCAGAATTATTTATCGTAGACGATCTCTGACAACATCCGGCAAAACGCCCTCATCAAAGGGCACAAAGAACCATTGGTCATCATCGGAAAATAGAAGTGCGGCAGGGCTCCTCGACACAATTGCACCATGTGCACTGCAGATAATCTCCTCGCGGACGAGTGGAAAAAATACTCGTTTCCCAATGGTAACCGGTGCTGCAACCGTTAATTCGGGCGTCATGTCACGAGGGCTCCCAGACCCGCACTCCGGAGGGCTGTAATTCCGGCCCGCACATCCGGCCGGAGCAGTTCACGGGCTGCTGAAAGAAGGATCCGCAGGGGTTGGCCAATCCGGTACCTGACCGAGAGATCGATTGCCAGTACCTCGTGGTCAAAGACCGGTTCCATATCTATGCAGATGTGGGAAGCGGTGAATGCAAACCGCGTAGCCCAGTAGCTCCCGTAGAGCATGCCGGTCGCTGCCGGGTCACCCAGCCCGATGCGCACTCTCCCATTGCACCGCTCAAACCTGCTCATGCGGCAGAGAACGCTGCCGATCCTGATGGCGGGCATTGCAAGGTTGCGGATAACCGGGACAAGATCCGTTGCAGCCCGGATGTCCGCTGGCCTGTAGGAAGGGGGTGGCGTTATCTCTTTTTTTTCCGGTCTCCGGTCAAATGAAAACAGGACATGGCTGAAGATAAGGAGGACTGTCTGCGACCTTCCCGCGCGTTTTGTCGAACGGATGGCGATGATCCCCCACCGGGCCGTTGCCTCAAGATCCTGCCGTCCTCTATCGTACCGGTACCGGATGAAAACGCGGACCGGGACAAGCCAGAGTACAAGGATTGAAAAAAGGATGAGTCCGGCAAGGAGCCCGGACAGGTAGATCACAAGAATGACGGGGTCCATCCGATCCTGTGAATACCCGTCAGAGTTCCTCTTTCTTTGCCGGAGTGGACCGGTTTTGTCCTGAACTTACGGTTTTTAACGCATCGATGACCTGTGGGGCAAGCGATTCACCCAGAGCCGAGATGACCTGTGCGATGGCGCTGTCTTTTTTTAAGGACATGACCTGGACACCTTCAGGACCTTTCACATCCTTGTGCAGGATGATGAGCGCCACCGGCTCGATACCGCCACCCGCGCCGGCACCATCACCGTTGCCGTCTTTTCCCTGCCCGGCGCCGGCACCAAGCCCAAATCCGAACCGGGCAATAGGGATGGCAACCTTTTCGCCAAGATCAACAGGCTGGCCCATCACGTTCTGGGCGGAAAGGAATTCTTTGAGTTCAGCCGACAGTTCTCTGATAAGAGTTTCACTCGACATACGGGTTTCACTGGTTATTGCATTGTGACCGGCCATTTATAACATTATTGGCGGGGTGCAGGGAGAATGAACGGATAAGCAGAGTAATAGCCTGGATGGGGATACGAAACTGATGCCCCAGCCCGGATTTGAACCGGGGACAACTAGATCTTCAGTCTAGCGCTCTCCCAAACTGAGCTACTAGGGCAGGAGTACAGATGTTATCCCTCGCGATTAATAAATGATCTGTTTTTAGTAGTTACCGGTATGGCCGGTGACCGTTCTTTTTTATGTGACGCGATGTCAGTATTAACCAATGCCGCTCCCGAAGAGTCCTCACGGTGATGAACCAGCTCTGGCAAATGCGGTTTCATCCCGCACTGCACACGTTATCCACCTGACGCATAACGACCTTGATGCGGTGGGAGCGGACGCGGTCCACCGTATGAATTACGGGAGCGACGGGGTTTTTACCATCTGGAGCTCGGTGGGCAGGTTCCCTGCGTTATTCTCTCTGGTCGCGTCCTGCAAAGGAAATGGCGACCGGCTCTCCATATCAGACCTCGGGTATCACCGCGAGATCGAGCACATCGCAGGCCATGCCCGGTCAAACGGCTGGCGGGTGGAATGGCGGGACCATCACCGCTGGCGGGACGACGAGGTTGCACGGGTGAAAAAAGAGGTCGCGCTGCTCCATATTGATACAGCTGTCTGCGCTACAGGCATTGTGGCATCCGATCTCGTGCCGGATAATACCGTTGCGGCTGAGGTTGCACGCATTGTCTGCGATTATGATTTATGGAAGCACCGCGATCCCCGGTCAGCTGTGCTCGGGCAGGTGCTCCAGCGTAAAAAGAACCGGGACCATGTACGCGATTGCCTCCTTGCCGGTGTTTTCTCTGACGAGATGATTGTGCAGGAGTATAATGAGATTAAAGCTGAGATGGATGCGATGATGAAACGGAGCCTCAAGCATACGACAATTCTCGGGAAAAAATACCGGATCGCGTTTGCACCGCTCTATGGGTACCCGAGCGAGACGGCCCACTTTATCCGTGACCAGAAAAAGACTGACATCGAGGTTATCATAGGCAAAGACGGGAGGTTTTCCCTGCGATCAGTCCCACCTGTCAGTCACCTGATCGCACGGGAGTTTTCCGGCGGGGGGCATCCCAATGCTGCGGGCGGTTCGTTCAATTTCTCTGTTCTCGAGCGGTTTGTATTCTGGCTGATAAAAAAGAGCAGGCATTTCGATACGTTTGTGAACATAGCCGAAGTGCATTAGCCGTGCACTATGGTCCTGGGGAGGATCAGATTGTATATCCTGCAGCTGCAACGAGATTTTTCCAGTATTCCTCACTGTTTCCGGTACAATATCCTCCGGCGATGATCTGGTCCGGATCGAACTCTGACAGAGCGAGAGTGATCGACTTCTTGTCCGGGTCAAGGATGATGAGCTGGCTGAGCTCGTACTCGTTTATGAGGTCAAAGACCAAGGGAAGATGGCTCCTGTCCACCGCAACCTGCCGCTGGTATCCCATCAGGGCTTCGAGGCTCTTTTTGCCCATATCCTGTACAAAGAAGAATACCTTCTGCCGTGTGAAAGCAGATACTTCCACCTCGCCGGCTGTCTCACAGATCAGCACATGCCCGCTGATCCCCCCATCACGCATCGAGCGCATGAGCGTGCGGTATGCGCTGGCGATCGCGTCGTGCCATTCGTTCTCATCATGGTAATAATCATCGGTGATCCCGAGCGCGTGGGGGGCGGGAAGTGCACACCAGATGTTCTTCTTCCGTGATGCAATGGCGTGTGCATCGCTGTTCACCAGTTCACCCTGAACCGCGATATCGTCAACAACAGTTGTGTTGTCAACACCGATCAGGCAGCTCATTACCCGGTCTTTGTAAAATTTTCCCCCGGCACAGGGGCTTGTTATTCCCGCAGAGATCTGGTGTATGAGCGACTGGTCCAGCTGGAACGAGATAAGGTCGCCGGACCTCCCGCGGTTCTCTGCAATCCATTCCGCAAGCGCCGGAACATCAGGTGTTTCCGGTTCTGCTCCAAAAGCCCGCGTCGGAAGGGGCCGCCGTTTGACCATGGTCATATCTTATTACGCATCAGAATCAAAAAACCTAGTCATGAACACGCCACCGCTGCTCGTCACCTGCGGGCTCCCGTACACCAACGGGCCCTGCCACCTCGGACACCTGCGCACCTATGTACCAGCCGACTGTTACGTCAGGTACATGCGCAGGGCCGGGGAGCAGGTCGTCTTTGTGTGCGGGTCTGACAACCATGGGACGCCCATCGTTGTTTCCGCGGAGCAGGCAGGCGTGTCGCCGCGGGAACTGTCAGAAAAATACCACCGGCATTTTGACGAGACATTCAGGCGGATGGGAATCACATTTGATCACTTTGGCATGACCGATGACCCGACCAACCAGAACCGGACAACCAAAATCGTCGGGTCGCTCATCAAAAAGGGGTATGTGTACAAACAGGTCGTCCACCAGGCGTACTGCACGAAATGCCGGCGGTTCCTGCCCGACCGGTATGTCGAAGGGGTCTGCCCGCACTGTGGAGCTGCTGCCCGTGGGGACGAGTGCGATCAGGGATGCGGCAAGCACTTGGAACCCGGCGAGATAAAAGAACCGGTCTGCAAAGTCTGCGGTACAAAAGCGGAGTTCCGGGACCAGGAGCACTACTTTTTCAGGCTCAGCGGGTTCAAGGATTTCCTGCTCCCCTATCTCGAGACGGTGAAAGGCACCACCAATGCAAAGAATTACGCAATCGGGTGGATTAAGGAGGAGCTACATGACTGGTGTATAACCCGGACCCTGGACTGGGGCGTGAAATTCCCCGGCCGTGACGATCTCGTCGTGTATGTCTGGGTGGATGCCCCGATCGGGTACATCGCGTTCACCGAGGAATGGGCAGAAAAGACCGGCAATGACTGGAAGAAATACTGGTGCGGCAACAACCGGGTTACGCACTTCATCGGTGGGGACATCATCTACCACCACTGTATCTTCTGGCCGGCACTGTTACAAGGAGCAGGCTATGGCGTGCCGTACGCGATTGTTGCATCCGGGATGGTGAAGGTGGACGACCACAAGTTCTCGAAGTCACGGGGATATGTGGTCTGGACAAATGACGATTACCTTGACAAAGGCCTGCCCGCTGATTACCTGCGCTATTACCTGCTCTCGTACACCAACCACACCAAGGAACTGAACTTCTCGTGGAAGGTCTTTGGCGAGCGGATCAACAACGAAGTGGTCAACATCTTTGGCAACTTCGTGTACCGCACCCTCTTCTTTGCTAACAAGGAATTTGGCGGGATACCAGAAGGAATAGCCGGCCCCGCAATCATCGCTGAAATTGAGAAATGCACAAAATCGGTCCATGGCTTCATGCAGGACTATGAATTCAAAGGTGCGATAGACGCAATCATGGGCCTTGCGGCGTTTGGAAATACGCACATGCAGGGCAATGCCCCGTGGAAACTAATTAAAACCGACCGTGCCGCTGCCGCACAGGTGATTAAAAACTGCGTCCAGCTCATCAAAGCCGTCACCCTTCTTATCGAACCGGTGATGCCTGCAAAAGCGCAGGAGTGCTGGGCGATGCTGGGATATTCAGATGCACTCGCAGGTCACCCGATCTCTGAAGCAACAGAGAAGATCAGGGCGGCAGGTATCCCGGCACCAAAACCGCTCTTTACCAGAATGGAGGATACGCAGGTTGCAGAGCTCGACGCCCTGCTCCAGAAGCGCGTGAAAGAAGCAGACAAAAAATCGGAGAAGATCCCTGTGGTTACATTTGAGGAATTCCAGAAACTGGACATTCGGACAGGTAAAGTGCTGTCCTGTGAACCAGTGCCAAAATCAAACAAGCTCTTAAAACTGGTTATTGACATCGGTCCGGAAAAACGCCAGATTGTTGCCGGCATGCAGCAGTTCTACAACCCGGACGAGATAGTCGGAAAAGATGTTGTCGTAGTCACCAACCTTGCACCCGCAACAATCTTCGGCGTGGAGAGCAACGGGATGATCCTTGCGGCAGGGGATGCGGCTTCGCTGCTCGTGCCGCTACGACAGGTAGAGCCGGGCAGTAAGATACGATAAAAAAGGTATAGGGCTCTATCCTAATCCTTTTTCTTATTGCAGCGCCTCGGAGATCGTCTCCCTTACCTGCGCATTCTTCTCAGTTTCAAGCGCCTTCTCAAGAGCTGCGGTTGCCTTTTTCCCGCCAATACCCCCAAGTGCCCGCACCGCCATCATCCTGACATACTTGTTCTCGTCCTTGAGCAGGATGATCATGGGTTCGAGCGCATCGGAATCACCGAGTTCACGCAACCCTTTTGCTGCCATGTACCGCACATGGTCGCGGTTATCCTTGAGCGCTGCAATCAGCGGCTTGACTGCCTTTTCATCAGCAATCTTTCCCAGCGCTTCCGCAGCCCGGTACCGTGTCTCCCATTTTGGTTCCTTCATCGCAGCGGTAAGTGGTTCGACTGCTGCCTTGCCAATGGTGGAGAGGGCGAGTGTTGCCTGCTCCCGGACAGACTTGTCAAAGTCTGCAAGTGCCTCGATCAGCGGCCGGATGGCACGCGGGTTCTTTGCCTCGCCGAGAAGGTATGCAGCATACTGCCGGACCTGCGGGTCAGTGCTGTTTTGCAGCGCTTTGACCATGCTCTCAAGTCCGCCTTTCTCTATCTCTTCGGCCCCTTCCGGTTTTTCAGGTACGGTATTTTCTGGCATCATCTGTCTCCACAGGTACATCTCCTAGGAATTATTTAAGCCCGATCACCAAATTGGTAAAAATATGCACATCCCAAAGGAGAACCGCAAACCGCTGAAATTTCCTGCAGATCGCTTTTATATATCTCCCTATAACTGCAAATTCCTTCGCAGTTTACCATGAAACTATATATTCCGGCAGTTGATGGATTGGTATGAACTACAAACTTGTCGCACTCATTCTGGTGTGCTGTGCTGTCGCAGCCACCGGCTGCATGGGGATTGCAGACAGCGTAGTGCCAAACCAGAGGACGTCATCAGCGGGGAGTGTGGGGGACTCAAACTGGCAGGGGCTTTCCGAGCAGAAAGCTGCTGCCCCGTACCCGATGGCAATCCCCACTCCCGCTTTATTGGCATCCGGCGATACCGCCACCGTCCCGGGCACTGGTATCGAGACAAAAATCGTCAAGACGGGGACCGCAACCATTGAAGTCAAAGACGTTGTAGCATCTGTTGATGCGTTAAAAGCGCTTGCGGTGCAGAAAGGCGGGTACCTTTCGTCTTCAAACATCCAGAAAAATTACAACAACCGGCTCTCTGCAACAATCGTGATCCGCGTCCCGCAGGAACAGTTTGAACCGACCATGGAAGGTGTCAAGGCGGTCGGTACAATAAAATCCGTTTCGACCTCCGGACAGGACGTGACCGAGGAGTATGTTGACCTGCAGGCCCAGAAGACCTCTTACCAGAACCAGCTCGCGCAATACAATCAGATTATGAAGAAGGCCGACAAAATCGAGGACGTCATCAAAATCCAGGCACAGATCAACCAGGTGCAGACCGCGCTGGACAGGATCGAGGGCAGAATGCGGTACCTCAACAGCAGGATCGACCTCTCCACAATAACCGTGAACCTGCAGGAGCCCGAGCCGGTCGGTGGCGAAACCGGGCATTCCTTTGTGACCGCGATCAACGAAGGGATCAGCGGGTTCCTCGGGATGATCGATGCACTGATCATCCTCTTCTTCACGTTCCTCCCCCTCATTATCATTGGCGGTGCTGCCTATGGTATCTACCGCTGGAAAAAGAATAAAAATGCAGCGACATCTCCTGCTCCCCAACAGCAGGAGAAAAAACCCTAATCTTTTTTAATCTCCCCAACCAGGAGTCAGACACAAAATACAATGACGAGCGTTGCTATACTCACGGGAATTACAAATGGACCTCCCACGGGGCTCGTTGAGTATAGCGACCGGAACATAACAGAAGCCGACGATAAAAACGATAAAGAGCCTGAAACTAGCTTTAACCACGGCATGAGCGATGCCAATGGCTTAAAGGGGGGCATTTATCAAAAAATGTGAGTCCTGCATGATAAGTCCTTTTTAAAACGGGGACGCGCCGGAAAAAAGATATCGGAGGATCGGCCCCGGCAGAGTATCTATTACCGTTGAGATAAAAAGGGATAAGTTTATGAAGGTGTTGTGGTCTGCACTGTTGTCACATTCCCGGTTGGGGAGGTTGTGGGGGTTACAGTCGGGGTTGCAGTTGTATTGACCGCGGTCTGGGTGCTGGTTGGTTTTACCGTGGGAGTGGCCGGGGGTTTGAAGTCGACCAATAAATCGACGGCACCTTTGGGAACTGCAGTCTTATCGCTCTTGATAAGGGTACCGTCCTTGTAGAGCTCCACTGCCAGGGGATTTCCTGATCCGTCACTCTTCTGGAATGATACCTGAATCATCCCTCCCTCCTTGACCGGGATCTGGTAGAGCTGGTCGCCGGAACCGGACACCGGTGCCTGGTTCCCCGGGGTGCCATAAGATCCCGACCATGCTCCGGCATAACTCACCTTCACCCATACCCCTGTCTGGGGAATGAGCGGTTGCGGGGGTGTTGTCGGGATCGGGATTGTTGTCATGACCGTTGTTGGGACTGCTGTTGTGCGAACGGGGGTAGGGATAGGGGTTGCCGGCGGTGTTGCCGCAGGGGTGGTTTCCGCGTCTTGTTTTCCCTGCTGGGATTTCATAAAAACAAATGCCCCTCCGATGACTGCTATGATTACGATGATGATTGCGATTATGGCATACAGTTTGCGTCGTGGGCCCGTTGCAGGGCTTTCGGCAGGGGGTGGGGAAACCGGGGGTATGGTTGCAGGAGCAGGGTGCTGGGGGAGATCTTTTCGTAAAAACAACTGCGGCAGAATTGACCGTTTTACCGGTGATGGCTGCGCTGCGGTGGCAGGTTGCTGGGTGGGTTCGCCCGCAGGAGGAATCGCAGTTAAATCTTCTGGTTGTGCTGCAGGTTCAGGCACAGCGGGAAAGTGGGACGGCACAAGGGGTGCCGGTTCAGTCCTTGGCACCGAGTCCTCAATCAAAGGTTCGATTGACCGGATCACTTCTTCAATGGGGCGCTCTTTACGTTCAAGCTGCTCTGCAGGGACCATAGGTATGTGAGGGGGCACATTCTGGTCAGCGATAGGGATCTCAACCTGTGCCGGGGTGGAGACAGAAACCTGAGGTACCGGTTGCGGTGCCGGCTGGGTGGAGGATGGCTCGACCATTTCCAGTGCCCCGGGTGCTACAACCTTGGAACCGCACCGGTTGCAGAACACGGATTCCGGTGGCACGCGGTTGCCACACCTTGAACAGAACGAGCCGGCCGGAAGGGACGATGTCTCAACAGGTACAGGGGGCAACTGGGTCGTCTCCACGATCTTTTTTATGGGCTGGACTATATCGATCTCCTTTTTTCCTGCAGGCCTGCTTGTGATCTCGATTTTCTGGGAGGGTGGCTCCTGCGGTTTCTTCTTCTGCTCTTTATCCATCGATGGGATCACATTACGGATCGCCTGCTGGAACGATGAAGTCGTGTGCTGTTTTAACGCCTTTGCCCACTCGTCGCGCTCCCGTTTCCGGTTCCCTCCCGCCTCCCGGGAGAAGGTGAGGACCACCTGACGGGTCTCACCGGAATTTGTTATGATCGATATAGTGAGGATCTGGTCCCGGATTGCATTTTCACTTGCCTCAACGCTCCGCATGGTTGCCAGAAGTATATCCTTTGGCGGCAGGAGTTCTTTTTTCCGGTCAATGAGGATGATACGTTTGTTGGTGAGGATTGCCTCAAAAGGGATGGATTTGACAAAAACATTTGGTGTTTTTAAAATTATGGATTCGTCTCCATGAAGCTCAGGGTCGCCCATATTACCACATTCTTCCTTTACAGTGGTTTGTCTGAAGGCAAAAAAGTGTTTGTGGTGAGGACAGGCGAATTTTTAAAAAATGTCATCATTTTCCTGTTGTCTGGGCACTGGTTGGTTTTGCAGTGTTCGGGTCGACTGTAATATCAACAGTCCCATGCGGGACTGTGGTAACGCCCTGCTTGATCAGCACCCCGTTTTTATAGATCCCGACAACCAGCTCATGCGGGCGGCTGGAGGTATCTGCCCGCTGGAATGTTGCCTGTATTGTCGTGTTGGGATTTTCGACCTCATACAGGTATTCGCCGGAACCTGTTACTGATTTCAGGGCATCCGCTGTCCCGTATGACCCGGTCCACATCCCGATGTAACTGACCCTGACCCATACACCTTTTGCAGGAATCGGTGCGGCAGTCTTTTCAACAAAAACAAATGTCGGGGTGGGTGTGGCAATCTTCGTGCCGGTACCGGTTGTCCCGCCATCAGCGGCAGGTGTATTGTTCAGGAAGTTAATTATGGCAAATACCACGCCTCCGATCACAATGATAAGGATTGCGATGACTGCGATGATCATAAATGCCTTTTTATTGGAGCCGCCCGGCCGTCCGCCCTTTGATGGCGGGACGCCGGGGCCGGGTTCCGGCAGGCGATCTTTTCGCCGGAATAGTTGCGGCAGGACCTGCCATCTCTCCTTTTTGGCTTGCAAAGCCCGGGCCGGCTGAGGTGAGGGCCGGGTGCCAGTGTTGGCATAAGTCGAGGGTGGCTCTTGTTCCGGCACGACAATCTTTGCACCGCACCGGACGCAGAACAAGGAACCTGCAGGTGCACGACTACCGCACCGGGAACAGAACAAAGGTGCGGGAAGGGGTGCTGGTTTAAGCGGTGAGGGAATCGCAGGAGCACTTTGTCCGATCTTTTTTTGGGGTTCTACAGCATCAACTGACTTTTTCTCCAGAGGCAGGGACGGACTCCCGCTCCGTACCGGTGCAGTGTCGGGGAATTTTGCTTTTTTTTCCGGATTGAGGCCGGGGATAACGGTACTGAACACTTTTTTCAATGATGAACGAGTATGCTTCTGGAGCGCCCGCACCCATTCATCCCGCTCCCGTTTTCTTTTGGCTCCTGATTTACCGGAGAATGTGAGCACTATCTTCCGGGTCTCACCGGTAGTGGCGATGATCGCAAGGCTGAGGGTCAGGTCGCGGATAGCGTTTTCACCGGGCTGAACATCCCGGATGGTCGCAAGCAGGATATCTTTGGGCGGAACAAGGTCATTTTCCCGGTCAATCAGGATGATCCGTTTGTTGGTAAGGACCGCCTCAAATGGGATGGATTTGACAAAAACATCCGGGGTTTTCAGGATAACAGACTCATCTCCGTGCAGGTCGGGGGCGCCCATCAACGATCCTCCATTCTTACCACTGGTTTGTCCGGTGGCAAAAAAGGATTTGTGGTATGGGGGTGGGAGATGCAACGGTTAAACCCATTTTTCACTCTCTTATCCCCGTGGTACCCTAAACGGTTTTTTTAATCGAAGACCTAACTTTTTATACTAAACTGGTCTTCTCAAATGGTTGTTTGCGACAGCCGGAGCAAACGTCCACAAAAAGACCCCATAGGCCCCTTTGCTTTGTCGAATCCAGAAGAGATGAGACATAAGGCGAATCCATCAGGATTTTTAAAAGCCGGGCAAACGAGGCCAAATTGTAATCAGGCCAATTTCCGGCTCCGTTAGGTCAGTCATGAATCCCCACCTGTTGCCGGTTATTGTGGCAATTTATACTGTCCTCTGCTCATGATTATTGCGTACAACACTATACATAAAACAATTTTATCTTGGATATCCCAGTTTAGGCAGGGATTATGAACCAAGCAATCATCATGGGAATCCTCATCTGCACTATGTTTACCGCAGGGTGTTTTCTCCTTGATCCGGGCCCTCAGTTAATCCCACCGACAACACTGCAGACTTTATCCCCCACACCGGAGAGCAGAACCTCGACGGTCGAGCCGTCCGGTATGGCACTCCAGCTCTCTGATTTACCGCAGGGGTATGTCATCAGGGAACGCTCGGAGGTTGCATACTCAGATGTCAAGGTGCTGGCGCGGGACGAGGGGTGGAAGAAAGGATATTACGTCGCGTTTTACCGGATGAACACTCAAAACTATGATATCACGGGCATCACCCAGCAGATCAGCACCTACCCACTTGACCGCATCAGGATCATCTTTGATGAGGCCAAATCCGATATAATGACACGGGTGAACGCTTCGGTATCGGTCACCGAACTGCCGTTCCCGAAAACCGGCGACCGGTCTATCGCCCTACGGCTCATTGACGCCAATGACCAGTACGGCATCATGACCTATACCGTGATCTTTACCAAAAAGGATGTCCTTGAACAAATCGAGATGAAGGGGACGACCACGGATTACGAAGTCTTAAAAAATATTGCTGGGACGGCAGCAGGGAAGATCCGGTAATAAGCTGAAAAACAGGTCTTTAAAAAAAACAGACGCCCAGGTCGGAATTCGAATCCGAGTCGATTGCGTGACAGGCAATCATGATAGGCCACTACACTACCTGGGCAGATATGGAACAGATGTCCCGCCTCCCGGATTCGAACCGGGGACATCGCGGTAGCCGCGCAGTTACCTAATGTCGGTAAACCATACTACAGCCGCGCACTCTACCAGTCTGAGTTAAGGCGGGGCACTGCGCTCATACTATAGGGATGATCGGGTATTAAACGTATCGTTATACCGCCCGATTCCCCGTATCTGCCCCAAATTACGGTCTTATTTATATAACTTGCATGCGAATGATTTGGTATGGCTCGTAACATAGTTGCGGGAGATTGTCTTCTTCACCGATAGCAATGCCCGTGGAGAAGTGACTGTTTTTGATACCACGCTCCGGGACGGAGAACAGACCCCGGGAATAGCATTCACCTTTGAACAGAAACTCGAGATCGCACGCCAGCTCTCCGACATCGGCGTCCATGCCATTGAAGCGGGGTTCCCCGCATCCAGCAAAGCCGAGAAGGAGACGGTCACTGCAATCAAAAAGCTCGGTCTTGAGGCGAATATCTGCGGGCTTTCCCGCATGACAAAAGCAGACGTCGACGCCTGCCTTGACGCTGGTGTCGATATGGTGCACGTCTTCATCCCGACATCTGACATCCAGCGGGTAAACACGATCAACAAGAGCCGTGAGGAGGTGCTTGCCATCTCCGACGGGATCATCCGTTACGTCCGCGACCATGTGGACCAGTGTATGTTCTCGGCAATGGATGCGACCCGGACCGACTGGGACTACTTAATGCAGGTGTTCCAGACCGCCGCAGCTGCCGGGGCGACAATCATAAATGTGCCTGACACCGTTGGGGTTATTTCCCCGTCCGGCATGAAGACGCTCATCTCGCGGATCGCACGGGAGGTAGACTGCCCCATCGATGTGCACTGCCATAACGATTTCGGTCTGGCGGTGGCCAACACCATCGCTGCAGTGGAAGCCGGTGCATCGCAGGTGCAGGTGACTGTCAATGGGCTTGGGGAACGGGCGGGGAACGCAGACCTCGGGCAGACCGTGATGATCATGGAATCGATCTACGGAATACGCACCGGCATTAAAAAGGAACGGCTTGTCGAGACCTCCCGGATTGTTTCACGCTTCTCTGGGATCACGATCCCCCCCACCCAGCCGGTTGTCGGGGAGAATGCGTTCTCGCATGAGAGCGGGATCCATTCCCACGGGGTCATCAAGAACGCGGCTACGTTTGAACCCGGCATCATGACACCCGAGATGGTCGGGCACCGGCGGAGGCTCACGCTCGGCAAACATGTAGGCAGGCACGCAGTGCGCCAGATGCTCACAGATGCCCATATCTGTCCGACAGATGCCCAGCTCGATACGATTGTTGAGAAGGTAAAAGCGGTCGCAAACCGCGGGAAACGGGTGACCGACGCCGACCTCTATGAGATCGCGGAGAGCACGATGGGCATCGAACTGAACCATAAGGTGCTTGCTCTGCAGGACATCGCAATCATGACCGGGAACCATATGATCCCGACTGCAAGTGTCAAGGCGACCGTCAACGGTAAGGAGCATGTATTCTCAAGCGTGGGAAACGGCCCGGTCGATGCGGCGCTCAATGCAATCTTCGGGATCGTACCAGCCCGAATCCAGTTAAAAGAGTTTAACATCGAAGCTATCAGCGGGGGTTCGGATGCGATGTGCCACGTGACCATTGCTGTCGAGGACGAGCACGGGAAGATCTATGATGCAAGCGGGAGTGGGGACGATATCGTCCTTTCATCTGTCGAGGCGCTGGTCAACGCGATCAACCTGATCTACCGGAAATGATACTTTTTAATTTTTTTTAAAAACCAAAAAATTAAAAAAAATATTACGCTGCTGTCGGTGCGCCTTTTCCTTCGAGCGCAGCTTTGATCTGCGCCTGCAGCTGCTCAAATTTACCCTGCAGCATCTTCTCCTGTTTCTCTAATGACTTGATACGCAGTTCGAGCATCTCCACCTTTTCAGAAAGCTTTGAGTTCACGACATCTTTTTTCTTCTGCATCATTACAGACCCCACGCTCATGTACATCGCGGAATCTTCGGGCAGGTCTTTGATCTCTTCCTGCGCCCGCTTTGCCTCGCGAGCTGCCATCTCATACTGCGCCTTCTGGGACAGGATCGTCTGGAGTTGCTGCTGCACCTGCTGGAGCATCGCAACCTGGTTCTGGACTTTGGGTGAGATATTGTTCATCATTAACACTCCGTGTGGTTGTATTCAGGAACCCGGGAACCGGTGCATGAGGTTACGGCACCGTGTGCCTGTTGTGGTATAGTGTACGGTTCAGCGGTAAAAATAAGTAATCCCCTGCACCCACCACGGTGGTCTGGCACAACCAGCTAAATGGTAAAAGCGGTCAGATAAGGTCCTGCATTTCATCTGCCACGCTGATGAGCCGGAGGTGCATATTGAGCGCTGCGCGGAGTGCCGGGATATCGTCTGCGGTCACGGAAAGGACCAGCATATCGTCGCTTTCAAGCGTGCAGCGTGCCACTGACCGCGGGTTCACCTCGTCAGGCATCTCGGGAAGAAGCGCCCGGTAAATTTTTTGAGCGTTTTTTGTCCTGAACCGGAACACTGCTTGATGGGGCATCGGGTTCACGTTCAATCACGATGAAATTTATGAAAATCAGGAAAAAAATGTATTGGTCTTGTGTACTGGAGAACGGTGAGATTCGTGGTCCTTTACCGCGCCCTGATCTCTTTTATCGCCGCACCGCGTTCCTTAAAAAGGATGCGGTGGCCGCAATAGGGACACCGGACATTGACATCGATCTCGACTTTCTGTTTGCACCGTGCACACTTGTAGGAGCTGACCATAACAGACCCGGGTTAGGCCCTGCTGGTATCCTTCTCAAGTGTACGGTCGAACGTGCGCATCGCGATGCGCAGCATGGGGGTCATGGGCTGGTATGCGCCGCCGGCGAACTTGTACCCGCACTTCCGGCATTCCCAGATGCCAGTGCCGTGGCGGTGCACGGAAACCATGTCGCATTGCGGGCAGCGGTGGTATGCGCGTGAAACCTTCTCGACATCAGCGACACGCTTTCGGGTAAACCTGCCATACCTGCACCCGAACCGTCCGGAACTCCCCGTCACCTTTCCCTTTGCTGTCTGATTTGAAGCTGCCATAAAAATTACCACCAGTATGTCTTACACAATTTGTCGTGACGATTAATATACTTGATTGAGGATCTTGACGACCCCTTCGCCCTTGGTGATCTTGTTGATCAGGTCGTAAAACTCGGTCTGGATGCCGGCGGGGATCCTGACGACACAGATCCATGAACCATCCTTCTGCCACTCGTCTTTTTCCATGGTGGACGCAGCAGCAATATCGCCGTACGCTTTTGCAGCAAAATCAGCCGGTATTTTGATCGCAAGCCGGAGTTCCTCAAACCGTATCGGGAGGATGGGGCGCAGCGCCTTGACCGTTTCCTTGACCATCTCATCGAGGTGCTTGAAGGGATCGATGTTCACCCGTGCCTCCTCCATCGCCATCTCGATGCGCTGGGGCGGATGTGGATGCCCTGTCTGGGGGTTAACCGCGTTGCGGGCAATGAACGTAATGACCCGGCGGCGTTTCTCATCGATCATGTGCCGGCGCTGTTCGGCGGTAAGGTGGATCTCGCCCTTCTCGATGATCCGGTGGGCGACCGCGGGAAAATCAGTGGTATGGAAGACCTTGGTGAGCGACTCATCGGACGCCCTGGTGCCCCGCGATGCGTTGGAAAAGACATTGAGGGCGGCAACAACCTCCTCGATATCGATCTTTTCGCCCTGCCGCACTTTTGCAGCCTGGTCCGGGTCAACGAGGAGCTCGAAGCGCTCCCCGTAACTTTCCAGCCTTGCTACCACTGATTTTTCCAGCGGGATCATATGCGGTCACTGTTTGAACTGCCCGACAAACCCTGCGACTTCTTCCTTGGTCATCTTGCGGAACACCGCATTATCCTTTGAAATAACCCCGATCTCGACCGTGTCGACATCGAACTTGCCCTCCGTCGCGGAGTGCAGTGCCTTTAAGCCAAGGAGGATGACATCTTTTACTTCCATTTCCGGAGTATACTCTTCTTCAAAGACCTTCATTGCCGCAGGCCGCCCGATCCCTATGCCGGTCGCCCGGTATTCGAGCAGGGTGCCGGAGGGGTCGGTCTCGAAAAGCCGGCACTCGCCGTCACTCACGCCCGCGATCAGGAGCGCAGTCCCGTACGGGCGGATGCCGCCGTACTGGGTGAGGGTCTGCATGTGGTCGCAGAGCTTCTTTGCGAGCGTCTCGACCCCGATCTGTTCGTCGTAAGAGACCCGGTTTATCTGGCACTCGACACGGGCCCGATCGACCAGTGCACGGGCGTCCCCGACAAGTCCGGACGAGGCGACGCCGATGTGCTCATCAATCTTGAAAATTTTCTCTATCGACGAGGGTTCGAGCAGCTTGCTGCTTACGCGCTTGTCCACGATCAGGACGACACCGTCCTTTGCCTTGATCCCGACTGCGGTCGTCCCCCGCTTTACCGCTTCCCGCGCGTATTCCACCTGGTACAGCCTGCCATCGGGTGAAAAAACCGTGATCGCCCGATCATATCCCATCTGGTATTGTGGTTGCATTATGAATCCTCCAGATCCTCTCTTGTCAAAAAGAATCGTGTTGTATTTTTAAATCCCTTTTCAATCACATCAATCTTCTGACCTGCACAATGGCAGACCGAAAAGGCCATACCGTCGATCGTGCATTCTGATGGCACTCCTGGAACCTGCGCTTTATCCTTAAATTCTGAAATCCGCTCACGCAGGCTCTCGATTGTCCCGGATGCGGCAACTGAGCGCAGTGCCACCCGTTTCCCCCCGCAGGAAGTAACAGTGGAGAGGGCTATTGCAAGCTCTCGTTCGGCTCCCCTCCGGCAGCGCACGATTACATAATCCCCCTCAACCGCGATCACTGCCACATGTATCAGCGCACCGGCTGCATCGCCCCAGAGGGATGTCACAGCTTCGTATACCGAATAGTACATTTCCTTTGGATCGGGAGCGGTACCGGCAGGCTCGATTCGGGTAAGCACATACCGGCGCTTTTCCCGGAGCGTGGGGGGCCTGGCCGTCATGTAACCACCCTGACAGCGGAATGCAAAGATCGCATCTGTCCTGTATGGGACAGCGCCTGTTCTACATCGGAAAGGTCAAGCCCGATGACCGATGCAAGACCGGAAAACTCCCGCACCGGGTGCATGTCCAGCACCGATCTTGCATGGGTCGAGAGCACAAGCGGGAATTCGAACCTCCGGTGCAGCAGCAGGATATCATGGTACCGGTCCAGTGCCTTCTGTCGTGACATCCCCCGCCCGTGGATGACCGGCTCAAGGCTGATGTCGACCGCAACACCGTTATCCGCCGCCATCCTTGCGGTCACATGGTCGAACGCGTGCCGGTCGGTTTTGTGAATCCCGCAGAGGATGTCAACACCCCGTATGCCAAGCACCATGCGGTTCCTCCCGTTGTCGCCTGCCATCACGGATACAATGGCCCCCGTCTCCCTGGAGCGCTTTACCTCGCGGGTAACTTCTGGTGCCGGCATCTCTCCGATTACGATGCCGGTCTCCACGGTAACCCCGAAATGTTTGCACGGCGGGGTATTGACCGCAACAAGGCTGTCAAAACCAAACTCGTGCGCAACGAGAGCCATGCGCCTCACCGAAGAATCTCCGAGCGGACGGGGATAGACACAGGAGTCGGTGATCATCATGCAGAGATGTTGCTTAAAAAAGGGATAAGATTATTTGCCCTGGTTTGCATGGGAGCGGATGGAGGGGCGGGTCTTTTCCGTCCCGGAACCACGGGTGCCCATCCCGCGTCCCCTGCGCCCCGCCGAAGTCTTGCCGCGCTCGGCACGCCCGCTTTGGGTTGCTTCCCCGATCCATGCAAGCTTCCGGTCGCTTTTTATCGCCGGGTGGTGCCCGTCAACAAGGATAACCTCGTAATATTTGAGCTTACCGTCCTGCCCGACCCAGTAGGAGTTGAGCACCTCCATGTTCGGGAACCTGCGGGATGCGCGTTCCTCTGCAATGCGCTGAAGGCTCTTTGCAGGCGTAAGCCGGTTCTTGCCCATACGGGCGGTACGGCGGGCGCGGACATACCGCGAGCGCCGGCGACCGCCCCTGCGGACTTTCACGCGCGCAACGGCGATACCCTGTTTCGCGCGGTACCCGAGTGCCCTAGCACGGTCGATCCGGGTCGGGTGTTCGACACGGACTACGCTTCCCTCACGACGCCAGACCTGCATCCGGTCCCAGAGGAGTGCATCCACATCGCTTTTGTCAGGCCTCTTCCATGCCTCCCTGACATAGGCATACATTGATTTTACCATGTAATATCACCTGTAAGGTTCGGCTTGTCTCCAAGCTACATTCCTTTTTTACGGGACGGATCCCGTGTTCCTTAATAGTATGGCCGGCGGGTTATAAAAGTGCTCGTGTGTCCCGCTTTACTTCCCGCCCTTGCGTTTTTCAAGGACGCGGATCTCTGCGATGCGTGTGACAGGGTACTGCCCATTGTTATCCTTCTCTGCCGATTTTACCATGTCCCAGATGGTGAGCAATGCCACAGACACCCCGGTGAGCGCTTCCATCTCGACCCCAGTCTTTCCCATTGACTTCACCCGCACTGTCGCCTCAATGAACCCGGCATCCTCAACAAAATCAATCGTGATGGCGCCGATGGGAATCGTATGGCACATGGGGATGATGCGGGGGGTATCCTTGATCGCAATCGTCGCCGCAACACGGGCAGTGGCAAGCACGTTGCCTTTCACGACTTTTCCTTCATGGATTGCACGAAGCGTTTCATCCCGCAGGTAGATCCTGCCTGATGCCACCGCCTCGCGTACGACATCATCCTTTTCCGTCACGTCCACCATCTGTGCATGGTCTCTTTTGATATGGGTGAATTCAACCAGAATCTTCACGCTCCAAAAACAGTTCGGCAGGGATCCTGTCTACGATATCAGAGGCAAGCATCCCGTTTCCCCGCTCCGTTTCCACGACCTTGCCTGCCCTCCCGTTTACATAGGCAGCGATGCATGCTGCGTCGAATGCAGGAATGTGGCAGAGCAGGGCGGCTGCCACACCGGCAAGGACATCACCGGTGCCACCGACAGTCATTGCAGGACAGCCGGTGAGGTTGAACCGTGTCCGCGTGCCGTCCGTGATCACATCGACCAGCCCTTTTAACAGGAGCGTCCCCGGAATCTGTGCGTCCAGTGCGGCCTGTGCCCGTGCTACCGGATCGCCGGGAAGGGATTTTCCGGTGATCCGGGCAAATTCCCCAGCATGGGGAGTATAGACCGTTTCCTGCTGTGCCACAGGCAGCGGGAGCCGCAGGGCATCGGCATCAAAGACCGCTTTTTTGCAGTGGGGAGCGACGGCACAGACAACGTCGTGGCTTTCGGAACCAAGCCCGTTACCGCAGACAACAACATCTGCGTTCTTCACAAGCGCAATGAGCTGTTCGATATGTTCCCTGCCAATCTTTTTGGCGCCCATCGGTTCGTAGATCAGGTCAGGAACCGGCTCGAAGACCGGCGATGCGATCCGGACAATGTCGGCTCCCGCCCGCAACGCACCCAGTCCCGCAAGATAGGGGGCGCCCTGGTATGGGCCGCCGCCGATCACGAGCACTTCCCCGCCATCCCCTTTACGGGCATCCTTTTGCCGCACCGGCAGGAGAAGGAGATCGCCGGGCCCGACACAGCATTCCGCTTCCACCGGGATGCCGATATCCATGACCAGAGACCCATCCACCTTTGCACGGTGGAACGCACAGATCACATCGGCCCGCATCCCCGGTGTCGGGACATCTGCGGCAATGATCGTTGCGTGTGATGCATTCGCGTGTTCAACACTTGCGGCGAGTGGTTCCTGAAGTGTGCCGGATGCGCCAGTGCCAAGCAGGGCGTCGATGATCACGTCCGCCTGTTCAAACAGGGCATGCAGGTTTTGCACATCATCCCTGCACATGACAGGATGGAGCCGGGTGCTGCAATGGGCAAGCGCCTTGAGCTGGTGTTCGCAGGATGGGGAGCGCCCCCGGGTGTCTACATAGCAGACATCCGTTTCCACACCGTGCTGGAGGTAGCGTGCCGCCACCATTCCGTCCCCGCCATTGTTACCCTTACCGCTGAGGATGAGAACCCGGGCGGGATTCTTGTCCAGCGCACACCCGGCAAGCGCCCTGCCTGCGCTCTCCATGAGTTGGAGTGAACTCACTCCGAGCGCGGCCGCATTTTTGTCCACTGCCCGCATCCTTGCCGGAGAGATGATTCCCTTCTCAAGGAATGCTTCGATACCGTCCCGCCACATGCCAGTACAATTCATGTGTAAGAAGTCCCTATTAATATGCAGGATGGGCTTTTGTGATGATGTAAAAGCAGCTGCAGAGACGATCGCAGCGGCAGGCGACATAACCATCATCTCCCATATCGATGCCGATGGTATTGCAAGTGAGGCAATCCTTTCGCAGGCGATTACCCGCACAGGGATCCCCTGCAAATCAGTCTTTGTCCGGCAGCTGGAACCGCTGACCATGCCGCAGGTGCCGGCCGATACGTCATATAAGATCTTCACAGACCTTGGAGCAGGTCAGCAGAACCTCCTTTTTGAGCGCGGTTTTCTCGAGCACGAGATCCTGATTGTCGACCACCATGTCAGCCAGCCCTGTTCGCGCCAGTACCGGGAGGTTAACTGCCTGTCCGGCGGTCACGGCAAAATGAGTGCGGCCGGTGTCGCGTACCTGATCGCAAAGGCGATGGATACGTCAAATACTGATCTTGCCAAGCTTGCGGTCATCGGTAATGTCGGTGATATGATGGCACGGGAAACCTGCGCCCTTGTGGGGCTTGCACGCGATATTATTGTTGAGGACGGCATGCGGCACGGGAATACCGAGGTGCGCAAAAAGGATCTCAACTGCTACGGCACTGCCACGCGCCCGCTCTACCTGTCGCTTGCCTACAATGACGACCCGTTTATCAAAGGGATCAGCAACAACCCCGAGGGCGCAATACAGTTCCTGCGCCGGCTCAATGTCCGCCAGCAGACTGTCGATGGGAAATGGCTTGTCTGGGAGGAATACCCGGTGGAGGACCGGCGGACCATCATATCCGCGCTTGCAGAGCAGCTGATCGCCAACGGCGAACCGGTAGACCGGCTCCTTGCCGAGACCTACCATTTCCCTGATGAACCCGCCCGCACCCCGCTGCGCAACGCGCAGGAATACGCAACGCTCTTAAACGCCTGCGGCAGGTGGGCGCGCCCGAAGGTGGGGGGAGCGATCCTGCGGGGTGACCGCGGAAACGCGTACCGTGAGGCAGAGCACATGCTCACCAACCACCGCGCCATCATCCGTGACCTGCTCGGCTTTATCATGGACACCGGCGTGACCGAACTCGAATGTGTCCAGTACATCCATGTCGGGGCACGTTACCCGGATACGATTGTCGGCATAGGTGCGGGAATGGCCCTGTCCAAACTGAACAGTGCAAAACCGATCCTGATCATGTGCTCCCTGCCGGAAGACCATAACCTGACAAAGGTATCCATGCGGACAACCGAACGGGTTGTGAAGCGCGGCATCGACCTCCAGCAGGCGATCAGCGATGCCTCCGCAGAATATGGCGGCGGAGGCGGCGGGCATAAGATTGCAGCAGGAGCATTTATTCCAAGAACTGCAGAACAGGAGTTTGTTACCCGTGTCAACAGAATACTCAAAGAACAGTCTTGTGCGTCGGGTCCAGGCCATCGCTGATTTCCAGTTCGGGGGTCTGGCAGGCACCGGCCTCTTTCCGGAGGGTTGCGAATTTATCCTGTCGACCACCGGGCGCATCCGCCAGGTCATGCTGGATAGCAAACGTCTCGCGACAGTCCGTGCGAAGGATGGCAGGTTAACGCTGGGCATCGAAGGAGCCCGTCGCCTGCACGCGATCCTTTTGCCGCCGCAGTACCGTGTGGTTATCCGGGACGATGTGGCAGAGTTTGTGGCACAGGGGAAGAATGCCTTTGCCAAGCATGTTGTTGCAGCGGACCCTGCGATCCGGGCCGGTGACGAAGTGCTGGTGGTTGCAGGAGAGGACTGGCTGGTCGCATGCGGGACTGCGATGCTTTCCGGTGCGGAGATGCTGGCATTTAATTACGGTAGAGCGGTAACAGTACGGCAGGGGAGTGGATAAGCAATGCTACCTGGAAATGTGAACCCGCGCCAGATGAAGGCGATGATGAAGAAGCTTGGCATGAATGTCGAGCCAATCGAGGACGTGCAGGAGATCGTGATCAAAACCCCAAAGGGCAGCTATGTCTTCGATGCGGCTGAAGTGACGGCCATGACCATGCAGGGCGTCACCACGTACCAGATTGTCGGCCAGCCCCGTTTTGTGGAACCTGTACCCGAGATCCCCACGGAAGATATCACCATGGTCGCGTCACAGGCAGGCGTTCCCGAAGAGGCGGCAAAAGGTGCGCTTGTTGCGACACACGGCGACATTGCCGAAGCCATCCTGCGTCTCACAAAAACATGATTGAACCGGATGACCGTGTCCTGCTTGTAGGAGAGGGCCGGGAATACTGGATCCGGGCCGGCACCGGCACATTCTCGACCGACAAAGGGCAGGTCGATCTCGGCACGCTTATCGGGATGGACGGCGGGGATGTAGTGACCACCCACAACGGTTCCCAGTTCACCGTCCGCATCCCGCGGCCGACCGACTTTTTTACCCACGGCAAACGCTCCGGCGCACCCATGCTGCCCAAGGATATCGGGCTTGTCATTGCCTATACCGGGATGAACCGCCGGGATGACGTGCTGGATGCCGGCACCGGCAGCGGCATTGCGGCGATCTACTTCGGGGGGGTGGCAGGAACTGTGAAGACCTACGAGATCCGTCCGGAATTTTCAGCGCTGGCACAGAAGAACATTGCCGAGGCAAAGCTCGATAATGTCGAGGCAGTGGCCGCCGATTTCCTCGAAGCGAAAGGAAGTTTCGATGTCGTGCACCTTGACATGCAGGTCGCTTCGGAGCATATCATCCATGCACATGCCCTGCTCAGGGCCGGCGGATACCTCGCCTGCTACACGCCTTTTTTGGAGCAGATGGGGGCTGTCGTCGATGCAGCATCCACGTTGTTTTCCGAAGTCCATACCCACGAGCTGATCGAGCGGGAGATGACACGGTCAAAACGCGGGACGAGGCCCTCGACATCAGTGTGTCACTCGGGGTATGTGACGATTGCGAGGAAGTAAATTATTAATTCATATTGAATTTAGGGAAGGCCTATTTTTTATCCTGCACTGGAGAACCCGGTCTCTAATAAAAAATTGCTCCAAGTATTTCAAAGCCATTAAAATTTTCAATGGGTTTGTAATATTAAAATAGGTTGTAATATATCAGGAATCTGAAAAACTATCCTTGAGGATTCAGATGAATCTATCCCGCTCGCGGGTGTAAATCTAGGTCCTGGCGGGTTTATATTCATCGCATCAATGAATATTCGTCACAGCTATGAATGTATACAGATTAAAGTCAAAATGGAAAAGGAAAGGATCACCTGACCTGGAAATCTGGGGGAACCTCATCCTGCCGAATAGGCATGATACAATAATCTTCTCTCCTCATGAAGATTTGGATCGTGCCACCGGACAACGAAAAATGGTGGATAAAGAATGGAATCACAAGGATTTGGCATCATACTCCTGACATTCCTGTTACTGTCAGGGATTGTTGTTTCGGATGTCGTTGCAAAACCTGATACAACAAGTAACGGAACTATTAACGTTGATACCTATCAACTCCCGGCATTGCAGTTTGATAAGACTCAATCAAAAATCATCATCGATAAGGAATTGAGTCCGTCCGTGGGATCTGCAGTTTCTCAGAAAGCACGCATGGCTGTTGCTTCTGAAACTCCCGCTGCCGTCACGATCCCATCAGGATCGATCATTCACCACACAAAAGACGGAGTGACAACTGTATTCGATTCAACGGGACAACAATTGTTTGCGGCAGATGACGCACAGGCAAAGCTGGTTCCGACTCCCCGGGGACAACTACCAGCAACATGTGTTCACGAAGTTCCTTCGGGTTCGGTACTCTATAAAAGAGACAACATTACGTATGTCATTTCCAACAATAACCTGATTCTGGTTGAGATCAAAGAAAAGTCCGGTGAAAATGATAATATCCCTGATAGAACCACTCCCGGTAAATCGGCCGGTTATACAACACTCGGGGCTTCAACTGCAGGTGCAGACAATCCCCACGCGTATTGGATCGAACGGGTGACATTTGATACCCCGGATGACATGGGTTTGGAATATCTTAAAAACTACTCTGCACAATGGAAGGTGCCCAGCCCGCCGCTGACAACAACCCCAAATCAGGTACAGTACTTAGCCATCGAAGAAGAAGGATTCGAAGTGAATAACAACGGAGCAGTTGCCTTTGCATCTGTCCTGGAATGGAATTATTACCCCGAAACATGGGACATCACCACATGGATGCATGATTACAACGGCAGGATCACGGGATATTTCTCCCCACGGGAGATCGTGAATACCGGCGACATCATCTCCGGGGATATATCCAGTACAAATCTCTACGGTTATCCCCCTTGTATCCAATCAGGGTTGTATGGAGTGTCAGATCCTCTGACCAGTCCGGTCATAGTTCGGAGCTCAGCCTGAACTCAAATTCGCTGATCGAAGGCCGGGGCGGAGGAGTAGATACCCTGCTTATGCTGAGCGGGGTTACCAGTCTCCCTTCGGAAGATTATCTTGTGGGGGATACAACATTCTGGAATTACGTATTTACTGATAATAATGATAACCCACTCAATCCGCCGATCCTATGGACTTATATCAATTATGCACTGGCCGGTAATCCGGCATTTTCCAATCTCAGGATTGAGACGAACAACTGGCCGGAGAAGATTGTGCTGGGGACACAACCGGATGCTTCGATGATTACGAAGACGTATTCGATAACGAGCGTATATTATAATCCCTTTAGTGAACCTGATTCCAGATTTCAGCAAGATACAGAATGCCAAATAGTAATTGATAAGTTAAAATCTGCAGGATGGGGGGAACCAGTTTTTTATCATAAAGATCTCAATGTAACATCAGTCGATCTCGGATTTAATGGTGGTGGACTTGCTGAAAATACATTTCATTGGCATACGGGTCATGGATGGTATAACCCAAATGATCCGGATCCATCATCATCTGGTATAACATTATTAAGACGTGATGGAACCACTTTCCAACTTACGCCTGTAGATGTTGCCGGAAGGTGGAATACAAAAAATAAATGGGTGGTTTTTGATGTATGCCTCGCCTTAGGAGATCCTTTGTGGAATAAAGCATTGGGCACCACTCATGGTATTTTTGGATTTACAACAGCAACGTCGGGGAATACGAATTTACCAAAACAATTCTTCTATTACACAAAAGAAGAGAAATACCCTCTTGCACAAGCCTGGAGAAATGCTACAATTGATACATATTACAGTATTCAGGCTCCGGATTATATCCATGATCCAAATATAAAAATTCCGGTGGGGGGAGCTGTCAGGTTTGATAATGAAGAACAATATAAAAATGATCATCTGCCCGGTTATGGGATTATCGAGCCTGATGAATATCCGAATGATAATGATTATGTCTATCAACATTGGAATTGCGTGAGGGAGAGTTGAGAATAATGAAAATCACTATGAAAACCTGGTTTATAATAATTACCTCCATTTTCTGCGCAGGAATTTTATTATCATTGTTTTTCAATAATCCGTTCTCTGCCTTAACAAATGAAAAACAACTGGAAAAAGGCCCGGTGTCCAATGGGACTAAACCGGGAGAAATTGTATCCGCAAGTATTGAATCACCGATAGGGATTATTACGATAAACGCTTCATCCCCACCGTCATCCATACCGTTCTACCATGCTACCGTTCGTGATGGAGATATACGCTATAAAGCACTGGGAGATGTGATGAGCTCTAAAGAAAATGTGACCTCTGAACAGGATGCCCCTGAAGTGGCCAGGAAAGTGATGGAGCAGTATGGAGGATTGCCCCCGGATGCTGTTTTTTCCTGGAGCGAGACGAATTATCTAGAACATCAAACAGGTACCGGGGAAGTAATATCGAAAAAACCAGTTACAACAACCGTTGCCTTTGGCAGACGGGTCAATGGATTGTCTCTTGATGGGGATACTGATGGAATCCGCATTGAACTGGGTTCGAATGGCGAACTCCTAGAACTCAGGAAAACCTGGAGGACACTGACCTATTCCGGTAATGTGTCCATCATTCCAAGAGCGAAGGCTGTTGAAAATTTTGAGGCGACGAATCATGTCGGTGTCCTCATTGATACTATTGTCCTGCGGTATTATGAAACCGGAAATGGCGATACCTATCTTGAGCCGGTCTGGGTGTTTATTGGTGAAAGACAGCCGGAAGGTAACAGGCTCAAGTATATCATCAACGCCCGGCAATTCGCGGACTTTTCTGGGACGCCGACAACCGTCTTTATATCAGAACCTGTTTCATTCACTGACACCTCACAAACTGCTGCGGTTGAATGGTATTGGGAGTTTGGTGACGGCGTGAACTCAACACTCCGGAACACCACACACTCTTACCTGAAATCTGGTAATTATACGGTCAATCTCACCGTCTGGAATGAGCACGGCAGTGATACAATTTCAAGAACGAATTATATCACGGTTCTGCCAAATCAATCGCTACATATTGACACTACTTCAACCAAGCTGATCGAAAACCAAACAACTGCGATGAGGAACGATAAGGAACCGTGAACCTCTTGAGAATTTTCCAATTTTAATTACAATACTGGTTATCCTGATCGGATTTTCAGGATTTATCATTCCAGTACAGGGAGCTCCGGTCAATGAAGGGACATCGATATCAATCGATAATTCTTCCAGAGGTATTGTGATCAACGCCGCAGTTCCTGAAGTTCCTGCTTCCATACCTGTTTATCGCGCCACCGTTCGTGAAGGGGATACTTTATTTAAAGCACTGGGTGATGTAATGAGCCCTAAAGAAAATGTAACCTCTGAACAGGATGCCCCTGAAGTGGCAACGAGGGTAATGGAACAATATGGTGGTTTACCCTCGGATGCAGTTTTTTCCTGGAGCGAGACGAATTACTTAGAACATCAAACAGGTACCGGGGAAGTTATATCCAAAAAACCTGTCACAACAACCGTTGCTTTTGGCAGACGGGTCAACGGATTGTCTCTTGATGGGGATACTGATGGAATCCGTATTGAACTGGGTTCGGATGGTGAACCCTTGGAGATCAGGAAAAGATGGAGGACCCTGACTTATACCGGCAATGTATCCATCATTCCCGCAACGAAGGCGGTTGAAAAATTGTTGCGAGATGAGACAATGAAAAACGATTGGAGACCGGCTAATGTAAGTGCATTTATCGATATTATCCGACTAAGATATTATCAAAAAGGTGATGGAGATACCAACTTAGAGCCGGTCTGGGTGTTCGTTGGTGAGACAAAACCGGGGGATTATGGGATCAAGTTTCTCGTTTACGCCCGCCAGTTCGCCAACTTCACCGCCTCGCCCACCGTCGGCTCTTACCCGCTGGTCGTCCAATTCACCGACACCTCGGATGCCTCACCGATAAAATGGTACTGGGACTTCGGTGACGGGTCGAATTCGACACTCCGGAATCCTTTGCATACGTACCAGACTGGCGGGAATTATACCGTCAACCTCATGGCATGGAACGATCTGGGCAGCGATACGATCTCCAGAGCGGATTATATCACCATCTATCCCAATCCTGCACCTGTTGCCGGCTTTACATCGAATTATACTTGGGAGAACCACATGGCACCGCTGGCTGTCGCGTTCAATGATACATCCACCGGTATTATCACCAACTGGTCGTGGGATTTCGGAGACGGGACAAATTCGACACTACAGAATCCGATCCATATCTTCAACGAAACTCCCGGGGAATTATATGGTGACTATACCGTTACTCTCAATGTCACTGATGACGTAAGTAGGTTGTCGGCTTACTCGGATTATATCAGCGTTGTCAAGGGATTATATCCGAATTTCACCGCAGAACCTACACGCGGGCCGGCCCCACTGAATGTTACGTTCACCGATCTCACTCAGGATTATGAGAAAGCGCTGGGATTGTACTGGGATTTCGGGGATGACAGCTATTACTGGCCGGAGGAATATCCATCACCCCGGACAATTTACCATGAATATGCTTCTGATGGTGTCTATAACGTCACCCTGACGTACTACGGAACCCATGAAGAACCGTACTGGCTGACAAAAGAGTATTACATCATTGTCGGTAACGTATCCCCGCCCCCGGTTGCCGATTTCACCGCAAACGTCACGTCCGGCAAAGTCCCGCTGGCTGTCGCTTTCACCGACACTTCAACCGGTTCACCAACGGACTGGATGTGGGACTTTGGCGATGGCACAAACACAACCGACCAGAACCCCGCCCATGTCTATTCCACACAAGGTACCTATGCAATAAAACTTGCGGCAACAAATGCTGTTGGGAGCAATTCGTTAACAAGGACGGATTATATCACGGTCTTCCCGCTCACGATACCTGCTGCAAACTTCACGGCAGATCCCATCTCCGGGAAAGTTCCCCTGACGGTATCGTTCAGCGATACCTCAACAGGCTCCCCAACTAGCTGGTACTGGGACTTCGGCGACGGTACCAATTCCACCGGACAAAACCCGATCCATACCTATACATCCTCTGGTGTATTTTCAGTATCGCTGAATGCAACAAACACTGATGGCAGCGATACAAAAGTGCTGCCGGATTACATTACTGTTATCCCGCTCATACCCCCGGCCGCAAACTTTACTGCAAATCCTGTCTCCGGAACTGTCCCTCTGCTTGTCGGGTTCAGAGACCTGTCGACAAATACCCCGACCAGCTGGTACTGGGACTTCGGTGATGGCACTAACTCTACCGATAAAAACCCATTACACGGATTCACTACAGCAGGAAATTTCACAATCTTGCTGAAGGCAGCAAATGTAGATGGCAATGACACAGTAATAAAACCGGATTACATAACGGTAACCTCGCTCTCACCACCTGTTGCGAACTTCACTGCCAATGTCACATCTGGAAAAAACCCGCTCACCGTTGCCTTTACCGATACCTCGGCCAATACACCAACCCAGTGGTTATGGGACTTCGGTGATGGTAATAGTGCTCCTGAACAAAACCCGGTTCACATATACACGACTGCCGGAACGTTCACAATATCCCTGAAAGCAACAAATGCCGATGGGCGCAACACGATAACAAAGACCGATTACATAATCGTCCTTCCACGCATCCCGCCCGATGCAGGTTTCACCGCGAATGCCACAACCGGTAATGCACCTCTCGTGATAGCCTTTACCGACACTTCAACCAATACACCGGATGGTTGGGTATGGAACTTCGGCGATGGTACCACATCAACCGTGCAAAATCCGGTTCATATCTACACGACCGCCGGAAAATACACTGTTTCATTAACCGCGGCAAATGCTGACGGCAGCGATACCGAGACCCGGCCGGATTATATCATCGTAACTTCGCTGGTTCCTCCGGTTGCCGGCTTCTCTGCCAACATCACATCCGGGAAAGTGCCTCTTGCGGTTTCATTTTCTGATCTGTCCACGGGTTCACCGACAGGATGGAGCTGGACGTTCGGCGACAGCGCAGGGTCATCGGACCGGAACCCGGTCCATGTTTACTCATCGGCGGGCATCTATACTGTCTCGCTGCATGTAACCAACGCGGACGGCAGTGATACCGCTACCAAAGTGAACTATATCTCTGTTTCATCCCCGGTTCTACCGGTTGCCAATTTCTTGGTCAACACCACGTCAGGCAATACACCTCTTGCAGTCGCGTTCACGGATACCTCGTCCGGATCACCAACCAGCTGGTCATGGAACTTCGGTGACGGAGTGACTGCAACAGGTCGGAACCTGGTCCATGTCTATTCAGCCGTGGGAAAATTTACCGTGTCCCTGACAGTGACAAATCCTGACGGTAGCGATACTATCACGAAGCCGGATTACATCACCGTTACTTCACCGACCCCGACTCCGACACCAACCCCGACACCAGGCACAATTCCGGCGACAATCAGAATCGAACCCGAAACCCTCAACCTGAAAAGCAAAGGTGTTTTTACCGCGTTCATCACCCTGCCTTCGGGATATAACGTGAATAATATCGATGTCGCTTCGCTTGTGTGCGAAGGCGCTCACGCAAAGAGTGGACACGCGACAGGAGGGGGTGAATATATTGCAAAGTTCGAGAGACAGGATCTGGTCGGGATTGTTCCGGGTGATGCGGTTACGTTCACGGTGGTTGGAAACGTGATTGTGAACGGAAATCCAATCGAATTTCGTGGGAGTGATACGATCAGAGTGATTGAATAGGAAACAATGGTAGTAATCGTGATTTTCTGAATGGTATGAGGGATTAATGAAAAGGCAGGGAATCACGCCCCGCCTTTTTTGTTCGACCATTTTAACAATCTCCTGTCAACCCCGGCCAAATCGAAGAACTTCATTCTTCTCCAATCTCATGTCCTCGACATTTGATTAATCGAAGAACCCGGTTCTTCTCTAGGGGCGCGTCCCTTCAGGACTCCCCTTACTTCAGCCCCGGCACCCCGTCCGCCCACTTTTCTACCCGGGAGCGGATCCCCTCATCATTGTATGAGGAGAGTGTCACCCGATCGCGGGCGATACTCAGGAAGTACAGCCCGGCCTTCGGGTCGTTGCACTTCAGGATGACCGAGAAGAGATCGGCAGCAGGGACATGATGTACCTTCCCGCCATGCGCTGCAATGTTTGCCATGTTCGAGATCACGGCGGCAATACCGTTCTGGTAGCCGTCGATGGAGTTGTACATATCCAGCCCGTATCCGATCTGCTTCCCTTTCGTATTCTCGTACACAAATTTCGCGGTATACATCTCCCGTACCGTTTCGAGCGGGGGATGGTTCTTCTTCGCGCTCATGTAGGATGTGCACCCGAACGGGTTTTTGAGGATCAATGACCTGACGACTGTGTTGAATGCAACGATATCAGGAATGGGGTGGCGAAGGGCGTGAACTGCACTCTTCGCCGTATTCTTCTGTTTGAATTGTGCCATGGGGGTCCTCGTTATTGTGTATCAGGACTGCTTGCACCGGGCAGGGGGGGTCGGAGGGGGTCATGCGGCTATGGTTGCAACCTCCTTTCGCGTACCGTTCCGGACAACCCGTCTTCTCCATTTTTCTCCATATTCACGGCGTGGAAATGGTGCAGGTCGTGATCGTGCGGACGGTTGGATGCGGGGGGTGGGGGCCCCCTCCCTCCACCAAAAAAAGTGGTGCGACCCCCTCCGGCCATTTCTGTTTTCAGGCCCGGTTTTTATGCGATTTTACGACTGAAAAGTAATTGCGGATACAATCTGATGGTTAGGGGGGGTCAGGCACATATTTTGGGTAACCTCCCCTGAAGATTTTTTAAGAACCGGGGATGGGGTTGCCCGAATCTTTCGGGAAACACCGGTTCCTGGTCAGGGAGATCAAAATCACGATCATCCGCTATACCATGTCAGGAGGGATGAATACATTCTCTGTTCTGGTTATTGTTGAGAAACCCTCCCCACCCTCACGCGGACTTATGCCATTGCGGACAGCACGAAAAAGTGATTGCCTACAACCGCCCGTACCTCTTGTGTGCCTGCTCAATCGTGAGAATCTCATGGACCCTGACGACCCGCGTCTCTTTGTCAACGCTGTAAAATGCGGTATAGGTCCGGGCAATGTGAAGCCTGTGTATTTCCCTGCCGCCCCGTAAAATAATTATTTCCTTATTACCGCCGCTGCCGGGAAACGGGGCTGTCTCAAGACCTTCAAGGGCGTTTTTAATGATACGGCGGGATTTTTCAGGCACAGTAGCGATGAACGCATCGGCTGTATTCCGGACCTTCACCTCGAAGGTCAATCCTTGATCTCCTTAAGGGACACATACTCCGAATCCGGGCAGTTCTCCCAAATCTTCACGTCTTCCTCAAGCCGGGCTTTCTTGACCCGTTCGATCATATCCTCGATGAGATCGTCATAGGTCTGGCCGGCGCCCTTCATCGCTCCGAGCTCTTTCCAGACTTTCTCGGAAACCGGCAACCGCTTCACCGCTGACATGATCATGCTGTAAACGTTGTAAATACTTAAAACCATTACAACATGTCGTATGACACGCAGATTCACACTACACTATTCCCTTCTTTCCGGGTTTTCCCGCTTAATATCTTCAAAATCCAAAAATTTTCCCGCCAAAAATATTTTCACGCGCAAAATAACTGTCCTTAACCTTACAGATTTCCTGTAATATTACAGAATATCTGTAACGTTACTAACTGCCTCACATCAGGCATCACACGGCCCGCAAAATACTCCTCCATTCAGTGTGTACCCATGCGACCCACATCATTAAAAATTTCTGACTGCACGTGAATTTCCGAAGTAAAATTCCTTCATTTTTACATAAAAACCGGAAGGGTCTGTGTGGGTCGCATGGGTACACATGTCTTTAAAGCGCCCGGGCATTGGAGTTGCAAGGCTTGGTAACCATCCGTCCGGACCCATTGATCACGACAAAGAAAAGGGAATTATCGGCATAAGCCAGCAGAACCGGGACCATGCGCCGCCAACACGCTTTGTACCCATGCGACCCCCAGTCACCCCACGCAACCGACCACCAAGAATTTAGCGCTCTTGCTCATTCCAGTACAAAGAAAATCAGAAGACCTCCTGCAGACCACATGATTCTCCTTTCCCTGCAGGACGCCTGGGAGCAGGAGTTGCCATGACCCATTTCCGCAAGAGACCCGGAACCAGCAGTGCCGTGCGAACGCTGAAAAACCCTTTCCCGGACATCGGGAAGTTTTCCTTGGTAGTCCGGATGCTCATTGTCAAAAACCCGCTCGGGTGCACCGCATACCATGCCAGAAAGCGGGTCTTCCCGCCGATGATGCCGGTGCGGGAGCGGTACACGGCAAAGTTCGTTTACCATGACGGGAACGGGAAGCAGGTGGGCACCAGCTCGGAAGTGTACGACTCGGTTGAAGGGTACGAGACCGGCAGCGCATCCATGATCACCAACATGGCCAACATCGCCGCCCACCGCTGGAAGGTCTCCCACGTCCGGGAGGCTGACCTCTTTTCTGTTACCTGAAGTGCCACGACGCTGCACACGGATTCTATTTCGTGAGCCTGGCCCGCGACCGGATTACGGTTGCGTCCTATGCCGACAACGCGATCCGCAGGCGGGTGGAGGAGTGGGCAGACACCGTGCCGGACCTGCGATGAGGAAGGAAAAGAGGAAGGAAACGGGATGAATGCGGGAGGCGTACCCCTCTTATCTCACTTTTTATCAGAGAGTGCCACACTCCGCCCGATCTTCTTCTTCACCGTATCCCACGTCTTCGTCGTGAGAAAACTCTCCTCCATGAACCCGATCACCTTTAAAAACCGCTTCATCGGGAACGCCATGGTCAGGACATCGGGAGGCACGCACGGCCGTGCGGACGGGTCGAACATGCCCAGCACGACTTTCGGGTCTTCCTTCTGCTGCTCGAGCCACGGGTAGTAGATGATGGAACTACACCCCGATCCCATGGGGCAGATGACCCCGTTCGGATCGCTCCGGTCGAAGTTCGCGAGCGTAAAAAGTCCGCTCATGACCTCTGGCCGGGCAAAGAAGATGACCACGCCGGGATTATCCTTTCCGGTCAGCTTGTCCCACCGGGCAAAGACCAAGTCCTTTCCCTGCTGGGAAAAGGGAGGGATGAGCTTATCCCAGGCATCGACAATCTCCGGCGTCTGTTTGTACCGTTCGCCCTCAATAACACCTTCCTTCCCGTGCGAGAGAAAATACCGGAAGTGCGGCGGGCGCTTGTCGGAATACCCTGCATACATGAGCCCGCCCCCGCAGGTGATCGAGCGGGCTTCGAAGGCAAGCGTCGTCCCGTTCCTGACACGGCCGATCTGGCAGATAAGGCAGCGCCAGCCATCAGGTTGCGGGACTTTTTTTAGAAGAGCCGGTTCTTGCCGGAATTCCAGTGTTATGGGGAGGTCTGCACCCGGGAAGTACTGCTGCCAGAGGGCAGTGAAACGGTCGCGGATCGTTATATCCATGCAAGGTACTCCGTATCCCGGAATATAATGGAATCTTAAAAAAAGACCAACAGAACCGTGCACTTAAAAATTTAGGAGGGATTAAACTTTCACGATCGCGTGGCTGTTCTTGTCGCCCCGCCCGATTCCCTTGTAAACGAACCCGCACCGTATGAATGCATCGGGATCGACCATGTTGCGACCGTCCACGATCACGGGATGGGCTTTTCCCGACAGTTTCCGGAGCCTGACCGGGTCAAGGTCCCGGTACTGGTGGTGGCCGGCAAAGATGATGATCGCGTCTGCGCCCCGGACTGCATCATCCAGATCTCCCAGCACCGGCACCCCCTGATACCCGCTGACATAAGGGTCATGGACTTGTACCGAGGAACCTTCTTTGAGCAGGCGGTCACGGTACGGTTCGGCAGGGGTGTTGCGGGTATCATCGGAATTCGGAAGAAACGCCCAGCCGAGGAGAGCAATGCGCGCTCCTTTCGGTGATACCTTCACCCGTTTCAGCGCTTCAAGGGTAAGCCGGACCATATGGACGGGCATGAAATCATTGATCCTGCGGGCAAGGACATAGAGCGAAGGCTCGCCTTCCGGGTAATCAAGAGCCCCTTTGCCCATCAGCTGGACACCCCGTTCAAGGTGGTACGTGTCTTTAGTCAGGCAGTGCCCTCCGACACCTGCACCGGGCCAGAGCATGGCGCGGGTGATTCCCTCGCCTTTAAGACTGTCAACACCGGCCCTGACATCGTAGAAATTGATCCCCATCGCCTCGCAATACAGGGCGAGCTCGTTTACTGCAGCAATCTGGAGGTCACGGAACGTGTTCTCCGCTGTTTTGGTCACTTCGGCAGCCCGTGCTGTCATCGGGATGACCTTCCCGGTCGTGAGGACCGGCGCATACAATTCTGTGGCCCGCCGCGTGCTTGTCTCATCGATCCCGCCTACGATACGGTCGTGCTCCCGGATATTCCGGATCAGCCTGCCGACCATGACCCGCTCTGGCGCATGGGCAAGCGCAAAGTTCACACCCGCCCTCAATCCCGATTCCCGTTCAAGGATCTCCCGGGCAAATCCATCAGTTGTTCCGGGCGTGACCGTAGACTCAAGCACAACAAGCGTGCCGGGCGTAAGGTGCCTGCCTACTTCTGAAAGCCCCTCCATGAGCGCGGAAAAATCAGGCAGAAGGTCGTCATTATCGGCAAAAGGTGTCTGGATAGCGACCGTAACCGCATCAAGCCCGGCAATCTTTGAAAAGTCGGAGGTGCAGGAAAATTTACCTTTTGACACGACTTTAAAAAGAAGATCGGAAAGGCCGGGTTCCTCGCCTTTCATCGGGGACTCGCCCTGGTTCAGCATCGCAATCTTATACCCGGATGATGGGGAGTTTCGCTGGAACCCTAAGACAGAGTCAAACTTCGGCGACGCGGCAAAAAGGGCAGCTGCGGGGATGCCGACATACCCCATACCGACAACCCCGATCCTTTTGATGGGGCCCCTTTTTTTAAGAAGAGATGCCAGTGTCATAGGAAGCACTTATTATGAGGAGAACCCGGTTCGTATCGATTCACACATTTCGAGGTTGCGTATCGCCTGAGAGGGAGTAATGGGGAACGGGTGTCCGGACTTTACACAATCGACAAAGGTCCCGAGTTCGAGTTTTAAGGGTTCGAGCTTGTTCACCATCACTTTTTCAATGATGTTCTCCTGCACATACCGTTCGTCCTCGACATGGTACTGGCCCGGCTTGCGGTAGATGGTCACCTCCTGAGACATAAAATCCCCTTCAATGGTGAACTCCTCCTGTTCGATATAGATCAACCGGATCTTTTTGGACGACTTCCTGCTCGCAGAGAGCGAGACGGGAACTTTTCCGCACTGTATTAGAACGCTGCACACATCGGGATTTCCAGCCACATGAAGCGTGCACGGCTTATTTTCAAAGAGAATGTGTTGCAGGATATCGATATCATGGATCATCAGGTCTTCGACCACCGAGCTCCCTTTCACCCGTGCCGATGCCGGGTTGTGCCGTTTCATCTCGACATAGAGCGGCGTATCCATGATCTTTTTGATCTCGCCAACGATCGGGTTGAACCGTTCGATATGCCCTACCCCCACACAGATATCTTCCGGTGCTGTCCTCATCAGCTCACGCGCCTCTTTTGAACTGGCGCATATCGGTTTTTCGATCAGGACCGAACACCCTGCTGCAAATGCCTTCTTTGCGATCTCTGCATGGTGCTGAGTCGGCACGCAGATACTTACCGCCTCTGCCTTGGCAAGAAGATCCTCAACTGAATTACAGACATGGGCACCGTGCCGTTCACCAATGTCTTTTGCGGCCGTATGGTTTACGTCAAATACTCCGACAGCCCCGACATTTTTTAATTCTGAATAGACCCGAACATGGTTTCTCCCCATGGCACCTGCACCGATCACACCGACGTCCATGCTATCCCATCCGGTTGATGGTATCACAGATATATGCCAGTTCCTTTCCGTCAAGCAGAGGGTGTACAGGCAGGGAGAGCACGCACGAGCTGAGTCTTGTGGAGACCGGGCAGGGGTCCGGATCATTTTCCAGTGCATACATCGGCTGCCGGTGGATCGGGAGAGGATAATGGACGGCAGTCCCGATCCCTTTTGTTTTCAGGAAATCAAGGAACTCCGCCCTTTTTAGCGGGAACTCTTGCGTGAGCCGGATGACATACTGGTGATAGACATGGAATGCCCCGTTTGCTACTGACGGGGTGATGATCCCTTTGCACCTGATATTTGCCGTAAGGTAATCTGCATTTTTCCTCCTGCGGAGGTTGAATTTTTCCAGTTTTTTGAGCTGCACAAGCCCGATTGCTGCTGCGATATCGGTCATGCGGTAGTTGTACCCAAGGCGCGTATGGAGATATTTTTCCGTCTGCCCGTGGTTGATGATCTGGCGGAGACGTTCTGCTAATGCCTTCTCGCTTGTGGTTACCATGCCGCCTTCCCCGGTCGTGATATTTTTGGTGGCATAGAACGAGAAACAGCCAAAGTGCCCAAAGCCCCCGACCCGTTCACCGTTCAGGCGAGCTCCATGGGCCTGCGCCGCGTCCTCGATCAGCGTCAGGTTGTGTGCCTCGCAGACCTGCTGGACAGCGGGCACATCAAAGGGCTGGCCGAACAGATGAACGCCTATGACCGCCTTTGTTCTCGGTGTCACCCTCTCCCCAACCTGAGAGGCATTGATATTAAACGTCTGTTCGTCAACATCGCAGAAAACCGGTGTTGCGCCGCACATGGAGACGCTGCTTGCCGTGGCAAAAAACGAGAATGCAGGGACGATCACCTCATCACCCGGGCCGATACCGGCGGCAAGCAGGGCGGCATGCAGCGCGGTTGTCCCGTTGCTGGTGGCGACCGCATGAGTAGTGCCGCAGAGGTCGGAAAATGCCTTTTCGAACTCGGCCACCTTCTCACCCTGTGCGATCATGCCAGACATGAGAACCTCACTTGCTGCGACAATCTCATCATGGCCGAGGACAGGTTTTGCTATGGGAATATACACGGGTTTTCTCCCTCACACTAATTCAGGATAGTATACATACAGGTGCTGCCCGATCGGATAATATCATTCTCCTTTGGTCAGGGGACAAAAAGGACAGTACCCGAAAGATAGGTAATACCCCACGCGCTAACGTATGTACAGCAGAGAGAGAACGGAGGGGAGATGACGCGTCATATTATATCGATTGGGGATTTCGACCGCAGGCAGATCGACAGGCTGCTGGACAATGCAAAGCGCATCGATGCCCAGAAATACGACAAAAACGCGCTGATGGGAAAAATACTTGCAACGCTCTTCTTTGAGCCCAGCACACGAACCAGGATGAGCTTTGAAGCGGCGATGGCACGGTTCGGCGGCACGTCCATCTCAGTGGGCAGCGTTGAAGCTTGCTCGATTGCAAAAGGCGAAACGCTTGCAGATACGATCCGGGTGGTGAGCGGGTATGCCGATGCGATTGTAATAAGGCACCCCAAGGAAGGAGCGGCACGGCTTGCTGCACAGTTTGCCAGTGTGCCGGTGATCAATGCGGGAGACGGCGCCGGGCAGCACCCGTCCCAGACGCTGCTCGACCTCTATACGATCCGGCAGTCCATGAAGCTTGACGGGATTAATGTAGCACTCATAGGGGACCTGCGCTACGGCAGGACTGCGCACTCCCTTGCATCGGCACTCTCCCTGTATCATGTGCACCTCCATACAGTTTCTCCCAAGGGGCTCGAACTCCCTACCTCCCTTCATTCAGACCTTTCAGAAAAAGGCATGGAGATCACCGAGCATGACAACATCAAAGACCTGATCACCAATGTCGATGTGATCTACGTGACAAGGATCCAGCGCGAGCGGTTCCCGGACTCCGCGTCCTACTTCAATGTCGCTTCAAGTTACCGGATCACCCCTGAACTGCTGAAGGACGCAAAAAAACAGGCGATCGTCCTGCACCCCCTGCCCCGGGTGGATGAGATCGATCCGAGGGTTGACCTGCTCTCCCATGCGAAGTACTTTGAACAGTCCAAAAACGGCGTCCCGGTGAGGATGGCGATGCTCCTGCAGGTGCTGCAATGAAAAAGACGGAGGATCCAGAGAACGAAGGGTTGCTGGTGCGGCGTATCCAGAACGGCACGGTCATCGATCATATTGCACCGGGTGAAGCGCTCAATGTCGTAAAGATCCTCGGCATCACCGGCACAACCCAGGAAGCGCTCTCCATTGCCACCAACGTCCTGAGCGGGCAGATGGGCAAGAAAGATATCGTGAAGCTCTCCAACCGTGAACTCTCCAAAGAAGAGGTGGATCGGATTGCGCTGATCTCACCCAAGGCAACGATAAACATCATCCGTAACTATAAGGTCTGTGAAAAGAAGGGGGTCGAAATTCCTGACATGATCGAAGGGCTCGTCCGCTGCCCCAACCCAGGCTGCATCTCAAATACAAACGAGCCGATCCGAAGCAGGTTTCTTGTCACGCCAAAAGGGCTTCACTGCACGTACTGCGACTGGGTAATAGCAAAGGATCTGACAAGCCACATCATCTGATCAGGTTCCCGTGAACATCGATCTCGCCCCGACAGATCCTTGTTGATGAGATCCAGTGTCCGTCCTCTGCGAGCACACATGTGATCTGGTGGATATCCACCTTCTTTTTTCCCCGTTCGCGACGCAGCCGGTTGATCTCCACTGCGACAGGGAGGGTCTCCTCAGATACGACGATTGCGTCAAAGTCCGTGTCAAGGGCAGAACCGAACCGGTCACTGAGTGGTTCAACGACCCACTCTGCGGTAAAATCCTGGCCGGAGATATAGTCGATTAACTCTTTCTTCCGGATATCAAATGGCCGGGTCGGGTGGATTTTCCTGCTCGCAAAAGGGTCGGTGGTGAGCCCGATCACGACCTGCCCTTTGTTTCCGGCAAGACCGAAAGACCGGTTAAGGAGGCTCTTGTGTCCGTCATGCAGGGGGTCGAACGTACCTCCTACCATAACCTTCATACTCTCTGTACGTTAATTTCCTATGGTATTATGGGTATGGATGGAAAGGTCGTCGGCAACCCGCTCTTTGTTGCCCCCAATGCAACGGTTATCGGGGATGTCACCCTCACGGCGAACGTAAGCATCTGGTTTTCAGCGGTTGTGCGGGCTGACAAAGACCGGATTATCATCGGTGAAGGCTCGAACGTCCAGGATAACTGCGTTGTCCACACGAGCAAAGGACACCCGGTGATCATCGGCAGCAACGTTTCCGTCGGGCATGGGGCGATCCTGCACGGGTGCACGCTCGGCGACCAGGTGCTTGTCGGGATGGGGGCAATTGTCCTGAACGGTGCCAAAGTCGGTTCTGGTTCGCTGATCGGAGCAGGTGCTGTTGTCACCGAGGGGGCTGATATCCCGGAGGGTTCTGTTGTTGTTGGGGTTCCCGGAAAAGTGATCAAACAGGCGACCAGTGCCCAGAAAGAGTACATCCTGACCAACGCGCGGTCGTACATCCAGCTCGCGACGGAGTATGCCCATGGGTGACGTGGTTGTAATCGGGGCGGGTGTTGCCGGCATCCAGGCAGCGCTTGACCTTGCCAATCACGGTGTTGTTGTCCATCTTGTCGACCGCGAGCCATCGATCGGCGGGCACATGGCGCAGCTGGACAAGACATTTCCCACGAATGACTGCTCCATGTGCATCCTTTCCCCCAAGATGGCCGAAGTCAGTCGTCACAAAAACATCAGAATCTACACCTGTTCGGAGGTGGAGTCGGTCGAGGGTGACGTAGGCAACTTTATTGTGACTGTCAAAAAGAACCCGCGATATGTCGACGAGTCGCTCTGCAACGGGTGCGGGGACTGCATCCAGGTCTGTCCGGTCGAGGTGTACAACCGGTTCGATGCAGGTATCGGTATACGGAAGGCAATCTATAAACCTCAGCCGCAACCGGTTCCGGATATTGTCATCAAAGATGCCGATCACTGTATCGAATGCGGGTTGTGCTATGACGTATGCGGGCTCGATGCTATCAGGAAAAATGACGAGGTGACAACGGTCAGGATTCCGGCCGCCAGCGTCATTGTTGCCACCGGGTATACGGTCTTTGATGCCCGGAAAAAAGGGCAGTTCGGTCACCTTGTCCTGCCTGATGTTATCACGAGCCTCGAGCTTGAGCGGATGATCAATGCAAGCGGTCCTACAATGGGAAATCTCATGCGCATGAGTGATGGGGAGGTGCCAAAAAGCGTTGTATTCCTCCAGTGCGTGGGCTCGCGGGATATGAGCATAGGTCGCCCGTACTGCTCATGCGTCTGCTGCATGCAGGCGATCAAGAATGCAATCCTGATCAAGGAAAAGCACCCGGAGACCGAGGTCACCATATGCTATATTGACATCCGAGCCTACGGCAAGGGATATGAAGAATATTTCGAACGGGCAAAATCGATGGGGATACGGTTCCTGCATGGTATGCCGTCCGATGTGCGAACTGATAACGGGGGAATGGTCATCCAGGTCGAGAATACCGAGAACGGCGAAGTCGTCCTCCTGCACCCTGACCTTGTTGTCCTGTCCGTCGGAATCGGGCCCGCCCGGGATAGTGCAGTCATCGCCCAACGGCTCGGGATCCTGCTGGAGGAGACCGGGTTTATCAAACCTTTAAACGATGCAGTGGATACCGTCTCAACCATTAAACCAGGCATCTATATTGCCGGGACAACAACTGCCCCGAAAGATATCCCCGACTCTGTTGCGCATGCAGGGTCTGCAGCAATGCGTGCCTTCATCGATGCTACAAGGACGCGGTCAGCGTGAAACGAGCTGATACCATTGCATGGGACGATAGTGCCGGATGTATACGGTATATCGACCAGACGAAGCTGCCCGGGCGCTATATTGTTGTCGAGTGCACGACAGTCCGGCGGCTCGCTACTGCCATCAGGAGGCTTGAAGTCCGTGGCGCTCCCGCTCTCGGTGTTGCAGGGGCGTTTGGCATAGCGCTTGCAGCAGCGAAGTGCAAAAAAAGGGATACTGAGAAATTTCTCGAAGAGATGCGCAGGAATGGCGATTTTCTCATCTCCACGCGACCGACAGCGATCAACCTCTCATGGGGGGTCAACCGGGTCATTGGCGCTTTGGAAAAAGCGGAGTCTGCCGGTGCAGCAAAAACGATCGCAATGGCTGAAGCACAGGCAGTTGCTCGCGAGGACGAAGCATGTTGCCACGCGATTGGGGAACATGGGACGTCACTGCTCCCTCAACGGTGCACGGTGCTTACCCATTGCAATGCCGGAGCACTCGCCTGCAAGTCATGGGGGACGGCACTTGGCGTGATACGGTCTGCTGCCGGGCAGGGAAAGGACGTTAAGGTGATCGCCTGCGAGACCCGCCCGCTTTTTCAGGGTGCCCGCCTGACGGCATGGGAACTTTTAAGTGACGGGATCGATGTGACCGTGATCACCGATTCCATGGCAGCGCACCTGATGCGCACATCCTCCATCGACTGCGTCGTTGTCGGGGCGGACCGGATCACCCGCGACGCGGTCTTTAACAAGATTGGCACCTACATGCACGCGGTATGTGCCCGGTATCACGGGATCCCGTTCTACGTGGCAGCTCCGATCTCGACATTTGACTCGGATCTTGTTGAAAAAGAGGTAATGATTGAAGAGCGTTCGAGGGATGAGGTAGCCCGATGTGGGACACGCACCATTGTCCCGGAAAGGGTGAAGGTGAAAAATCCCGCATTTGACGCGACCCCGATGGAACTGGTCACCGCTGTCATCACCGAACGGGGCGTCCTGCACCCGCCTATTGATATGAAAGCATTAACGTATCACCGCACGATCAGATAATACACCAAACGGAGCGTTTACCGGTATGGATCTCTCACTTGCACCGTATGAAGGGCTGATGACGATCATTGGTGTGGTTACGGTCATCATCATTCTTGGCATGGTGCTGCTCGCATTTGTACTGGTAATCATATCGCTCCACTCGATAAAAAAGGGCAGGCTGTATTTCCCGGGATTTTTACGTGCAGGGCTTGTCTTTACAGAAGGGTTTGCAAAGGCGATCTTCCGGCTGCTGGGCCTTGAAGACCGTGAGATGCTTTCATTTTTCATCAAACTCCACAACACGATGAGCAAGAGTGACTTCGAACGGGTGCCTGTTGTCGATCGTGCGATCTTTTTGCCCCAGTGTCTTCGTTCTTCCCGCTGCCCGGCCCACCTGACCCCTGAAGGGCTCAAATGCCGGGCATGCGGGCAGTGCACCATCGGCCAGACTCACCTTCTTCTGGAAAAGATGGGCTACCGGGTCTTTGTCGTCCCCGGGTCGTCGTTCATCAAACGGATGGTTAAAAAATACAGGCCGAAAGCGATCATCGGTATCGGGTGCCTTTCTGAGGTAAAAGAGGGTATTGACATGGCTGATAAGATCGGGCTCGTGGCAATGGGGGTTGTAACCGCAAAAGAGGGATGTGTTGAGACCCTGGTCAACTGGTCTGACGTATACGAAATAGCGATCCTCGGTGCCGATCCGTCTTCAGTCCCCCAGGACTTTTACGTTCTTTCCGATTAACTTCCCGCTCTTGATTTTACCGTGAATAAACAGGGTGTCGCCTGCTGCAACGTCGCCTACACGGACGCCCTGGCGCAGGATCACTTTACCGTCTGCCTGTATGGAATGCACGATGGCATGGTCAAGCACGGTGACATCCCCAGTTGCGACGATCGGCCCCTTAATCCGTGCATTACTCCCGATGATGGCACTACCGCAGGAGATGCCAAGCGCTACGCTTGAGCGGGGGCCGAGCTCGAGTTGTCCGCTGACGTTGAGCCTGCCCCAGAAATGCGTGTGTGCAGGTACGATGAAATTTCCGTCGATCCTGACATTGCCGTCAAAATACGCGCCTCTCTGTGCAAAGAACGTGTCTCCCTTCTGGAATACCTTTGCCATTGCTCCTCATGGTAGTTGAGGTTTGGGTGCGGGATAAACCTGTTGCTTGGGTGCTAAAGGGCCGGAGGATTGGTTATTTCATAAACACTGCGGCAAGCGCAAAGACGATAAGCGATGCGAACATGCCGGCTTTGAGCATGGTTGTTGCCCGGGATGCCGTGACACAGGCAGGGGTTTCACAAGGAAGGACGCGGGAAATACCGGCAAGGATGAACAGGTCAACAAACCCGATCCCCGCGACATAAATGCTGCCCCACCAAAGGCCGGGGAGAAGGCTTACGCAGATCGCAATGACTCCGCAGGAAAAGGCAATCCGGCCGGTGCTCCTGATCCCAATATTCATGGGAAGCGTACGAGCGCCTCCCGCTGCATCGCCTTTGACATCTTCAGCATCCTTGAGCAGTTCCCGCGCCATCATTGCAAAGAACGTGATGGTCCCAAGCGGCAGGTTCCGTACCAGACCCCCAATCCCTGCGAACGCCCCGCCAAATAAAAAGATGCTGGCAGCTAGGCAGGAGACGGCGATATTGCCGGACACCGGCACACGTTTCAGCCTGCCGGCATATGCGATGAGGAGAAGGGAATTGAAGATGGCGATAGCAATACAGAGCGGGTTGGTAAACAGGGAGAGGAGGACGCCAGCTAAAAAGAGGATGATTGCATACGACCGGGCAGAAGTCCGCGTTACTTCACCGGATGGGATAGGCCTCCGTGGGCGGTTGATTGCATCAATATCTGCATCAAAGTAATCGTTGATGACATTACCGGCAGCTGTGATCAGTATCACAATGGGGATAAGGATCAGGGTCGCAGGGATGAGTGTGCCCGTCGCAATCAGGTAACCGAGAGCTGCTGCAAGACCGGAGACAACCGCGTTGAGAGGGCGGGTGATGGCAATATATCCCTGAAGGCTCATGGCGCAATCAACTATTTTGACTGACATCCTATTAAACTGCTCGAGAAGAAATGTGAATTATTGACGGGCGAGGGGGGATTTGAACCCCCGGCATTCAGCTTAGGAGGCTGACGCTATGTCCGGGCTAAGCCACTCGCCCTCCCCATACCATTTGCCGAGGCATATGTATAAGGTTTTTGAGCCCGAACAGTCCTGCTGAAATGGAACTTGTTGAGGCGACGGAAGGCAGGACTGCGTTTTTTGTTCCGGTGCAGGATGCCACGACCAGTTTCCCTCCCAACACCGGCGCTGTCTTTTTCAACCGTCGTATGGAACTGAACCGCGACGCAACCGTCCTTTTCTGCACCTGCGTTGAACCTGCTCCCAAGGATTACCTCGATGCAATGGGAGCGACCGGGGTAAGGGGGATCCGGATTGCCCGTGAATGCGGGGTTCATGTCACAATCAACGACCGTGACCCTGAAGCAATCGCCCTCATTGAAAAGAACATTGAACATACCGGTTTGCCCATCGAGTTTGTGCGACGGGATGCACGGGCACTGCTCTCGGAACGACGGTTTGATGCCGTTGACATCGACCCTTTTGGCACTCCTGCCCCGTTTGCCGATGCCGGGATACGAGGAGCACGCCGGTATCTTTTTTTGACTGCCACCGATACGGCACCACTCTGCGGGGCTCACCTGAAGGCGGGAATGCGCCGGTACTTCGCCACCCCAAGAAATACCGAGTTCCATGCGGAGGTCGGGTTGCGCGTTCTTCTTGGTTTTGCTGCACGGGAAACAATCAAGTACGACCGGGGGATCGAACCGCTCTTCTGTTTTGCCCGTGAGCACTTCTTCCGGCTCCACCTGCGGCTTGTCGGCGGTGCACGTGCAGCTGACCGCACGCTTGCCCGGATCGGTTTTGTGCTCCAGTGCAAAACATGCCCTTACCGGAAAGAATCACCGGGTATAATTGCGGAAAAAAATGCATGCCCGCACTGCGGCGGACTCATGGAGCCCATAGGCCCACTCTGGCTTGGCAGCATCAATGACCGGCCGCTCCTTGCACGGATGCAGGAACGGATTGAGGGCATGGAACTGGGGACAAAAAAGGATCTAACAAGACTCCTTGCGATCTGTGCAGGGGAGCTTGACACATCGTCCCATTACGATTACCATGTCTTTGCGAAATGGCTCAGCGTGTCGCCACCGGAGATCACAACGGTTATTGGACGTCTTGCTTCGCAGGGGTTCGCTGCGACCCGAACCCATTATTCAGGGTATGGGATCAAGACGGATGCGCCGGTTGATGCGATCTCGGCAGCGATACGTGATCGGTGATCAGATGATGGAAACTACCTGACATAATAAAGACCGGGTACCTTGCCAATATCCCGTTATCGGCATATCATATCTGAAACAGCTTTCCTGTCTCTCCCCCTTTATCTCCAAAAACTATATTGTTCCTGCACCATCACCCCTTATCAGGAGCACCGTGACCCTTGCCCGACTCGCCAAAATGCTCGGGATCATCGCACTGATCATCGGGATCATCGCGTTTGTCCTCCCCGGAGAATTCCTGTTTTCCAATGACATCATCTCCTTTACCTCGACCTAAGGCTCCCTGCTCATCTCCGGGCTGGAATCAGAGCCGTCGCTTGCGTTTTTTATCCGAAAATCCCCGGCGATTCTTATCTCAATACTCGGCCTCGCACTCATCCTTATCGGGATGATCAGAGGAAGGAAGTGAACGGGTTTTTCCCATCGTTAAAAAAGTGCCGGAAGGTTTTTTGCAGTATCCTTTATCGGGGTTCCGGGTTTTCCCCTCCGTCTTTTTCCACCAGCGGGACAGGGAGTTTCTGTTCATAATTCTTGCCAATACCGTTATGGTAGAGGGTGCAGATCTCTACTATATCCTTGGATTTTATCCCGGGCAACACATGGACGACAACGCTTTTCTCCTGCCCGTTAGCGACAACAAAGGTTTTGGGAATTTTTACGTCCTCACATGCAGGGATACTCATGGAAACATCGTAGGCAAACGCTTTACCGGTATTTTTTAAAAGCATCTCCATGGTAAACCACCCCGACGGGTTTTTCCGGGTTTTTGTGCAGATAATGTCAAGGCATGGCTGGAGATGGCTCAGGCCTTCCCGGGCCTCCGTAAGGTTCGGGTCAAGGGAGATTGCGCGTTCGTAACATTCCGCTGCTTCGAAATATTTCTCCTCCTTTTCAAGGATCTCGGCTTTGCGCTCCCATGCACAGACATTCTTCTCGTCAAGCGACAGGGATTCATCGTAACATTGCAGGGACTCATCCATTTTTCCGAGATGCTCCAGTGCCATCCCTTTTGCAAGAAGGGCCTCCTTGTCCCGGGAATCGATGTCGAGTGCCCGGGTAAAGGCGTGGACTGCTTCTGTCTCTTTCCCAAGATGCTCGAGAGCAACGCCTTTGTTAAAGATGGCATGTTCGTTATTGGGATCGAGAGAGAGGACATGGTCGTATGCCTTTATCGCATCTTCATCCTTCCCCAGCGCTTCAAGCACAACGCCCTTGTTGTACCATGAAGAGATGCTTGCCGGATCAAGGGCAATCGAATGGTCATATGCAGCAAGTGCCTCCTGGTGACGTCCCAGTTTTTCAAGGACAACTCCGTGGTTATACCATGCCACCGCATTATTGGGGTTTTTCTTGAGGCACCGTGTGAATGCATCAGATGCTTCAAGGTGCCATGAGAGGCTTGAGAGCACAACCCCCTCTCCGTAATACAGGTCCGCATCATCAAGCCCCAGCGAGATCGCCTTACGGTAGGATGCAAGCGCTTCTTTGTAGTTTTCAAGTGTCTGGAGGCAGATCCCCCTGTGGTACCAGCAACGGGCACGCGAGGGATCGATATCAAGCACAGCATCGTATTTCCCGACTGCAAGTGCATGTTCACCAGTCTTCCGGAAGATATCTGCCGTGCCGGTGAGTGCCGGGATATTATTCGGGTCCAGCGCGAGCGCTTTTTCAAACGCTGCAAGAGCCTCGGCAGGGTTCCCGAGCGCAAAACAGGTATCACCTTTGCCGCACCATGCGTCGGGATCATTTGGGTTGAGCTCAAGCGCTTTTTCAAATGCCCACACCGCGCCTTCAAGTTTTCCCAGACCGATGAGAGTTATCCTGAGTTCTTCAAGTGCAACCGTGTCATGGGGGGCAGCCGCGATCGCACGCTCTATCTCCCAGACTGCCTCCTTGAACTTGCCTAGTTTCCTGAAAATCCTGCCCTTGCGTATCCAGCACTCCGTGCACTTCAGGTTCACGGAAAGCGCCTGGTCGAGCACCTGCAGTGCCTCCTCATTCTTTCCGACGTTCTCAAGGATGGCACTCTTGTTTAACATGGTGAGGATATTTTCAGGAATGACCGGGAGATCAGGGCTTATCTCAAAAGCCTTTTCATATGCACTGGTTGCTTCCCCCTGTTTTCCTAAAAGGAGCAGGGCGACGCCTTTGTTGTACCATGCAAGAGCATTATCAGGGTTCCCCTGAAGCGTCCTGTCAAATGCGCCCAGTGCCTCCTCGCACTTCCCGATTGCCCCGAGTGCCACCCCACGGTTAAGAGCTGCATTTACATTCGCGGGGTCTAATGCCAGGGCTTTATCAAAGGATGAAATGGCTTCGGTGCATTTCCCAAGGTTTCCCAACGCAATCCCGCGGTGAACCCAGAGGTCAGCATTATCAGGCTCGATCGCGAGCCCTTTCTCGTAGCATAAAAATGCTTCACTGCTCTCGCCGACAGAACAATGGTTGTGCCCCTTGCGTATCCAGAATGTCACGCTCTGGGGGTCATATTCAAGAGCCCCAGTTGACGCCCCGAGCGCGTGGTGTGCGGGTTTGTCTGCGTGATGGGCTGCTGGCTGATCTTCTTTAGCCTTATGATGAGGGAGAACCTTATCAAAGATGCCCAATCCGCCCGACTCCTTTTATCGTCCCTAGCAGTGTAATTGTTCCAGCACATTATATAAATTAGGCAGACGGGAGAACCACAAGGTTGCCTCCCATAATTTTGATGTCCGGAATTCCCCTGTGGCAATGTGATTATCTCGGGACACTCATCGGACATTGGATGGTGCTGCAGAATTCTGCATGATGAAATAATTACCTTTTTATACAAAAAAATCCCGATAAAAGGTGTAGGGTTAGGATGCTCCTGTATGAGGATTTTACCATTGGTTTTTATCTTGTTCATCTTTGTTGTTCTTACAGTTCCTACATCAGCAGCAGGATCGGCAGATGACGATATAATTAATAAAGCCCAGAGCTTGAATGTCACAGTCCCTCAGAAAGGGACTGCCCTGCCCGGTACCAAGGAATCCATGACTGAGATGATGGAATGGCTGAATGCCTGCGTGGACGCAATTCTTTCCCTTGTTCACGATGTCATGAACGTGCTTGGGATCAGCAATACAACATATGCGCAGGATATGACCAAAACACTGGAACAGGGAAAAACCATGTCGCAGGGTGGGATCAAGAAATAATCCTTATTTGAAAAGATAAATGCCGGTAACGGTCAGTGTTCAATGATAATGGTGAGCAGGTCGCCGTCCCTGAGTTTATGCGGGAGCCCGACACGCTGTCCCGGGTGTTTGACGGATTTTCCCCAGATGCGGGCATAACGGAACCGGTGCACAAAATCCCGGTGGAGCTTGGTGCAGACGTCCTGCACGTTGCTTCCTTTCCTGATGATGAGCGGCTCTTTGAGATCCGCCTCCTCGCCATGGGGTTTTAAAAAGACACGGATAAACCCGAGTGAATCGTAGATTGCATCTTTGAGCTCCTCCATGTGAAAGCCCGCCTGTGCAGAGATCATGATCGGCGGGATTTTGAACCGCTGCAACAGGTTCCGCTCGATTGTGTCCGAGGTCTCCTGCTCAACAAGGTCGACCTTGTTCACAGCGATAAACGCCGGGACATAGATGCGGTTGCCCTGTACGGCGTCGATAAAATCCTCCTGTGTCGCATTGCCGCGGATAAGGACTTCGGCGTTCATCATCTTGCTTTCTGCAAGGATTGACCGGACTTCATCGATGTCAAGGTCCAGCGTCCCCACAGCGGACAACCGTACGCCACCATACGCGGTCTTCTTGATGGTGATATCAGGTTTTTTGCAGTTGATCCGTATCCCTGCATTGTACAACTCTTTTATTAGAACATCAACGTGCTGCTGGTTGAAGACATCAACGAGGATAACAATGATATCGGCACTGCGCACGACTCCGATCACCTCTTTTCCCCTCCCTTTCCCCATCGCGGCACCGGCAATGAGCCCGGGAATATCAAGGATCTGGATCTTTGCCCCTTTGTGTTCAAGCGCACCGGGGACAACGGTGAGGGTGGTAAAAGCGTATGCTGCCACGGCACTCTGCGTCCCGGTCAGCTGGTTGAGCAGAGTACTCTTACCTGTCGAAGGGAACCCGACAAGCACGGCAGTCGCGTCTCCTGATTTCTTGACCGAGTACCCTTCGCCGCCCCCACCGGCTTTCATCGCGCGGGTGACTGCCTCGTCCCGCAGCCGTGCGATCTTTGCCTTTACCCTCCCGATATGCTTTGACGTGGCTTTATTGTAGGGCGTCCGCTGGAGCTCATCCTCCAGTTCGCGGATCTGATCCTCAAGGCCACTCATCAGGACACCCCGGCAACAAGGCGATCGCACAGGGATCGTTTGGCTGCCACTCGTCTCCAGTTATTGTCGTCTGGAATAATAAAGAGGTGGGGATAAGAATGGGTTATGCAATCCAAACTTTTTTTTGCGAATTTCGGGAAAAAACAGGGGGTTGGAATTACAGGTAGGTATCCATGATGACCTGCTGTGTCCCGTCAGCGAAATACCCAACGATAACAAGATGATCGCTCCCGGAGGTGGCACCGCTGAAAAAGGATGAGTTCCCCACGGTCATGGATTTGGTTCCCTGGGTCATGGGTTGTGGGGAACCACCATTCATCGAAACAGTCAGGTTGTACAACTGGTCAGCTTTCTCTCCGCCAGTGAATGTCACAAGGACATGGGTAGTATTGAATTTGACTGCGGACACTCCGACAAGATTGGGATTCTTCATGATTCCAACAAGACCAAACACCATTGAACCAATAACCGCGGCAAGGATCACTACAAGAGCGACCATCAGGATCGTCCCCATCACTTCTGATACAGCTCGTTCATTTCTGTTATTGACCATATCTATCAACGAGATACGTGTGATGCAACGGTTAATTATCTTTTGTATCGTCCTTTACCTGATGAAAATTTTTTGGTTTCATGATAGGGGGGGAGCATGGTGGCGATATCAGAAAAAACGGGATCAAAACCAGATCATTCTCCCGTAAAACAACATTTAAGTGCACGAACCACCCACCTAGATGAGCAGGCTGCTATAGTGTAGTCCGGCCAATCATGCGAGCCTCTCACGCTCGCGACTGGGGTTCGAATCCCCATAGCAGCACTCCTTTTTGATCGATCTATTAATAATTATCTTAGTTTGCTGACCAACCCCAAGATTGATGAGATAATTCGATAATATTCAATTACATGCGAAAATTAAAAAAAAATAAAAATAATAATCCGAAAAAATCCAAAACACATCAAAAAAAAGGTCTGAAAATCCATAAGCTACCGGATTTTAAAGAAAAAAAGATATCAGGAAAAGACCCGCTGGAAAATTTTTTTATTATATCTGAAAACTCTTCGGAAATCATCTATCACATATCCCTTCCAGAGGGACGTTTTGAATACGTGAGCCCTGCTGCGCTGGATATTACCGGGTACACACCGGAGGACTTTTACCGGAAACCATGGTTTATTGAAGATATCATTCATCCTTTGTTTCGCGACCAGCTCATTGACACAAAGAACAAACTGGCCGGGGGTGAGGTCCCTCCATTTTATGAATTTCCGATCATCCATAGATCAGGGGTAACCCGTTGGCTCCACCAGCGTTTCAACATCCTCCGTGATGAACAGGGGCACCCTGAGGCAATTGAAGGGGTTGTCACGGATGTCACGGAGCGAAAAGAGGCAGAAGAAAAACTCAGGGATACCCGGGAACGGTACCGGCTTATCGTGGAGAACGCAAACGAAGGCATCGCAATCATCCAGGGCAATTATTTTGTTTTTGTCAACCCGAAATGCTGTGAAATTTCCGGATATTCCGAACAGGAGCTTGGGGGCAGGCCTTTTGACACATTCCTTCACCCGGACGACAGGGAATTGTTATCCCGGCACAAGGGAGGGATACAATCGGGCAACATCCGGTCTTCCTACACGTTAAGGATTATTACCAAATCAGGAGTGAATCGATGGCTGGAGGTCAGGACGGTAAAAATAACTTGGGAAGGAACCCCAGCATCGCTCAATTTTTTTAATGATATTACAGAAAACAAAGAAAACGAAGAAGAAGAGAAATGGCTGACCCGTTTTTCCCTGCGTACCCATAAAGCACTCCTCCAGATCAGCAAGATGCAGCCGGGGGACCCTGATGAATTCTTCCGTAAGGTTGCGGAGATCGATGCAACAACGCTCGGCATTGCCCGGGTGAGCTTCTGGAGGTTATCAGATGACCGGTCTGAAATGGTCTGCTATGAGTCCTATGACCGGACAGCAGACAGATATTCCTGCAGAATGCGTCTCAAACGGGCAGATTATCCCCGGTATTTTAAGGAACTCGATAATGACCGGACGATTGCAGCAACCGATGCCCTCAATGATGAACGCACAACGGAGTTTACCGATACATACCTTGTCCCTCTTGGTATCACGTCCAAGTTGGATGTCCCGATCCGGCAGGGGGGGCAGATCGCAGGCATAATCTCTCATGAGCATACCGGACTTACGAGAGAATGGTCGGTTCCCGAACAGGATTTTGTAGCATCGGTCGCAGATCTTGTTGCATCCTTCCTTGAACGATTTGAACGGAGGATCGCAGAACAGGCTCTCGCTGAGAGCGAAGAACGGTTCCGGTCGCTGATCCAGAACTCTACGGATATTATCAGGATCCTTGACAGGGACCAGACGATCATCTATGATTCCCCTTCTTCGGAGAGAATCCTCGGGTATCCCCCCGGTTCAGTTATCGGGAAACATCCTGTTGAGTTTATCCACCCTGATGACCGGGATCGGGTGCGGGAATCCCTTGATGAGGTATATGCACGGACAAACCCCGGCGCCCCGACAGAATTCCGGATAAGGAAGGCAGATGGGCACTATATCCCTGTTGAAGCGATCGGGGTAAACCTCACAGGAGTTGCAGGAGTGGATGGCATTGTGATCACCACACGGCCAGTTCTGGAACGAAAACGGGCTGAAGACGCACTCCGCGAGAGCGAGGAACGTTACCGGAATGTGGTCGAAGACCAGACCGAGTTTATCTGCCGTTTTACATCTGACGGCAGGCTCACTTTTGTCAACGATGCATATTGTAAATATTTCGGGCTGGATAAACAGGCATGTATAGGCAGGCATCACTGTGTGGTCATACCTGCAGATGATGCCCGTCTGATGAAGGAGCATCTTGCCCGGCTCACACCGGCTAATCCTGTTGAGATTATCGAACACCGCATCGTCATGCCGTCCGGGGAGATAAGGTGGCAGCGGTGGAGCGATCGTACAATCTTTGATAAGGATGGCAGGGTGGTTGAATACCAGTCAGTCGGAAGGGACACGACTGATAAAAAACTGGCGGAAGAAGCTCTCCGGAATTCAGAACGCCAGCTTGCTGATATCATCAATTTCATTCCCGATGCCACATTTGCAATCGACCGTGAGAGGAAAATAATCGCCTGGAACCGTGCGATCGAAAAGATGACCGGTGTCAGTGCTCAGGATATGCTTGGCAGGGGGGACCATGAGTACGGCATCCCGTTTTACGGCGAGAAACGCCCGATACTTATTGACCTTGTTTTGAAAGAAGACGAGGAGATCAAGAAAAAGTATACCAAAATTGAGAAGAAAGGAGACCAGTTCATTTCAGAAATTTTCATCGAGCGTCTCTACGATGGGAAAGGGGCCCATCTCTGGTTCATTGCGTCGCCTCTCTATGACACACAGAGCAACGTCATCGGGGCGATTGAATCGATACGGGATGTCAGCGATCGTAAACAGGCGGAGGAGGCTCTCCGCACGCTTACCGAAGAGCTGGCGGACAAAGTGAAGGAACGGACATCGGAACTTGAAAAAACCAACCTGTTGCTTGAAGATGAGATCCGGTATCATCAGGAAGCGGAACACAAGATCCAGCAATCGCTGGATGAAAAAGTTATTCTCCTCCGTGAGATCCACCACCGGGTTAAAAATAACCTGCAGATCATCATCAGCATCCTCAACCTGCAGTCACGGTACGTGAAGGATGCAAAAAGCCTTGAAGCGCTCCGTGACTGCCAGAACAGGGTCAAAGCAATGGCGATGGTACATGAAAGGCTCTACCAGACACATGATATCTCAAAGATCAATGTTGCCGGGTACATCCGGGATATTACCCAGATCCTATTCCATTTCTATGGGTTCAGCCTGAAATCGATCAGCCTTGATATTGATGTCGAAAATATGTTTGTAGACATTAATACCGCGATTCCGATGGGGCTTATCATCAATGAACTCTTCTCAAATGCACTGAAGTATGCGTTCCCTGAAGGGAGAACGGGTAGAATCTCTCTTAATATCAAAAAAGACGGCGATATAATCAGTGTCGTCTTTACCGATGACGGAGTAGGAATTCCTGCTGACCTTGACTGGAGAAATTCCCAGTCGCTTGGCTTAAAACTTGTAATAAGCCTTGTCGAACAACTTATGGGGACGATTGAATTGCACCGGGACAGGGGTACCCGGTTTGATATTTTGCTCAAAGAAAAAAAGTCCCGGGAAGTGTGAATCCCCCGGTCCCAAAATCATGGATCCCTAAACCTTCATCCGGTGCTTTCTTTTATTTTCGTAACTCTGCTTATGCAGGATATCAAACCTTATCCAGATGTGCGGATAAATAATTAAAGACAGGAATGGACGGTCACAAGGAAGACGGTCATCAGGATTGCGATGAACCATGCGAACAGTGTGGGCTTTGCTGCAGGATCTTTGGGGACAGCATCACACCTACGGCTGAGAACCTGTTTGGCTGGATCGAACAGGGGAGGCAGGACATCCTCCGGAACTTCGCTGCCTGTAAAAACGATGGATCATGGGTGAACTGCTCGGACCTTGCGCCCGATGAGCTGCACGATGTTGTCACCGTGGAAATGCGCGACCCGGTCACCCACGACTATCCCGCTGTCTGCCCGTTCCTGCGCCGCGTCGGCAGGAAGCGATACCTCTGCAGCATCCACGATATCAAACCCCATATGTGCGGCACCTACCAGCCCTGGATCTGGGGTGAAACCTATTTTAACAAATGCAGGGCGTTAAAGAGACGGAACGGGAAGAGCCGGTTGCCGGACTAATCTCCGGCTGTTCACTCTGTCAATGCGATTTTCAATCGATAAGATATTGTTTCCCGGAACTATTGAAACGACTAATCGCATCACCCCCTGCATTTATCCTGCGCTCTGGACATGGTTGATTCAATTTCACAACCACAGGTCAAAGGATTCAGGCGTGATGACATCCTCATGAGGAATTTTTGGGATATGGAGGGTAAACGTGCTGCCATGGTTGACGACGCTGTCGACGCTGATGTAACCCCCATGCATCCGGATGTATTCCTTTGCTATCGAGAGCGAGAGTCCGATCCGTTCATACTTCCGGCTCAACAGGTCTGCGTCAGCGAGATGGAAGGGCTCGAAGATCTCATCGAGCTGGGCTTCCGTGATGCCGATTCCATTGTCCCGGATGGCGAGCCGGTGATAGGTGTCATCGGCAGACGAGTTGTAGGTGATCTTTACCTTCCGGGGAGGTGTGGAATAATTTACCGCATTTGAAAGTATCGAGTCAATGACAATCGAAATCTTGTGTGCATCACCTATAAACGTGAGACCGTGCGGGATATCACAGGCAATATCAGCCTTCATAGAGTACCCGCTTGCATTGCTGATATTTTTTAAGAGTTCCCGGACAGAAAAAGTTGAATAATTGATCGGGAGCTTTCCGGAATCGATCACAGAGAAGTCAATCATCTGGTTGATAATCCGGCGCTCCCGGTCCGCGCTCTGGAGGCACCGCCCAAGGATCTTTTTCGTATCTTCGGAAATGCCAAACTCTTCGGGGTCTGCAATAAGCATATCAAGGTACCCGATGATGGGCTGGAGGGGCGTGCGCAGCTCGTGCGCCACATTGGTAATGACCCCGCGCCGCCGTTCATTGTCCTGCCGGATCTGTTCTTTGAGGCTCTCGCGTTCGGAAATATCCATGATCGTGATGAGTACCGAAGGGATCCCGTCATCATTAAACGGGGTGAAAAACAGTGTCGCCCGTTTGATCACGCCTGATTTGGTGAGGAACCGGAACTCCGGGTTTATCAAAACCTGCGTCTTCCCCGTTGACCTTGATACCAGGTCACTAAACTCCTTCCGGTCATCAGGATGGACGAACATGACAAGATCCTTTCCGGCCAGATCTTCACCCCTGTATCCTGAAAATGAGTTGAAGGAAGGGTTGGAACGAACAATCTTCCGGTTGTTGGTGATCACCATTCCGACAGGTGTTGTATCCATCAGTAACCCGTTCTGACTCAGGGACGTGAGGTTTGTCTGCAGGTTGAGGTTTAACTCATTGATATCGACAACCGAAAGGCTCACCTGGTTCCCGGAAGGCTTCCCCCACGACAGTCTGACCCGGATTGGATCGCCTTTCTTTGTCACAAACCGGGTATCCATACCGGTCGATTGGCTCGCCGATCCTAATTGTTTTAAAAATCTTCGCTGCTCATCCCGCGAATAGAAGAGCTGGGATATGGTCAATTTTCCCAGTTCGTCAGGAGAATATCCCAAAATCTTTGCCAGATGTCCGTTTGCAAGGGTAATCGCGAGCGTATCAACGTTAATAAAGACGATCCCGATATGTGAGTTCTCAAAAATACTCCGGTACCGGCCTTCACTGGTTGTCAATCGTTCGGTAAAGTATGAAACTGCCGCGGCAACGCATATGAAGAGCACCGACTGCCCTGTTGCATATCCCATGCTGAACGTGTCAGGAAAAATATAGTAATAAGCGACAGCCTGGTAGGCGATTGCGCAGGCACCGGCGACATAGATCCCCCTGCGGCGGTAAAAATAGGCTGCATAAATGATCGGGAAATAGAAAAGCTGGGGGGAAATCGTGTGGATATTCCGTGCAAGTGCAAGGGAGCTGATAAAAATGCTCGAAAGGGAGAGCGAGACGATGACGCAGAGTCGGACAAAGTCAGTATGGGTGATGGAATAACGCGGCAGGGCGATATACCGATGCATGTATATACCAGTTCTTTGACGCTGTTTTTATAAATACATTCTCTAAAAACCCGCAAAAAACCGTTGAAATCTTCTGGTACAAGCCTCATGGTGAGGATTTTTAAATCCGGTATCGCTCTGGTGTTTCTTTGGTCCTGCTCCAGTCCATCCGGTTGCTATAATACCCTGAGGATCAAAGGATCATTTATGCGCCCTCATGTCGTTGTCAATGTAGCGATGAGCGCAGATGGCAAGATCTCCACCCGCGAGCGACGGCAGGTGAAGATCTCGGGCGCCGAGGACTTTATAAGGGTGGACGGTCTCAAGGCTGAAAGCGATGCCGTGATGGTTGGCATCGGGACGGTGCTTGCAGACGATCCATCTCTCACGGTGAAATCTGATGATCTAAAGAAGAAACGCAAAGAACAGGGAAAAGACGAGCATCCTGTCCGGGTGGTTATAGACAGTTTTGCCCGCATCCCTCTTGATGCGTCTGTGCTCCGTAAGGGTGATGGCATGAGGGTAGTGGCGGTGTCGCAGCAGGCGGATCCGGTAAAGGTTGCCATGTTAGGAAAACTTTCAAAGGTGGTGGTTGCCGGAAAGGATGAAGTCGACCTTGAATCGGTGCTTGAAGAGCTGGCGCTGATGGGGGTACGTCGTCTTATGGTGGAAGGTGGCGGTACTCTGATCGCCGGACTGTTTGCAAAGGGGCTTGTCGATGAATTGTACACATTTGTCGGTAATATCATCATCAGTGGGAAGGATGCTCCTACACTCTCCGATGGAAACGGTTTTATCGGCGAGGCTGATTTTCCCCGGCTTACTCTTTGTAATATCTGTCAGACGGGTGATGGCGTATTGCTTCACTGGAACGTCAGGAGAGGAAAATAATTAAAGAATCTCTTATAATAACCCCATTCCGGGTTTACCTGTTTTGATAATTCTCTCTCTTGTCGGCACGCTGATGAAAAAAACCATTTTTAAAAAAAAAAGAAAAAGATGAAGAATGTTTTAAGATCAGCCACGTGTCTTGTACGGCATCTGCTGGTCGATGACCTTGTACACGGAGCCGGTATTCATGGTCACGATAACCTCAACCCTGTCCGTGCCCTTGGTCCCTTCCAGCTCAACCGTTTCGCCTTTTAAGGGTTTGAGCACCCCCGTAACGACCGTACCATCAGCGCGGGTGACACGGACATCGACCTTGCTTACCCCGCTCATGCCTTTGCCACCGTCAAAGGTTGTGATGATTGTTGTCGAATAGGTGCCAGCTTTTTCAACTGAAAATGAGACCGGAGTTGCAGCAGGGAGCGTCTGGGTCGGGCCGGGTTGGGTTGAACTGCCGGCAGCCGTTGGGAAAACGGTTGTTGAAACGGCGAGCGTGGGAACTTGAGTCGGAGCTGCTGTTTGTGACGGGGTTGTCTGACTTCCCCCACCGGTACAGCCCGCGACGACAAGGAGTGCGACGAGAACTGTGACGACCGGGACTACGAGCTTGATTTTCATACACAGGAATTCTCGCTTAAGACTATTTGAGAATTCCGCTTTTTACAACAGGTAACTTTTGTTTTTTAACATCTGGTCAACAGTTCAATTTCAATCCTGTCTTTCATGGTCCTTTTGTACGGATGAAGTGGTTGCATGAATCAACCGGACCCGGTTTCATGGTAGAGTACTTTCTGATGCGGTCGATTGTTGACTTCAACAATGTGTTACTCTGTTACAATCAAAAAGGACCGGATGCCAACCCTCATCAGCCCGCATTCATACATGGATTATACGTACATCCCGGTTATCGTCCTTGCAGCCGTGTTCCTGCTGATCGCGGTGCGTCAGGTGGGCAGGTTTACCTTAAGGATATGGCAGATCATGCTTGGCGGAGCGCTGGCTGTAATTCTCTCTGGCCAGATAACCCCGGCCGATGCAGTGCGGGCGATCAACATCGATGTCATGGTGTTTTTATTTGGCATGTTTGTCGTAGGGGAAGCGCTGGTCAGAAGCGGGTATCTCGGGTTCATCTCGTACCGGCTCTTCCGCCGTGCATTAACCGTTGACCGGCTCGTCATCACCCTCATCCTGTTCATGGGCATACTCTCCGGGTTCCTCATGAACGACACGCTGGCAATTATCGGCACCCCCCTCGTCCTTACCCTTGCAGCAAGGTCTGGCATTTCCCCAAAGTTGCTCCTGCTCTCGCTTGCCGTAGCGATAACGACAGGGAGCGTGATGAGCCCGATCGGCAACCCCCAGAACCTTCTTGTTGCGGTGAACACCGGGATGCAAGCGCCGTTTGTCACGTTTGCATGGCACCTTGCCCTTCCCAGCTTGATCAATCTCATCATCGCGTTTGCAGTCCTGAAGATATTCTATAGAAAAGAATTCTCGTCCCGCCAGCTGCGGCACCAACCCCCTGAACCCGTTGATACCCGTTCCATGCGGATCTGCCAGTGCTCGCTTGGCATCATCATCACGCTGGTTGCGGTGAACGTTGTGCTGTCACTTGCCGGCAGGGAGTTTGCGATTGCGCTTCCGCTCATTGCACTCTGTGCAGCAGCTCCGGTCCTGATATTATCAGGTGACCGGATAAAGGTGCTGTCCGGGATTGACTGGTACACGCTGGTCTTCTTTGCTGCCATGTTTGTACTAATGGCAAGTGTCTGGCAGACCGGGTTCTTCCAGTCGTTTGTCGGAACCGGTGCAGTTTCATCGGTTCCGATGATCCTTGCAACGGGTGTTGTCATCAGCCAGTTTATTTCAAATGTCCCATTTGTCGCCCTGTTCCAGCCAATGATAATGCAGGCGGGAGGGACAACGGCTCAGCTCCTCGCTCTTGCCGCAGGGAGCACGATTGCCGGCAACCTTACGATTCTAGGGGCGGCAAGCAATGTCATCATTATCCAGAATGCCGAGAAGCAGGGGGAGACGCTCACGTTTTGGGAATTTGCCCGGCCCGGTATCCCGCTCACGATCCTGCAGGTGGCGGTATACGCGATGTTTCTTGCCCTGATGTAAAGGATTGGTATCGAGAGAAAAACAGAGAAGTTTCCAAATTGGGTTTGGGAAAAAATACTGCAGGTTCCCCAACTGGTACAATTTTTAAGGATGCAGCGACTGGATTGATACTATGATGGTTGAGATCGATCGCGGAACCTGTGTCAGCTGCGGAACGTGCCAGAAGACATGTCCCGGTCTTTTCGAAGAGAACCCCGATGACTCGTTCAGCCAGATTGTGGAGAAGTATCGCGTTAACGGAAACATTGCAAAGGGAATCCCACCGGAAGAATTTGAAGCGTGCGCCAGGGAATCTGCAGATCTCTGTCCGGTGCAGATCATCAGGATCGGGGAATCATAAGGAATAATAAATGAGGTCAGGTAATATTACCAGATCACACCTACATCTTTGTGAGGAGAAACGGTATGGCGGAATACAAGTTTGAAGATCCGGATAAGCATGAAAAGGCGGATAAGAAGCGCGAGGATCTGAAGGGAAAAGTCCTGAACCTAAAAAATCTCGTCAGTTATGCCGAGGGTACGGTCGCAAGCCGGATGATCATCTCGAGAAAAGCCGGCAACATCACACTCTTCTCGTTCGACGAGAACGAAGGGCTCTCCGAGCACGCTACGCCGTACGATGCGCTCGTCACGATCCTTGAGGGCGAATGCGAGGTCTGGATTGCAGGGCAGACATGCCAGATGAAAGAGGGAGAGACGATTATTTTTCCGGCAAACGTCCCTCACGCACTTTCCGCGATCACGAAGTTCAAGATGAGCCTGACGATGATACGGGAGTAATGAGATGGGCGGGGACGACAAGGACGGGTACTACTGCTCGATCTGCGGGGGCATCCCGCCCGACAAGATCAAGACCAAGATGATCTTAATTGACGGGAAAGAGACCGGCATTGACCAGCTTGACTGGATTTTGGCAGAAGTAAAAAAGCTGAAACTCACTGAGGACACATCGATCACCGAAGAACTCCTGAAGCGGACTCAGGCCCTCAACTACGTACCGACAAAAAAGAAAGAAGCATACGGGGCGGCGCTGCTGAAAGAATATAAAAAATTCTTAACAGAATCTGTATAATTGCAGTCATTTTTTAATCCTTCATTCAAATGTTCGTTGATGCCATCAGTTTGTTAGTTAGATTCAGTTCACATTACACTTCCCGCAACCCCATGATCCAAATCTTGCCCCGTTTGCCAAAATACGCTTAATACGGCCTTTAAATTTTCAGGTAACTTTCCGCCTTTTTCGCTCCAGTGGAAGCGGTGTCCACGCCGACAGAAAATATTGTTTTAATCGGGCATTTTCAAAAAATACGCGTTTATAGCGGGATAAAACCGTGCAATTTAGCAACGTTCTTTTGGCCTCGTATGGTTTACCTGATGTCCAGTCCGTTTTTCAGATTATCGTGCCACAGAAACGCGTTGTTGCCCTGATTTTCAAATTCATAAATAGTGTGTTTAAAATGCGTATTTTGACAAAATAACCAATTATTGGTGAATTCTCTCCCAATTTATGCGAAGAATGGCGTGATCCTGACTTTCGCACAGTCGGGACCCGTGCCCGGGGTTTTTATATGAATAAGGTTCACCATGCTTTAGAGAATTTCACATGACCGTAAAACCAGATCCGCTCCGCGTTGCCGCTGCGGTGATCCTTGGCATAATCACCGGTGCAATCCTGTTCTTGGTTGTCGCTTTGTTGATCGGCATCTTCAATGACATAGTCCACATGAATATATCGGTCAGCACAAATATTGCGGAAAATATCTTCAGCGCAATCCTGTTAGCTGTTTTGATCATCGTCTGTGTGGCCGGATTTTACTGGAAGGTCACCTCAACGCCCCCATCAGAGCCGGGACGGGAAGACTGATCCGGCAGGAAACCTTCTTTCCGGTATCCTCTAGCAAATCCTTTGCCGTTCAGTCCAGCCACCCCCTCCTTTTCCATTCCTCGTATTCCGCTGTGCGGAAGTCGCGGTCCGCTTCCACGATTGTTTTAAAGTACCGCCGGTTTTCTCTAAGGATATTTTCCTGAGCAGGATCAGAATATCCGTCCCGGATCGCGCCGGCAAGTTTTTCTCCCAGCGCCCGTGCATTCGGCTCCGCACGATCGATCGCGCCGGCATCTCCCTGTGTTGCGATGCCGATGCCGCCAACGGATATGACGCCAAGGTAATTGAGCACGTGTTCGAGATACGCGACAACCTCATTACCGCCCGATTCCTCCGTGACAGCAACGGCGCACCCGTATCTCCCGGCCAGCAGCTGGTAGTGGATTGCATCCGCGAGGCGGTCGATAAAGATCTTCATCTGGCCGGTGACGTTGTCGATATAGACCGGTGAACCGAAAACGATCCCATCCGCTTCCCTCATACGTGACAGGAGTTCGGGCACATCGTCATCAAATACGCAGGTGCCGGTCATCCTGCAGCCCTCGCAGTCCGTGCAGGGCGTGACCCGGAGATCCGCGAGATCGATCATCTCCGTTTCCGCGCCGGTGTCTGCCGCTCCTTCCAGCACAAAGCCGGCGAGTTTTCGCGTTCCGCTCCGGATCGTCCGGGGGCTCCCATGGATGGCGAGGATTTTCATGACAGGGTGAATCTCCGGTAAAGGATTATCCGTCCTCCTGTTTATTCCTGTGGCAGGGCTTTTTCGCACGAAAATAAAACCGGCCATAATGGGCCGGACAGGAAGGATAGCATGATCCCTCACAACCCTTTTGTACAAAGAGCAGGATAATTTCCCCTCATAGTATAATCCTCGCGGAGGAGCCCATGCCCGAACCTGAAAAGAAGAAAGCCGAACTGAAAATTTCCGGCATGCACTGCGCGACCTGCGCCATCAATATCGAGGAATCCCTCTCAAGGCTCAACGATGTCGGAAAGGCGCAGGTAAACTTTGGCACTGACACGGCGCATGTTGAATTCGATCCGGAAAAAGTGAAACTTCCAGACCTTGAAAGAGCGATAAAAGACGCCGGCTACGATGTAATCAACCGGCAGGCGACGATCAAGGTTGGTGGGATGATGTGTGCCACCTGCGTCGAGACGATCGAGGCCGCGCTCCGTGCTCTTCCCGGTGTATCAGTCGCAACCGTCAACCTCGGAACGGAGAAGGCGTACGTGACATACAACGAGAGTATTACGACGCTTGCAGACATGAAAAAGGCGATCGGGGATGCCGGTTACCAGTACATCGGGCTTTCCGAGGAAGTAAGCGAGGAGGTAGAGAAGAAGATCCGGGAAAAAGACCTGCGGGAAAAGTTCCTCCGGTTTTCGATCGGGTTTGCTGTTTCCATCCCGCTGATGGTCGCCATGTGGGTTCCGCTTCCCATCCCCATGCACGTGCTCCCGTACGTGATGCTCATCGTGGCAACACCTGTCTTCATCTACGTCTCGTACCCCATCTTCCGCGCCGCGTGGATCGCGCTCTCCCACAGGACGCTGAACATGGACGTCATGTATGCGATGGGGATCGGCGTTTCGTTTGCCGCATCGGTGATGGGCACGTTCTCCATCGTTCTCACCCATGAGTTCATGTTCTATGATACCGCGATCATGCTCGCATCGTTCCTCATGCTCGGGCGGTACCTCGAGGCCCGGGCAAAGGGGAGGACTTCGGACGCAATCAAAAAACTAATCGGGCTCAAGCCAAAGACCGCGATCATCATCCGAGACGGGAACGAGACCGAGATCCCGGTTGAAGATGTAACTGTCGGGGATATCGTGATCGTGAAGCCTGGCGGGAAGATCCCGGTTGATGGGGAGGTCGTCGCGGGCGAGAGCTATGTGGATGAGGCGATGATCACCGGTGAACCCGTCCCGCCAATGAAGGCAAAGGGGGCACGGGTCGTTGCCGGTACCATCAGCCAGAACGGAGTCCTCTCGGTCAGAGCAACAAATGTCGGGAAAGAGACGGTGCTCGCCCAGATCATCCGGCTCGTTGAAGAGGCGCAGGGGAACAAACCTCCGGTGCAGCGAATTGCGGATGTGGCGGTCACGTACTTCATCCCCGTTGTCCTCGTGATTGCGTTTGCGTCGTTTGCGGCATGGTATCTTGTATTCCACAGCACGCTGCTCTTTGCGCTGACGGCGCTTATCTCCGTTCTCGTGGTTGCCTGCCCGTGCGCACTCGGGCTTGCGACACCGACAGCTGTGACGGTGGGTGTCGGGCGCGGGGCCGAGCTGGGAATCCTGATCCGGAACGGCGAGGCGCTCGAGATCGCGGAGAAGGTCACGACCGTCGCTGTGGACAAGACCGGCACACTGACGCGGGGAAAACCGGAAGTGACCGACCTTGTCCCTTACGGAATCACCGAAGAGACCCTCCTCTCTTTTGCCGCGGCAGTCGAGAAGAACTCGGCCCACCCTCTGGCGCAGGCCGTTGTGAGGAAGGCAGAAGAGC